>CAZPWF010000008.1:0-28763 GCA_964590725.1 uncultured Candidatus Saccharibacteria bacterium
AAAACTTGTTGTTTTGATGGTTTTAGCTTTTTTTCAAAAACAATCATTGGATTTTTATATATTTCTTCGGCTGTCCAATTATACATATCTCGGGCTGTCTGGAGTGGGATTCTCAACCTTTTAGGTATAAATACATACGATTTATCTGCGGCTTCCTGCCAGCACCTATAACGATCAATCTCGTCACGAACGAAATTATTAAAAACATCTGGATTCGCACGGGCATTTTTTTGTGAAATCTCTTTTATGCCATGCTGTTTAAGTACGCTTTCCGGGAAGTAGCACCGACCTAGTTCGATATCTTCAGCGATATCACGAATAAAGTTAATCCATTGCATCGCCCTGCCCTGTAATTTTGCCCCTTCATATGACTCTACATTAAGTCCCAAAATACGCGCCATCATCAAACCTATAACTTCTGCAGAACCATAAACATACCAAAGGCTATCTTCAATTTGCTTGTATAATTTATTGTCTATGTCTGCTTGCATAGAATCTAAAAAAGAATTGATCCACTCTTCATCAAAATTGTATTTTCGACTAACGTAAATTATGTTCTTTACTACCCTTTGGTCTATAGTGTCGCTTTCCGAAATATCGGTACTAAAACTAACGTTATTTAAGGCCTCGTTCCAAGCCTGGCGTAATCTCATAAAATCATCTGCTTTTTGCGGTATCGCGTCAACATAATCATCAGCTACACGCACAAAACTATAAAGCTTAAAAACATCTTCCCTTACTTTTTTGGTGAAGAATTTTGAGCTTAAGTAATAAGTGGTACTACCTCTTTTAAATATATCCTGCTCGGGGGTACTCATGACTCACGTGCTAAAAGATATTGAGCTAATCCATTCAAGAATGAAACGCCTTCTGGAGTCCAACGGTTTGATTCTGAATGCAAAGTATTTAGTGCTATATCAACATGCTTTTTAGCTTCGGCTTGCGCATATACAAGAGCTCCAGATTGCGTGATCGCTCCCTTGCAGCACTCAAACTCGGCAGGAGTTATATCTCTGTTGCCAAGCATCTGAACTAAAAAATTACGGTCTGCATCACTGGCGTTGCGGAGTGCGTATGCTGTCAGTAGTGTCCTCTTACCTTCCCGTATATCATCCATTGGGCTTTTACCACTATCAAACTCCGTACCAAAAATACCTAAAATATCGTCTGTTATTTGAAACGCTTTACCAGCATGAATAGCATATTCAGTTATCGCATCGGTTACATGACAATCAGCGCCAGCCAACACCATTCCAACATGCAGCGGGTTTAAAAACGTATAGTGTGCGGTTTTCCATTCCAGAACACGATCTATATCAAGATCACTCACCTTAGCAACGACTTCATTAAATATATCATTAGTTTGTCCGTGAGCAGTAACCAGCATAGTTCTGTTTACAATACTGACAGTTTTTAGACGAAGATCTTCGTCTACCGGCAGATTAGCAAGTAACATTTGTGCAGCATGGGCACCACTAAGTGCTGCGTTTAGTGCCACAGAAATTCCAAAATGATCACTATCGCCTGCAAGCTCTTTCTTGTGGTGATAATCGGCAAGGATAACATGTGCCGCTGGGCCTCCTCTACGAACTAAAGATCTGTCTTGAATGTCATCAATTATCAAAATATAGGCATGAATCATTTCTATGGCACGCGCTGCTATACGAATCATTTCCGCGTCTTTGCCACCTGACATTTCATATCCAAGACACACCAGCGCACCACGAATTCTCTTTCCTCCTCGCTCTAAAATGCTTAAAAATGCGTCGATTTCAATTCTTGAGTTCTTGCCAAACTGCTGAAGGGTGGAAGTTTGGATCTGTTTAGTATATGCCTTGATGTCTTCATCAATAAGTTTCTTATACAGACTCAGCGATTTTTTAAAAACATCAATATCTTGGACAGATTTAGTATTCATTTAAGTTAATTATAATTGCTCTAGTCTGTTAGCCCTAACATCTTTTTAGAATAGACTTTAAATTGGTCGATATTGTCACCATCATTCTGAAGAAAAATATCTGCGCGCTCTTTAACCGCAGCCATGTTAAGTGTCGCTTCATCACCGACTGGATGCATTTCACGCTCTTCGTGTGATAAAAATTCGTCAAAGGTTATGTCGTCTTCTATAGCACGACCCCTAGCGTGTGCGTTTGCATTTACGCGCTCATAACGAACATGAGGATCAGCATCGACCCAAATTTGCTTGCCACCCAATTCATGTATTCGATCAGCTTCTCCAGGATGTCGCAAACTACCCACTATCATGCCGTCAAACTCAGAAATATGATCCTTATAATACTCGTATGCTCGATCCACTATAGCCGACATGCCGTACTCACGACGCCATTCAGCACTTAGTTTTGACTTATGCTCTCGATCTGTAGGCCATCCACGCTTTACTAATTCAGTAGAAAGCATGTCAGTTGCAGACGCAACGTAATAATTATGACTTTCCTTTAACATTGCGGCTACCGTATCTTTACCGCTACCGTTAGTTCCACCTAAACCAAAAATAGAAACATTACTCTTCATTTTTTTCATTTGATTTTACCTCTTTTTTACGTCTAAGAATTATCATTGGTCCTAGAATACAAACAGCAATAATGCTTGGTAAAAACACAAAAAATATCAAAGCTACAAGCATGGTTGTTTACTTGATGTAGTCGTGAAGCTTCTTACTGTCTTTGTGCTTGCGAAGCTTTGCTAGCGCCTTAGCCTCAATCTGCCGGATACGTTCACGGGTCACGCTAAATTCTTGTCCAACCTCTTCGAGTGTATGACTTTTGCCGTCTTCTAGCCCGAAACGAAGTTTTAGGATCTTCTGCTCTCTTTCAGTCAGGCTACCTAACATGTCTTTGACATGCTCTTTGAGTAGTTGATTTGTCGCTGATTCTTCTGGTGAAACAGTATCTTCATCCTCAATAAAGTCAGCCAAGACCGAATCTTCTTCGTCGTCACGCACACTAGCGTCAAGACTAGAAATATCCTGCTTGATCTTCATTATGTGTTCAACTTTTTCGACGTCTATTTCCATGGCTTTAGCAATTTCTTCGTTAGTTGGCTCTCGGTTAAGTTCCTGAGTCAATCTACGCTGTGTACGAAGTAATTTGTTAATCGTTTCCACCATGTGCACTGGAATACGAATCGTTCGTGCCTGGTCAGCAATTGCGCGCGTAATAGCTTGGCGAATCCACCATGTTGCGTAAGTACTAAACTTGAATCCTTTGTCTGGATCAAATTTTTCAACCGCCCGAAGTAACCCTGTGTTTCCTTCTTGGATCAAATCGAGAAGATCCAATCCGCGGCCCACGTAACGCTTTGCAATCGACACCACCAAACGCATGTTTGCCTCTGCCATTTTATCTTTGGCGTCTTTGTCTCCTGCCACCACTCGCTGAGCAAGTGCTAACTCTTCTTCTGCATTCAGAAGCGGAATTTTACCTATTTCGCGCAAGTACAATCGTACGGAGTCGTCAGCTATATCATCTAGGTAAACAGGCTCTGTTACGTCAACCTCTTCCTCTTCTTCGTCTGCAGCCCAACCGTCATTAAATGAGCCGGTTGGCTCATCTGCGACAACAACTTCAATACTAAGGTCTGCTAGCTCCGTATAGAGACGATCCAATAAATCAACGTTTTCTGGCTTGTCTGGTATTTTGCTCAAAATTTCTTTTTGCTTAACCTTGCCTGCCTTTTTTGCAGATTCAATAATTTCTTGTTTCACTTGCTCTAGAGACTTGTCGTCACTTGTTACTTCAACCTTTGGCTTTTTGGCCATTAGAAACCTCCTTGGCTTTTTTTAGTAAAGCGTCTAGCGCCTTAGCTTCTTGTAATAAATCTTGTGTTTGCGTATCTGTTGTCGTCCGCATTTGGACCGATAAATCGTGTTTTTTCGTTTTTACATATTGTTCTACGAGACGGACCTGCAATCTTTCAGCTTCGTTTGTCAGCTCAAGTTCATCAAGCGACTGGTACAACGTCTCATATTGTAGTGTTAACATTTTGACATAATCGATGACTTTTCTCAAGTCCTTCAGTTGAACCTCGTCACCTGTAAACTCCGGGTGTGTCTGCAAAAATACTAAAACGGTTTGGGCGTCATCACTCAAAAGCATTCCTTTAGTAATTAATCCAAGGTATTTCCGTAAGATCGGCCGCATAAGCGTAAGCGCCAACAAATGGTCCTGAGTTTTTGTTAAATCTACCGCTAATTCTTTGCTCTGTTTAGCAACCGTGACTTTGCGACGCGGTGAAGATGTGTCACTAACGTCATTACCCATTTTGGATATTAATGCCTCCTTAGTTGCACCTATAATTCCAGCAATTTTATCAACATAGTGATCACGTTCAACATCATCGGTAATTTTACGTACAACACCAAGTACTATGTCGCTAAATTGACGCTTGCCAGATGCGGTGCTTAGATCAAGCTGCGATTGGTAATGTTCAATTAGCCAATCTAGTGCTGGTTGCGAATTATTTATTGCAGCTTTCCAAAGTTCCGGGTCTTTCTTGATGAGTTCGTCCGGGTCTTTGCCACTTGGAATTGTAATCATATTCAGCGTTACGCCAACTTTACCAGCAATAGGTATAGCCCTTTCTGTGGCATTCAGTCCGGCACGGTCTTGATCGAAGGCCAATCTAACGTCACCAGAAAAGCGATGTAGAGCTTTTAGCTGCATCTCAGTCAAAGCGGTGCCCGCGGTTGCGACAACATTAGTTACTCCTGCCTGATGGCTCGCTATAACATCAAGATTTCCCTCAACCAGTACACTAAATTCTTGCTTGCGAATAGCGTCTTTTGCCAAATCTAACCCATATACATGGCGACTTTTATCATACAAAACAGTTTGTGGCGTATTGATATATTTGGGCGCATTTGGATCTTCTTCAAGAATCCGCGCAGTAAAGCCAACAACCCTACCTTGAGGGTCGCACAAAGGAATCATTAGACGCCCCCTGAACATGTCAGATGTTCCACTCATCCGATCAGTACTCAAGCCAGCATTCTTAATGTCTTTGTCGCTTACATTTTTTGATCGCAAGAACTTGACTAATGCGTCGCCGTTGTTTGGCGAATAACCCAATTTAAATAGTAGTGCCGTTTCTTTGGTGTAGCCTCGCGTCTTTAATACATAATCGAGAGTTTTACTGTTTTTACTAAACTGAACTTGATAGAACTTCGTCGCCAGCTCCATGACCTCGTAGCAACGATCTTTTTGTTTAGAAACACTCGCAGAGTGACTGCTTTGATACTGTGACAAATCGACACCAGCTTTTCTGGCAAGCAGTTCCAACGCGGCCTTAAAATCTAATCCCTCCACTTCCATTACGAAACTAAATACATTACCACCCTTACCTGAAGAAAAATCATGCCAGATCTGTTTTTCTGGACTCACCATAAAGCTAGGTGTTTTTTCGTTACTAAATGGGCTCAATCCCTTGAAATTACGACCAGCACGCTTAAGCTGAACGTACTCAGCAACAACATCCTCTATATTCAGTCTAGATTTTACTTCTTCAACAGCGTCCATGACTCTAGTATCAAGTAGAAAGTACTATGTAGCAAGTATAAGAATTATACTGTTTAGGCGGCACGTACTGTCGTATCGACCTCATTTGTTTTTTGCTCAATAAGCTCGAGTGTTGAATTAATCACAGATGCTGCCTGACTCTCAGTCAATTCTAAACGTTGTGAGCCACGTGCCGCAATATCTGGAGATGACTGGATTGCGCCACCTGATATGTTTCCACGGTTATTAGAAGCGGTCACTATGAAAGCCTCCACTTTCTTAATTTCTCCGTCATTGTCGAGTACATCACTTTCAAAATGTAATTTTGGAGGACCAAAATCCAAGAAGCTAACACTCGAGTGTTTTGTTCTTCCGTCATGAGTCAACTCACTTGCGCCCACACTCACAACTCTACCGTCAGAAGTCCTATGCGCATAAATCTCACTACCATCAGCCAACCTTCTCTTGGCGCGTATAACTTTATTTGGCAAAACTTCACCGCCGCCAGATAAATCGATAATTCGATCTCCGAGTTCTTGTTGTTTTTCAACAACATATTCAGCAGTTGGTTTATCTACTTCTATTGCAGTTAATAAATCAAGCTCCAAGCCTTCCTGTATGCTAGACAGTAACCCAGCCCCCCACTGTTCTTCAGCCTCGGCACTTACTTCAGCAGGCGCACCAAAGCCTTCCCATTTTCCGGCTGCTGCTGCTCTGTCTGCCTGCAATTCAGCAAGTTTATCCCCTTCTGTTCTTTTATATTCTAGTTCTGGTGACTGATTAATTTGATTTTCTTTCATTTTTGATTTTGCTATTTCCTGGCTACAATCTAACATACTTATGCTTTTTTGTCAATTTAATGCTCTTGAGGACTTGCTACTTAACACCTATAAATTGTATGCTAATGCTTATGGATCCGAACACACCTCAAGCGCCTCCACCACTCAATCAACAACAAATGTCCCAGGGGAGTAACCCGTATGACTTTATTACTAATCCTGGTGTCGCTAAGAAAAAAAGTCTAATACCCCTTCCAACTGGCGGCTCAAAGACAGCAAAAGTGCTAATTATAGTCGTAATAATAACTATTTTGATCGTGACTGCAGCAATAGTTTCTAGTTTTCTTGGCAAAGCCGACAAGGAAGTCCAACTACAATTAACAAGCGCCATTAAACAACAAAAAGAACTAATAAGGTTATCTGACATTGCACTAAAAAAAGCTAGGACAGCTGAGGCAAAGAATCTAGCCATCACTACTCAGCTGACCCTTACTAGCGAGCAGTCAGCCCTTCAAAGCTCCGCAAAAACCCTCGGTGTAAAAGTAGACGCCAAGTCACTCGCTAACAGTGAATCCAAAAAGAATGATGAGCTACTAACGAAAGCTGAACAATTTAACAAATTTGACGAAGTATTCCTAGATACTATTCGCGGAGATCTTACAGACTACGCCAAAACAGTTCAGTCTGCCTACAAAGGCACAACCAACAAAAAAGCTAAAGACGCACTCGCTGCTCAATATAAGGCTGCGGCCATTTTGGCAAACTACAAAGACTAATAAGATCTATGAGGCGTTATTTAATAGTCGGGAATGGCTCGTCAATACCAGCTACAAGATCGTAACTATGACGAATGAAGCCTTGGATTTCCTCCCACGGCAACTGGCCGCTTAAGATAATTGTATTCCAATGTTTTTTATTAAGATGATAGCCTTCCAGGACAGTTTCATACTTTTCTCTTAACAGTTTCGCTAATAATGGATCGCATTTTAGACTAATCCTAACCGGGTCTTTGCCTTCAGCTATGAGCGCAAACATCTTATCACCTACTTTATAAACCGATACTTCTTCGCCAAAAGGGTAATCTAGCCACGCGTTTGGCATGCTTAAAATATAATCTTCTACAGTCTTATGATCCATTTCGAAGCCACTCTAAGTAATGTTGTAGTTCTGCAATCGAGGCCTGAATATCATCGAAAGCGCGATGTGCGTCATTTTTCTCAAACTCGTAGCCGTGCTTGCCTTGCATTATAATTTTAAGTGTCGTTACATCCAGCATTCTATAATGCAATTTCAGATCAAGTGCGGGCATCCAGAACTTAATAAAATTCCTGTCATTGTGTATAGAGTTACCTGCTAAAATGGCTGGTTCACCATTAAAGTGTTCGTCAACAAGCTTGATTATTTCCTGCTCGACTACTTTTAAGTCTTTGCCTTTTTCGAGACCGTCGATAAACTGGTCACGGTTAGCTGGATAGTCTTTCCACCAAATATTTTTTTGCATTCTATCTACAACTGTTTGTCGATCTTGTTTTATCCTAGCTTCGTAACTACCCAGAGTAACAAAATTAAAATCTGTAATTTCTGCGGCTATCTCTAGCAATACGTCGCTTTCAACTTCAAGTCCGGTCATCTCTAGATCAACCCAGAAGAGTTTGGTGGGAATTGTTTTTTTATCAATCATTTAATTTAGTATACCTTACGTGTCAGATTGTATACTACTAACATGAACAAGAAGCTACTATTAGTTTTAGGGATAGTTATAGTTTGTATCGCTGGAACTGCATTTTTTGTATTGAACAGAAAAGATAATACGCCAATTGAAACCCAGAATGAGCAAAAAGCTAAAACAACCAAATCTGATAATCAGAACACAGCAAACAAGGAAGAATTTGATAACGCAAAATATTCTATAGACTCGCCAGGTAGCTTATGGTGGATTGTCAATAAAACTCGACCACTTCCTGAAAACTATGTGCCAAACGATTTAATTACCCCAGATGTAAAGCTGCGTTTAAGTGGTGCCGCCGAACAAATGCACTACTCCAAACAGGCTGAGCCAGCCCTGATCGAGATGTTCAATGCTGCAAAAAACAACGGGATCATTTTGGTATTTGGTAGTGGCTACCGATCATACGCGCTCCAAAAGCAATTTTATGATAGTTACGTCGCTAAAGACGGACAAGCGGCAGCTGACAGATATAGCGCCAAACCAGGAACCAGCGAACACCAAACAGGACTTTCTTTCGACGCAACAAGTGTCAGTGAAAAATGTCATCTAGAAATATGTTTTGCAGATACACCTGAGGGTCAGTGGATTAAAAACAATTCTTACAAATATGGATTTATCATCAGATATATGGAAGGTAAAGAATCAATAACTGGATACCAATATGAACCATGGCATTTACGTTATGTCGGCACTGATCTTGCTACAGAAATACAAAAAACAGGCAAAACTATGGAAGAATTCTTCAGTTTAAACTAAAACTGACTTGAATTTATGATTGCTACTGGCATATAGGTATTGAGCACTTTCGTAACTCTATCCGTTTGAGCTTCTACTGTCGTATTTATTTGCGATTTAGCCATTGGTGTTGCAGCTTGGTCTAGTGGATACATTTGAAAGTTTTTTCGCGCCAATAGGTCGCCAGCGGCTTTCTGTGAAGGCGTCCATTCGTAATGCATGTATGTTGGCAAGAACCTAGGATCACTCACCTTTTTATTGGCAATATCAATATCCATAATTGCGAAGCCGCCTATGAGCCCCTCGGTTTCAATTTGGGCATTCAGAAAATTACCTAATGAAAACCATACTAGTGTCGGATTGCCACTTTTACCTGTTAATTTCTTGACTGGCTCCAATACGTGCGGACCATGGCCTAACACAATATCAGCTCCGTCATCTGCCAATTCTTGAGCAATTTGATCTTGTTGAGCATTAATTAGCGGTGAATATTCGGTGCCCCAACGCATACTAACAAGTACAATATCTGCATTGTTTTTTGCTTCGGTAATTTGCTTACCCGCCCTTGCTTTTTCATACATGTTAATACCATAGGTTGTGGTGGGCTGACTGTTTGAATATGTCGTGTAGGATAGGATTGCGAACTTTACGCCGTCTTGTTTAAAATACCTGATCTTTGCCTGTTCTTCTGCGCTACGATTAGCTCCAACGGCAGCTAAAACATTCGGTCGATTGTCCCAAGCAGCTGTGGTAGCATCAATAAGTCCCTGCCCCTTATCATTAGTATGATTGGTGCCAATATTTAGAACATTACAGCCAACACCTTCAATTGCACGCGGCCATTCTAAGGGCGCATTAAACACCGGGTAGCCAGAATATCCGAATGATTCACCACCAGCAGGAGTCGCCTGGTTGCAAAAACGAACATCAGCCTTATCAAATAAAGGCTTCATATTTGCAAGCATTGGCGTGAAATCATATGTTCCATTAGGTTTCTTACCTTGTTCAAGAATGGCACTATGTGCGATCATGTCGCCAGTAGCTATAAGCTTAACGATCTTCTTTTCTTCCGACTTTGGCTTTGCTGTGTCTGACGTTTCCTGGGCCTTGTTTGCCACCTCGTTTTTAGAAATCTTCTCTACTCGATAATACTTGGCGTAATAGTATCCACCGCCTGTCAGCAAAACAACCAACAGCACAAGCAACACCCACTTCAACACACGCCCGTTCTTCCGTTTACTCTTTTTGCTAGGAACAAATGTACGTGAAACAGGATTAACTGGTTGTGCTGGCAACTGTGAAGTATATGTATTTTTAGGTGTAGGCGTGCTTTTTTTAGGCATCGGGCCAACATAGTCGCGACGCTGCGTGCTTCTAAACCGATTTCTTACGTCATTATCGTCCATATATTCTCACTACTCTACATTGTAGCCTGTTTGGGACTATTTTTCGTCTGACTCTTTGAAATCTAGGCTAATAGAATTTATGCAAAAACGCTTACCTGTTGGCTGGTCGTATGCATCATCAAATAAATGTCCTAGATGACCGCCACACCTGGCGCATATTACTTCTGTTCTGTTCATGTTGTGACTAGTATCATCCACTAGCTTAACAGCACCAGATTCTTCAATATCATAGAAACTTGGCCAACCAGAACCAGAATCGAACTTATGGGCGCTTGAAAATAACTCATTACCGCAAGCAACGCAAACATAAGTACCTTTTTTCTCGTTATGTAAGAAATTACCCGTAAAAGGCTTCTCTGTAGCTTTATTTCGCAAGACTTCATACTGTTCGCTGGTTAATTTTGCTTTCCAGTCTTCTCTATTCTGATTTGAAGCCATGGTTAGAGTTTCATTTCGTCAAAAGCCTGTTTGAGAACAACTAACATATCATCGTATGATGCCTGATTATCTTTTGTAAACAAATATACTACGTTATCAACAACTTCTATCGAAACCTCGTATGATAGACTTTCCAGCTTCTCCATGTAAACAGGATTAAGGAGTTCAAAACTCGTAACCCTCTCAATATCACTTGCAAAAACCTCATACTTTTTATTGAAGTCTTGCCATTCTGTTTCTACTTTGGTCAATCCTTTTATTTTACCCCCAAATACCTTACTTTTAGATCGACGAACAACTATGTCGCCATAAGTTTTGGGTAACGAAGCTTGAGCTATGGTGTATCCTGCACCTATATTTTTATTCGGGATGTAGTCATAAAACTCTACTAAAATATTTCGGTACAACCCGACTACGTGATTGTTGATGTCAGAATTTCCAAAAGTTGCACTACTAAATAACTGTCCTCTTAGGGGCAATAATAACCAGCCCCAATCTGGGCTATAGAAAAATCCATTACTGGAAGCAAAGCCCTGCAACTTTGGCGATAGCATTGCTGCATCTTCAGTTGATTGCGAGATCCCTCCCAGCAACCATTGGTCACCCTGACGATAAAAATGCCAATATTCAGTGAATGAGCTATTGTCTTCATGTAGTGTCTTGCCTGCCGTGTCGTCAATAATCATGTCCTTAGCAGAAGCTATTATTTCGGCAGTGAAGGAATCGTTCTGATTATCGGCTTGGTCATTAACTATTACTGGATTTGCGCTTATAAGTTTTACGTCTTCCATCTTATTTGTTCGACCCAGATTTCTCATAGCCGTGACAACAAGCTGCATATGTGCAAAATATTCTTTGGTTGTGTAACTTTGTATACCTTCTAGATTCTTGCTACACCAATCAGACTCAAACTTTTGAAATATGTCCTGCGTACGCGCCTGTAGCGTAGTATCTTGCCATGCAGCATCTTTACTAGCAGCAGCATCAATACCTGCTTTCGCTTTTGCTACTCTAGCCTTCGCAGCCTTCATGCTACTTCGAATGATAAGAATAATAATGACTGCGAAAACACCAAAGAATAGTAGAAAGAAAATAAGCGAACCTATCCCGCCACTATTACCCCCAGATGAGCTTGAGGATGAGTTACGATAACTCGAGGAACTACTACTGTGACTACTCGATGAAGAGCTACTGTGTGAGCTACTAGACCCTCCGCCACCCGCTCTTGAGAATGATGTTATATATCTAAACTCTTGCATTTTCTAACTCGTAAAGTTATTAATAAAATCATCTGCACGATAGCCAACTATGCGTCTATGGTCAGGATCAAGTTTTTCAAGTTCTTGTACATGGCTTCGCATACTTGGCATTTGTTTTAGCGTGTCTTTGTGGGCATCAATAAACCGCCAATACAGCCCGTCCCACACATCGCACCAATCACCTTTAACATAATTGCTAATTTCTAAAATTTTATTACTCGCGCATATTGGAACCTCACCCACAGAAGCGTTACGAGTAATAAACGACGTTGCTCTATAAAGATTTGGTGTTGTCACCCAGTCATAAGAATCAATAAATAACTGATCAAAGAAATGGTGAATATCCTGAGGGTGAATCTCGCATAAAATCATGAGATTAGTTGCGACTAATTGCCTCTCGCCTTGGTTTGCGTAAGCATGACTTCTAAGTTTATGAATCAAATCATCAAATGGCGCAATTCCTGTCGCTCCTTGATACCATTCAGGAGTTAATCTACGCTGATGTTTAAGATCGTTACCTGTTCGCATACTCCTACCCTGAACTAGATATGTTGCACGTACAAATTCTCTCCAACCTAACACTCCGCGCACAAATGATTCAAGACTTGCCAGAGGAACGGGTTTCTTACCATGCTTGTGTACTGCCCTATCAACAACTTCTTGAGGACTAAGCAGACCTACGTTTAAACACGCAGATAAAGCACTGTGATAAAGCCACATTGCCTTACTATCTATAGATAACTGGTACTCCGAAAAATGTTCTAGCCTATGTTCAATAAAATTATCCAGCCACTGTAGTGCTTCTTGATGATTAGTCGGCCAAACAAAATCAGTATCTCCAGGGTTATCAGGAAAATGTTTTTCAACATATTCGATTGCTTCCTCTACAAATTTGTTGTTACCGTAAACTCCAAAACTTGGCAACTGAGCGTTCGTTTCGAGCTTTACTGACTGCTGATTTATGATCCATTCGCCGCCAAGTGGCTTGTAGTCTTCGCCAATTAATACATTAAAACGTTCACGCTGCCACTGATAAAAATCTTCAAACACATGTTCGTGCTTCTCAGAAAAATATGACTGAATTTCTTGGTTTTTTAAGTAAAAATTAGGGCTAGGCAAAAATTCAAACGAAGAAACACTGTTGTCCGCACGTCGTGCTTCTAATAAACGTTTTGTCAGAACATCATCTACTGGATCAAATATATATAATTGCTCAAATTTGCGCGCTCGTTCAAAAATATCTTCACTCGTCAGCAATCCATCCAATTCAACATAGTCCACTTCAAGACCAGCCGGCCATAATACCTCCTCTACATAACGACGCATGCTCGCTCTGTGCAATATTAGTTTCTGTTTATGGAGTTTTATAGGCTGTTGTCTATCAATACCGAAATACAATGGATCTTCCACCATCAGAACTGCGTCAACTCCCGGAAGCTGCTCTAGGGTGAATAGTTGGTGAGGGTACAGAATAAGTGCTGATTTCATAAGTAGTTACGTTAATTAAACCCTAGTAACGCATTACAGGCAACAAGTTTCAAACACTACTTTAGATTCAAGTAGTGTTTTCGTTTTGGTTCGGGGAATTTTTCAATTGCGTATCTCAGCGTAGTCCGCGGCATTGTTGCGGCATATTTGTCTAGGAAATCTACCAACAAATCTTCGGCCTTCTTGCCTACTTCGCGCAAACACCATCCCACCGCCTTATTTATTAAGTCTTCTTTATCATTTAAAAGTTGTTCGGCTAGATCTAGTGTATCTCCATATTCACCGTTCCGAATAAACATCAGAGTAGTGATTATAGATATTCGACGCTCCCACAATATTTTTGACTTCGATAATTTGTATAAAATTGTTCGATCTTTATTCTGGAGCCAGTTACCCAAAATATATGGTGCACTACTATCAACCAAGTCCCAATTATTTACAAATTCTGTATTTTCTAAATATAACTTTACTATCTTTGATTTGGTTTTTTCATCGTCTTTTTTGTACCTTAAAACAAGCATAAACAGTGCTGTTAGCCTCTCCTCGTGCCACGGGCTACGTAAGGATAATAGTATTTGTTCTATGTTAAGTTCTTTGTATAAAAGTTTAGATATTTTTCGTTGATCTGGAACTGTAACGCCTAAAAATTTATCACCTTCCCCATATTCACCTGGTCCAGTCTTGAAAAACCATGCCCCAGCCTCGGCACGTTCCGGAGTTGCGACCTGTTCAAGCGCCTCAAATACCTTACTTGCCATTAATCTACATCCTGTCTGGGGCTACAATGCCTAACAAGCCGAGACCCTCTTTGAGACGATTAGCATACATGCTCACTAGCTTCACTCTTATCGCCTCTCTGTCATCACCAACAACCCGGTTATTCTCATAAAATCTGTTAAAGACCTGAGCTAATTCATATAAGTACGTACATATAAGATGGGCACTAAGTTCAGTGACTGCCTTGTCAACGACGTCTGTGTATTCACCAATTTTTCGAACCAAACTTCGTTCACCCACTTCTAGGTTATCAAGTAAAACATCTTTCGCATTTACTTTCGCCAGGATGCTTCGCGCTCTGGCATGGGCATACTGTAAGTAAGGGCCACTGTTACCTTGCAAGCTGACCGATTCGTTGATATCAAATGCGACGTCGCCACCAAGACGATATTTTGCAAATTCATACTTGATAGCACCCAGTGTAATCTGCGTAACGAGCTCTTTATCTTCGTTTAGAATTTCTTGCACTTTATTTTGTACTGCAGCCACAACATCGACCGCCCGCGATACGTTACCAAGCCGTGAACTCATTTTTTTACCATCACCGAACCTGACTGTGCCATTTGTTAAATGCGTCATCTTGTCGGCAATGCCAGGTGTTAGTGCGTCCATGGCTGCAAAGACAACTTTCATATATTCCGCCTGATCGTTCCCTGTTAAAACTACTCTGTAATCAAAATTATAATCTTTTTGTTCAGCCAAAATAACGCCAACATCTTTGGTTTCATATGTGGGCAAACCCTTGCTCGTTATAAAGACACGTGTATGAAGTTTTTTGGATTCATCGCCTCTAAAAACAACCGCACCTTCAGACTCTTCTAGCAAACCTCTTTTTAGCCCATTGCGGACCATTTCTAACCCCCGTTGAGTTGTTGAACTTTCCGGATAGTAATACATGTCATCGACATCGATGAGTTCATAAAAAGCCTTGAAATAGTCAAAACTCCACTGACGACACTCCCAATACACTCTAGCGAAATCAGAATCGTGATCATTCGCTTCATGGACTTTGTATACTGCTTGGTTAATTTCAACTATTCGCGACTTTGCCGATTCATCGTCTTCGTAAGCTTTTGCCCCAGCAACATAGCATTCACTCAACCATGCCGCTCGTTGTAACGGATCAGACGAGACTTTTGCCAACTCTTTAGGATCTTCACCACCAAGTTTTTCAAAAATTCCCCACAGACATTTACCGACATGAAGCCCGACATCGCCACCAAAGCTAGTTCGGTGCACTGTTGCGCCCGCACGTTCAATGATTCGTGCCAGTACATCACCAGCAATCGTGTTGTATAAATGACCAGTATGTAGTTCTTTGAAGGCGTTCGGACAAGAATATTCAATAATCCAGGACTGGCCTTTCAATGATTCGCCAATCTCGCGTGTAGCTTGCTTAATTAGAGCGCTATCTGCAAGTTTTATATTGATAAATCCCGGACCCGCAATTGTCGCATCAGCAATTTCTTCACGAAAATTATTCTTAATCTCTATTGTTATTTGTTCGGCAATTTCACGAGGGTTTTTGCCCAGAGGCTTTGCTATCTGCATAGCTAAGTTAGTAGAATAATCGCCAAATTGTTCATCAGGACGCGTCAACTCGACATCTACATTTACGTCGAATAAATTTTTCACCAAATCTTGAATCTTCTGTCTAATATGCTCCATAACAGATGTAGTATATCAGAGCTTATCTGTATAATAGAATAATAACTTCTGCAATTATTTGACTTATTTTTTATTTATTTTTGCGAATTGCCAGATTGCAATATACATGCCGCCCATCATCAAAAAGAATGACAGAGTTGTAACAAATGCCCTCGATTGAGCCGCATCATTTACGACTTGTTCGCTGACATCAAAAATCAAACCACTTGGATGTAAAAAAATATCCCATGTATTCCATCTCAACACCCTACCGAC
This sequence comes from uncultured Candidatus Saccharibacteria bacterium, assembly GCA_964590725.1. Lineage (GTDB taxonomy): Bacteria > Patescibacteriota > Saccharimonadia > Saccharimonadales > JACQNP01 > CAZPWF01. Next base: position 16,048 of record CAZPWF010000008.1, read on the forward strand.
ATGAATTGCAAAACTACATGCCAATAAAACACCCGCGATGACAAAGTTTACTGCTTTGCTTGAAAGTCGTTTCAGAAGTTCTTGATGAACTAGATAGAGACTAATAAATCCACTTAAAAACCCGTTAAAAATAAACGAAGTAAACAGTACGGCGTCATACAATACGCTTACATCCGGATTTGTCTGTAGATGAATTAGGTCACTAACCAAGTAAAAACTATTCGGTAAAAACACAATCCAAGCAATCGACAGCAATATATTTACAGGCTCTAGCCACCTCTTGGTCGCGAGGCGCTTCACGAGCACAACGGCAAACACTAAAGGTAGCCATGCTAATACTAAATTCCATATAAGGAACCAGTAGCGTGTACTACCAGAATCAATTACTCGCAATGCAAACAAAAGCAAACTAACCCCGTTAGCAAGAAACAATGACCAGATCAGGCCAGAATACTTACCATAAGATTGCTGAATAGTCTTTTTCATTCAAATACAGTATACCAAGTTAACAGTTTATAATGAGTTGTTATGATCACTCACAAGATTAAACAGGTTATTAAGAAGTTAGCGATTGCGGACTTTGATACATACAATCGACTAGAAATAAATTCAGCACACATCATAGACAATCTAAACCTTTTTGCCAAAATAGCAGGTAAACAACAGGTTATTCCTGTCCTTAAGGCAAACGCCTATGGTCATGGCATAAAAGAGGTTGCCAGAATACTCAATAGCACCTCCGTTCCATTTTTGGCCGTGGACGGTTACTTTGAGGCGGCAGAAATCGCCGGATCAACCAAACATAAGATTTTGGTAATGGGTGTTATCAAGAAATCCAATACTCATCTATTAGACACTAAGAAATGCTCGTTTGCTGTCCAGGACACAGAAACACTACAAGCACTATCAAAACTAAATAGGCCAGTTAATGTGCACATGGAATTAAACACCGGCATGAATAGACTAGGACTGAACAAAAACGAAATAGATGATTACTTAGATTGTCTTCAAAAACACCCCAAACTAAATCTTGAAGGTATAATGTCTCATCTTGCGGACGCTGATAATCCTGACACTTCTTTTACTTTGGCCCAGCAGCAAAAATTTGACGATTTAGTGGCATATATAAAATCAAAAGGCTGTAAACCAGAGTTTATACACCTTTCGCAAACAGCCGGCAGCACAAAAACTGCTAGCAAACACACAAACACCATCAGACTTGGAATTGGCCTGTACGGCATCAACCCCTTGCCCACAAATGACCCTCAACACTCAATTCTAAATGCACTGAAACCGGTGATGGAATTAAAAAGTACCATAATTAAAACACAGCACATAAATAAGCATGACCGAGTAAGCTACAACGGAACATTTGAAGCAAACGCCAGTAGTAAAATTGGCATCCTGCCGCTTGGCTACTACGAAGGCTACCCTCGCGAATTGAGCAACGTCGGAATTGTCCAATATAACAATAATTTTTTACCCGTAGCGGGCCGGGTATGCATGAATCACACTATGATAAACCTGGAAGACACAGATGCAGACATTGGGTCAGAAATCACCCTCATAAGCAGCAATCCTGCAAACCCAAATTCAGTCGCAAATATTTGTAAAAATAACGATATTTTCTCCTACGAATTGCTGTGTGGTATTACCAGCAAAATAAAACGCTCAATCTTATAACTCGGCACAAAAACGAAAATTATACCGTTGTTAGGTATAATGTTGCTTATGAATTCGATAATCGAACCAATTCGTAAATTAGTTAGATCATTCATGGGACGTGTCGCTAAAGATATAAACAAGCTAACTGGTGGTAAATTATCACCCAACATGGTAACTATCACAGGACTATTAGCGCACATACCCATTGCTTGGCTGATAGCAACCAATCAATACACCTTGGCGGCAATTTTATTGGTCATATTTGGGTTATTTGACACTCTCGACGGCGCACTTGCAAGATTACAAAAACGCGACAGTTCCGCAGGAATGTTGCTGGACGCTTCAACAGACAGATTTAAAGAAGTCCTGCTCTACTGTGGAGCTGCATATAGTTTCGTTTCTCTAGGAAAACCATATTTTGCTGTATGGGCCGTAGCAGCTTGTGGCGCAAGCATATGTGTTAGCTACGTAAAAGCCAAGGGAGAGACGGCAGTTGCAAAAAGCAAGCTAACTACGACTGAAGTAAACAGGCTTTTCCAGGACGGTGTTTTTAGATTTGAAGTCAGAATGACGATTTTAGTAATTGGATTGTTATTTAATAACCTAGGAGTCGCTATTGTCTTTATTGCCTGTTCATCTACTTATACGGCATTCGAGCGACTTATTAAAATTAGTAGAAAATTGTCATGATAAAGCTAGATTTACATACCCACTCGAACGCATCACCAGATGGCGGCTTATCATTGTCCCAATACAAAAAAGTACTTAATGATGGCTTACTCGATATTGTAGCGGTAACAGATCATAACAGCATTGATAATGCACTTGGGATCAAGAAAATACTAGGTGATTCAATTATCGTGGGTGAAGAGATCATGACTACAGAGGGTGAAATAATAGGGCTCTACTTAACTCAACCCATTAAGCCTCACATGACACCGATTGACACAATTCAATCAATCAAAGCACAGGGCGGAATCGTCTATATCCCTCATCCTTTCGAAACAGTTCGTAAAGGCTTGCATCCACAAGTTCTAGAAGAAATACTAGACAAAATTGATGTCTTAGAAATTTGTAATGGGCGGGCTTTCGTACAAGACAGAAGCAAACAAGCAGTGGTTTGGGCACGTATCAACCGAATAATTGGCGCAGCCAGTAGTGATGCCCATGGATATCACGGTATCGGTAATACTTACACTCTCATAGCGGAACTACCCACCGCAAGTAATATCACACAGCTACTTAGTAAGGGCACTCCTATAGCAAAAAAAGCAAAACTTAGGTCTCTCTTATATCCGAAGTATCATACCATTCGCAAAAAGATCAAGAGGAACCAATGAACGAAATAATGTTTGCTCTATGGTTCTTCTTACCAGCTGGAGTAGCTAATGCTAGTCCAGTTATCGCCAATAAGATCCCGATATTAAAACTCTGGAAAACACCCTTGGATTTTGGCAAAAGCTTTAAGGGTGAACGCATTTTCGGCCAGAATAAAACTTGGCGAGGGCTACTTTTTGGCGCGTTCGCAGGAGGTGTTACAGCCAGCATTACATACTTGATTTACCCAGAATCTATTAACTATGTGAGCGTATACACATTTATGCCAATTTTCGACATGTTCATAGTCGGCGCAGCACTTGGTTTTGGCGCATTATTAGGTGACGCTATCGAGAGTTTTATCAAACGACGTTTTGGGGTAAAACCAGGTGAAAGTTGGTTCCCTTTTGATCAGATAGACTACATCATAGGAGGCATTATCTTTGCTACGCCTTTCGTGATTCTATCACTTAAAACCAACGTCATTATCTTAGTAACATGGTTCTGCGCACATCTTTTTTGGAGTTACGTAGCCTACAAACTAAAACTAAAAGACAAACCTATTTAGATCTACTTAGTAAGTTCCGACTTAAATTTTTCTATGAGCTCAACCGGGCTTGGATTAATACCATTAAGAAATGCTAGATACAGGCTAACAAAGTCACCCAAAGAAATCGTCCACAGCAATTGTTCAATTATAGTATCACCAACTGCCTCGACTATTGTAGGCGCAGGTCTTCTGCCGGAAAGTAACTTTTCACTCACCTCAAACCTCTTCTGAACTCTAGGGTTTTCTAGATTTGAACGTAAATCTATAACACCATAAGGCTTTTCCGTCGGATGACTTGTCCAGCCTAAAAATTCATTATGATTAAATTCGGGGATTTGATTACACCACGCAACATTTTTAGAATTTTCATTAAAATTTATCTTCCACTTGTACGCTGCCGAAAACAATTTTGGCCCCGCATACACAACTGGGGACTTGCCCATCAACTCCAGAGCGATCATTTTTGCCTTATTTCCTTTTACTGGTACATCCGCCTTCCAGTTACCTGTTTGTTGCGCTAGCCAGTCGGCTGCTTTTACTAATTCGCCAACCGATCCTTTTGGAGAAAGTTCAAGTGATTCAAACAGCTGCACAAGTGCGGCAAAGTTATAAAATACTGCCATACGCGGCTGAAAACCACTTGGAATTTGAAAAAATGGATAGTTCTTTTCGTCAGCTATTTTTGATAATTCACCACCGGCAGCAATAATTATAATCTGACAGCCTTGTTTCTCGGCGGCTTGCAGGGCGGCTAATGTTTCTTCTGTGTTGCCAGAATAACTTGATGCAATGAACAATGTGTCTTCACCGGCATATTCTGGTAGTTCATATTGCTTTACAATTTCAAATGGCACAGACAATCCAGGCCAGCTATTAATTATGCTTGCCGCCAAAGCTGATCCGCCCATGCCGCCAAGAATAACGTTTCGAATAGCCTGATCAGGTTTCAGATCAATTCCATAATCGTATTGCAGTTGCTGCCACTGTTTTTCAACCACACCCAGCGCATCCTGCGCATCTCGTTCATGAATCATCTTCAAATCATCAAGCATATTACTCCCGCTTTTTATTCATATTATTATAATGGTACCAAATTAGCCTTAATCTTAACGACAAAAAATGCTATAGTGCTTATGATATTTTTAGTTATTAGGGGGTGGAATGTACGACCAAAATCAGCCGGGCCAACAACCGACAAATAATCAGCCGGTAACTGGGCAGCCGCCAACAGACACAAGCAGTCTTAACGGTGGCGTACTTGGAGTTAATCATAATCAAGTGCCTAGCGGGGTTCCTTCAGGACACCCGTCTCCTATATCAGCTCCCGCACCCCAAGATCAGCCTCAAGTCGGTGTTAGTGACGATCTTCTCTCTATCAAGCAACAAGCACTACAACAGCTAAATCCTCTTGTTGACCAGCTTGATCAAGACCCAGAAGAAAAGTTCAAAACGACCATGATGATGATCCAAGCATCTGACGATCAATCTCTTGTAAAAACTGCCTACGAAACTGCTAAACAAATAACAGATGAAAAAGCCCGAGCTCAAGCACTGTTAGATGTTGTAAATGAGATTAACTACTTCACTCAACACAACAATAATTAGTTATTCGTATAATCGTACTTAGTTCTCAGAACTCAGTACCTGACACTACTATAGATCTTCGTCTGGACCAGTTCTAGGTAATTGACTGTTGGCGGCTGTAGAAGAAGACGGCACGCTCGTACTGGTACTGCTAGTCTGTGGCGGAGCTGTCTGTGCACCCTGAGTAGACGAGTTACCGTTAGGTTGACCTGAAGATCCGTCAGAAGGACTAGTAGCTGCGTCGTTAGGCTTGCTCTTGCCTCCATTATCTGCAGGTTTGTTTTGAGTTTGTGAGGTTGTCTGAGACTTATTAGTATTTTTTCTGAACCTCTGATACAGCCACTTGCCAGCAAAGAAAAGCAACAATACAAATACAAGTGTCACAAAAAAAGTAACAAAGGCTAATAGCCAAGCTACGCTTTTACGCTCACGACGCTCCGACTGATAATAGTCCTGCAACTCGCTTGGGGTCGTGGTATTTTGACCCTGTTTTCTCTTAAACAGTTTCATAATGTTTCAAACCTTTCTCCACCACTGAATAGCATAACAATACTATATTTTTTAAATATGTGCAACTATTCTACAGGGTAGCCTGAGCCCAAAGACCCTCAAATATACTTCTGAGAGTTTGAGCTATTACATCATTGGTCAAAATAGTGTTAATAATTTCTGGTTCATATGCAGTGAACACACACTTATTTCCATACACGACCACTTCACCAGGGTTTTCAGCTTTACCCCAAAATCTTACTTCATACTTTTGTTTTTGATGTAATTTATGGTCGATCAGCTCCCGTGCGTCCTCTTGAAATATAGCCCTGGTTTTTATTCCTTTATTAGCTCTCTTAATAATTCCATTTTTTAATGTTTCCCAAGCTTCACCTTTTATTGGACCACCTGGAATCAATAAGACCTCATCGTTGCTTCTCGCCATATCATCCAACATTACTTCTAAACCCTTTATTCCCTCGAGATATACCACCCCCGGCTTTAGGCGCTCTAAGTTATATAGAGAGTTCAATTCTGGTAGATAATTTACTAATAAATTCTGAGTGCGTTTTAGTTCTTGTTGTTTAACTATCAAGTTTTGCTTCAAAACACTTGGATCAGCTGCACCATACCGGCGTACAGCCAAAGAGTCGTCAATTATAACCATGCCAGATTTGTCTAATCTCTCCAATATCATATAAGTATTTGTTCGGCTTTCACTAATTCGTTTACTCACGTCCGACGCAGTCAAACTGCCATTTTCTAGTAGTATGTGATAACAAAAAGCTTCTTTTTCACTAAATCCAAGCCTTATAAATAAATCATTCATACTTTTAATATTATTAACTTTTAATACTCATGTCAATTTTGTTTTGACATTATTGCATCTGTTATTGTTACATATGTTATGTATCTATTTACAATATGGTAATTTTATTGTACAATGTACTTGTCTTAAATAACGGAGTTTTTATGAGAGAAATTAATACGCGTGAACTAGAACCACAAGTCAATTATTCTGCAGAGAATATTATGACCGACCCAGAAGCGCCTGCTTCACCCGAAAAAATAGGTTTAGTACATGAAGCACTAAATGACTTGATTGATAATGTGTCTCCGCAATTTGTCTGGGATTCGCTACCGTCTAGGGGGTCAGGCGACTTGTCGACTAACATAAACAACATCCGATTGATGTCTCTACCAAGTCAAATTGACAGTAATGGTCGGGGCTGGGGAGAGTCGTTTGTTTGGGTTAGCTTTTTTGACAATCCAAATGGGCAGCGCCAAATAATGGTAACAGAAGATCAGGGCTCCGGTAACCCGCTAGGAGATGAACTCGGTAGTATATCTGCAGGAGCGATTGTTCGAAAGATTCATCGATACGATACAGCCTTCTTATCTTCAACTTCAGCCCAGGTACGAGAAGGACATTTCACTTATGGTCCAGCGCGCCTCGAAGAAAAACAAAACGCTGACCAGGTTAACAACCCATTTAATATCGCAACAAACGCCCAGATTGACAGAATTAGCCACATAATGGACACAGGATCTATACATTCACATAATGAGTTTATGCAATTGCCGCCAATTGACGAGTTAGAAATCCTGCCAATTACTAATATTTTATTAAGAAATGGTTAGTACTGAGGCATTTATCCATGAGCGCATTTGAACAAGGATTCGAGAACAAAGAAATATCACCAAATAGTGTTAACCCTTGGGAAAACATAGCTTTACCGCAACTCTCAGAAGCCTTTACCTCTCCGACTGACGAAGACCCAAAACAAAACAAAGAAGCATTAGTCGAACAGGCAGAACTCGTGTTAAGCATAGATAAGCAAAAACTAAAATCACTTGAACTACCGTCAAAACTTGAACACCTACGTGAAACCTATATGAAATTACCAGAGCGATTAGAATTCCAGCCTGGAGTTAACCTTATATTCGGACCTAACGGTAGCGGTAAAACAACTTTTTCCCGAGCAATTTATTATGCAATCGAAGCACGTGAAAGATATGATGAAAGAATTAAACTGGGTGACAGTGAAAAAAATGCCAGGCAATTTGCGCAACAAACCTTTGAATTGCCCAGATCTCGAGGTACAGATTTCGAAGAATATTTAATGGCAGGTGCTGCGCCATTGCTTGCAACCGCATTTCAAATCGAAAGATATTCCAATAACACGTATCCTCACTACTGTAACACCCAAGAAGAAGTGGGCCGACACGCACAACTCCAACGAGAGATGGTTAGAAGGCCGGGCATACGTCACATAGGTGATCACTTCATGGAATATGATGGGGATAGACACTCATCAGACGAACTACAGGAAGATGCATCGGATAATCTGTCTGCTCGACAAACAGTCGACAGAGATATTGAAAGTTTTCTAGATATAACCTTTAGTACGCGTAAGTGGGATACCGAAAATATAACTGGAGTAGATTGCACAAAATGGGAAATACCTAAAGAGTTTTCAGAAATGTCTATAAATAGCGCCCTTGGAAGAAGTTGCATAAAAGGCGGCAGAAGAAAGAGAGAATATTACCCGGGAATCGCTTTTATAGACGAGCCGGAAACTGGTTTAGATGTACAAAGACATATTAACCTGCCTAATAGCATTGAGACTTGGTACCCTAGTGGTTCAATTATGCTAGTACCAACAAATTCCACTGAATTATACAGATCGGAGCTCGCAAGATTGGATCTCGCAAGCCCCGATAAAGGTATCCATATACCCGTTAAAGCAACCTAGGCTACATCATTCCGCCCATGCCACCCATTCCTGACATGTCTGGAGCGGCAGCTGCAGCTTTTTCAGGCACCTCTACTACAAGCGCACCCATAGTAATTGCTGTTCCAGCAACAGATACAGCGTTTTGGATTGCTTCTTTAGTTACACGAGCTGGGTCAATAACCCCTACGGACTTAAGATCAACCAATTTAACAGGGTCATTAACATTTACACCCTGACCTGCTTTGGCTTTCACAACCTGAGGCAACCACTCGTCGGCATTCAAGCCAGCGTTGGTCATCAATATCCTGAATGGCTGTTCAAGTGCTTTGGATAATAGTTGTCGACCTGCTGCAACGGCATGATCTTCATTTTTATCTGATTTGATCGAACCAGTCAGATTAATGAGGGTTACACCACCACCAGCAACAATTCCTTCTTCAAGTGCGGCTTTAACGGCTGCAACCGCATCATCGACACGAAACTTCTTTTCTTCAATCTCAGTCTCTGTTGCACCACCAACCTTAATAACTGCAACCTTGCCAGAAAGCGCAGCCCTACGTTTGTCGAAATTCTCTTTCTCGTATTCACTTGTAACAGATTTTGTCTGACTTTCGATCTGCTTAATGCGAGCGTTTACTTCTGTTGAGTTACCAGCTCCTTCGATGATTGTTGTCTCATCTTTGTTTACGATTACCTTACGGGCAGAACCGACAACATCAAGTTCAACATTTTCGAAGGTCATACCACGATCTTCTGTGATTACAGTTGCCCCAGTTAATATTGCAATATCGTTAAGCACATCTTTTCGACGATCTCCAAAGGATGGAGCTTTTACTGCTAAGGTGTTAAATACACCCTTTAATCGGTTAAGCACAAGTGTTCCGAGCGCCTCGCCCTCTACGTCTTCGGCAATCAATACTAGGTCTTTTTTGCCAGCCTGTGCTAGTTTTTCTAGAAGTGGCAAAAATTCTTGAATAGAACTGATCTTTTTGTCGGTGATAACGATTGCAGGCTTGTCATATACAGCCTCCATACGTGCTGGGTCTGTCACCATATAAGGACTGACAAAACCTTTGTCGAATGTAAAACCTTCGACTACTTCACTTTCTAGCGCAAGACCCTGTCCTTCTTCTACAGTAACCACACCGTCTTTGCCTACTTTATCGATCACATTGGCAATTAAGTTACCAATCTCGGCATCGCCGGCTGAAATAGTTGCCACCTGAGCTACACGCTTTTTGTCACTCTTGATATCGTCGCCTTTTAGATTCTTTAATACATCGTGCGCCGCAGCCTCCAAGCCTTTTCTGAGGAGCATAGGGTTGTGACCGGCAGCGATCAATTTATTAGCTTCGTTCAAAATATGATAAGTCAAAACTGTAACAGTTGTAGTTCCGTCGCCAGCAACATCGTTCATCTTGTTAGCTGCCTGTTTAATAAGTTCTGCGCCGACTTTGTAGCCAAGAGTCTCGTCATCTACATCTGCAATTTCTACGCCTTTTGCAACAGTTACACCATCGTGAGTTACGGTAGGATTGCCGTAACTTTTGCTAATAACCACGTTACGCCCTTTTGGACCCATCGTTGTTTTTACAGCGTCATAAAGAATCCGGGCACCCTCGAGCACTCGTCTTCGTGCATCATCATCATAAAATACTTTCTTTGCCATAACTGTTCACTCCGTTCTATTAAGTTATAAGTTCTTAGTGCTATGCACAATCTGCTTGATACTATTTTACTGTTGCGTAAATATTTTCTTCTTTGACCAAAATGTATTCTTGGCCATCCTGCTTAATTTCCGTATTACTATAACCTCCGTAAACAATCCGATCACCGGCTTTAACTTCTTTCACGTTTTTGCCGACTGCGAGTACTTTGGCGGTCTTTGGCTTTTCCTGAGCAGCGTCAGGTATATATAATCCACTAGCTGTTTTATTAGACGCCTCTTCTTGTTGAGCTACAACATAGTCAGCTAACGGTTGAATAGGTACACTCATATTTCCTCCTTAGAATTGATTTATATCAGTTTCGTATGAATATGATAGCGCACTAAATTAGCACTTGCAACCCCAGAGTGCCAATTATTTGTATACGACTAGTCTATTCGCCGTTTATTAGTGGACGCTTTGACTGTGCAGCCTCCCAATAGTTTTTGAAATCCATATCGGTGAGCTTGGAAATGTTAATTAACATATCTTCTATTTCGCCAACGTATGTTTTTCCACTATCTTCATTTGCGAAGCTTTTATCGTATACTTTTTGTCCCGCGCTTGGGTGAACTATGACGGACCTAAAGTGTTCTAAGAATAACGATCTTAGTACTTGACTACGATCCTCTTCTTCTTCCCCCCACCTAAACCCCGCAGTGTAGATTGAACTAATAAAACACATGAGCTCATGATTAACCCATTCGAACATTTGTTCTACATTCTGTTGTTCGGGTGTTTGTATTTTTCTATAGCTTTCTAAATCGAGTGCTCTGAGATTGCCGCTAACCAAGTCATAGCCATTATTTTTACATTGAAGATCCCCGTGTATATCACCCTCTATAACATATCCAGCAGAAATACGGGCAGCCCATTCCAGTGCTCTAAAAATACTAAAATGTTCCCTTAAGGTGTTTTCTGGATTTCGATTCCAATCTACGTTATCAAGTGAAACAACATTTAGCTCAAAGTGAGTCATTAAGAATGCGACACCCTCTTCATTAACCCAAATACCAACCGGGTCAAAGGCTTTTGCCTTTAAAGTATTTCGTTTATTCACATACTCATTTGCCGAGTATTCATGAATCGCACCTTCTGTCCAACCTTCAAAATGTTTATACGCAATAGGAATCGTTACTTCACCCGAACCAAGGTTCATGGATAAATTACCGAAAGCAACCTGACGCTGAGAATTCTGTCTTCCCTCGCCCCATTCTTCTACCTCTTCAAAACGACAGTTTGTTACAAAATTTGCTCTAGGGTCACAAGAATTTATAAAATCAGGCTTAAACCAAAAAGTGCCGGCTGAATCTAAAATTTCTTCAGAAACTCTTGGTACTGAAAAAAGACCACCAACCGGTGTACTTATTTCGCCTTCGATAGCTGAAAACGGAGCATAATTTTCCGGTAAATATAATTCTGGTCGATAGGAATAACGCTCTTCTCCCATTTCTGAAATCTCACCTGGCATATCAATATTATATCATGGTTTTTATTTATCATTGTTTTATGTTAAAATTGTTACATGAATGAATCTGGCCCGAACAATTCCGGTGAAGTCAAAAGCACACGCGAGAAGATTGCGGAACGTTTCCCTTCTCCCGAAGACTGGGACGCCCTACAAGGCGGAATGCCTAGAGTCTTCCGCAACCCACGTAAACCAGAAGCTAGATGGATTGTACTTCATGTATATGACGAGCATGGTGATGCTAAAAAAAGATTTAAAAACGGTCGAGCAGTAGATACTCATGCCTCACGTACAGATCAACTCTCGAACTATCGAATAGTCAGAAAAAATTGGGAAGATATTACCATAGAGAGAGATGTAACAGTTCCTTCTTTCATGGTCAGCGCCGTTCACGGTGAAGTTTGCGATAACCGAAGCGCTCAGTCGGGCAACAATAATGGCTATAAGCAAATCAAAACTCAACCTGAATATGAACAATTTATTAATATCATGAACGCCTCAGGCATGCAGGAATTACGCTTCGCGTTGAATAATGAAGGCTATTACATGCAGCCGCTTGAAGAAATTCGTCGTCCACGCCCAATAACAGGTACTGATAGTTAAATATCATCTCCACTTTTTGATATAATGACATTTAATGTTTAGTGAGATTAAACGGATAAATCAAACTGTACTCATGTCTGGGGCAGATTACTTTAGTGACGAGTTTGCAATTAACCCATACATGGACTCATCGGTGCCAATCCAAACCCAGATCGCAGCCCAAGAACATGATTCAATCAAAAAGGCCCTAGAAGAAGCTGGCGTAAAAGTTATAAAGATAAAACCGCCAGAGAATTGCCAAGACGGCGTGTACACAGCCAACTGGGGGCTTTGTCGAGACAACAAGTTGGTTTTGTCCAACTTACCAAACAAACGCAAAGACGAAGAGCCATACGCTGAATCAGCGTTAAATAACCTTGGGCTTGAAACCATAAAGTGCCCATACCGATTTAGTGGGCAAGGCGACGCTCTACCCTGTGGTGATTTACTTTTCTGCGGCACGGGATATCGCACCGACCCACAAGCGCATAAGTTCGTTGCCGATCAGCTAGGATTTGAGATTATAAATCTCCAAACAATTCCAGAATTAGATCAAAATAACCAACCTGTGATTAATAATATTACCGGCTGGCCAGACAGTTTCTTTTACGATATTG
>CAZPWF010000009.1:0-28754 GCA_964590725.1 uncultured Candidatus Saccharibacteria bacterium
ATTGGAGGGCCCAGTGAGACTCGAACTCACGACACCCTGCTTAAAAGGCAGGTGCTCTAACCGACTGAGCTATGGGCCCACGTCAGAGTGAGGCTTTTGACTCGCTATGACGCGTTAACGCGCAGAGCTTCGTTTTATAGCACTCTCTCTTCCTTTCAATTTTTCAAACAGATAAATCTTGGTTTAAAAAATTGTAGGTTTGGGTTCAATTCATTTCAGAATTAACTTCTTACATTATGCTTATTTTGTGCAAAAAGTCAACAGTTTCTAAGGTGTTACTTGTGATGTTTATTGTGTTTTTGATGATGTCTACTGGTAGCCCACATGGTTAATAGGATTATGACACCCGTTACAGCTACAACTAAATCTTGGGTTTTCTTGAATATCTCACCGGGTTTTGTAGTAAAAACTTGCTGCTGAACCCCGCTCGGTAAAAGTGGAATCATAAAAACTAGAAACATTAGACCAACCGCAATAAGCGGCACTATATGTAGTGGAAGTTTTGAATGAGGTAAACTGCCTTTTAGAAAAAGTGCCGTCATTACAAGTGGCACAATTAACATAAGAACATACGCTATTGTTGGTCCATTCTGGCCTTTTATGAAACCGCTCGCAACTAGCCCGGCATCTACGCCTAAGAATTTGACCAGTAATTCTCCAACGGCAATACTTACAAAAATATATACAGAACTGACACGGAAAAGTATTCCCAAAATTACCGGGAGAGCTACTATAAGGGCCATTAATATCAAAGGCATCATATGCTCATGATAGCATAAGCATTACAGATTGAGATGTTTGCCTACAAACAGTTTAGCTTCGTCTACAATACCTGCGTTAAGTTCAATTACATACTTTGCATCATTGCTTGGGCAAAATGTCTCAGGATAAGTTTCTGGTTTTACATAATTTTTGATATGCGTGATTGTCTTGGAATTATTCACCCAAACGATGTCTAATGGAAATTTCATGTCCTTCATCCAAATACATTGCCTGCCGGCATTTTCAAAATCGAACAACATAGCTGCATCACGTGGCAAAGATTCTCTATCAGAGAGACCTTTAGTTCTTTTTTCGGGGGTGTTTGCAAGTTCAAAATACATGCACTTACCGTCTAATCGCAAAGGACAAGCTGTCATTTTTTGCAAAAATAAGGGTATTGAAAAAATAACTATGCCCACCAGAACCAATAATATAATTTTAGGCCTTAATCTATGCACCGACTCGGTCACGACGGCGCTTACCCTTAGCATTTTGTTCGATATATTCGATAACTTTTCCGGCTACGTTATGACCTGTCACCTTTTCAATACCAAAACCTGGGCTAGGGTTAATTTCAAGAACCAGCGGGCCACGCGCAGAACGCATCATGTCTACGCCGCAAAAAGGTAAGCCCATGGCTTTAGCTGCCTTTAACGCTGTCTTACGTTCTTCGTCAGATAATTTGATAGGAGTACCTTCTCCGCCCTGGTGCAGATTGGAACGAAAATCATCATCTAAACTTTGACGTTTCATGCTAGCGACCACTTTGCCACCTACAACAAGAGCTCGAATATCAGTACCGGCAGATTCCTGAATAAATTCCTGGACCAAGAAGTTAACACCCTCAACATAGAAGGCCTGCATTACAGCCTCGGCTGCCTTTTTGGTTTCGGCAAGCACTACCCCATTGCCGTGAGTCCCACGAGCAACCTTGATGATAAGTGGCGCACCACCAGCTTTGTCTATAACGTCAGACAAGTCGGCAGTTTCTCGTGCAAAAACTGTTTTCGGAATATCTACGCCCGCTCTAGCAAGTAACTGCATAGTACGTAGCTTATCTCGAGATCGAACGATGGCAATTGAGCTAGCCGTGGTAAAAACACCTTGCATTTCAAACTGACGAACCATTGATGATCCATATTTTGTAATACTCTGACCGATGCGAGGGATAATAACATCAATGTCACTTAGAACATCACCATCGTAGCGAACGACCGGGCTGCTTTTCTCGAGAACTACATAACATTTAGCATGATTTACTACACGAACAGTGTGTCCGCGCAGTAACGCCTCTTCTTTTAATCTTTTAGTACTATAATTGCCAGGACCGCGAGACAAGATAGCTATATTCATATCTAATCTTCCAGATCTTCTGCGTCAATAGGTGCGCTAATACCAAATTCTTTTTTTAACTTCAGCCTATCAACTGTTGATCTTGATACGTCGATAAAATATCTGCCTTTTAAAAGTTTACGGCCAACCAAGATCGGGAATAAATTACTGCTTCTATCTGCAAGAGTAAATGAAGTTTTGAATTTTTTTGGACCTAGTTTTACTTTGATACTTACTTCGTAGCGTGTTTCTTCATGGCCAAACGAGTTCGTAACCGTAACTTGCGTAAAGTCGGATGTTTTAAATTTACGAAGAACAGGAGCGCACGGATGCCCTAAGAGGTCGCACTCTAAAGTTTTAACTCCATCTTTATTCTTAATTTTGATATTTTGTGCGTGAATAGCGGACCTAAAAGCACCGCTATCTATTTTTGTAGGGACACCAAGAGCTAGATCGACAATGTCGATATACTCTGCACGACCAATAATTACGGGGTATTTTGCCATATCTTGTAGTATATTACAGTTGAGCTACTTCAATTGTAAACGATTACGCTTAACTATGATCTAATTATACCACCTATGCTAAATAAAGTCAACAATAACTACCGAACCAACCTTAACCTGCTACCTTTTCCAAAGAAGTTTCATTTTGTTTCTAGATTATGGCTTTGGGCAAAAGACGAAGAGATGGCCAGAATACTACCATTACTCAAAGATGATTTTTGTAAAAACGGTGATCTAGAAAAATTAGATGTAATAATTAAGCAGCTTATTGAAACACCATTACAAGAATTTGGGTCAAAAAACGCTGCCGAAGAACGCCGCCCATATTTTAAAAAATACCCATTGCTTAGGCCGACACTACTTGTATTATTTAGATTACTTTTCTGCGAAACAATTTATGGAATTGATGGTAGATCTCTTATTGAGAAAAATTTTGACATACAAAAACTCGACGAAATGGAAGAAGCGCTATTACAAGATAAACCCGCAATCTCAGTGCTTTCTACACATGCAATCAACTTTATATATTTGTATAACCGATTTTATAAAAAAAGAGAGGACACAGTCCCCGTTCAATACTTATTCGAGCTTGCCGAAAGTATCGATACAGCCGACAACCTTAATATGCTTCTGTACATATACTTAGTAACCCACTGCGTTATAGGTGAGTCATTGTTCTATAAACGCAACATTCCTTCTGACAAAACTAGCTTATATAGAGAAGCGATGTATAAGCTAGAGGACAAAATAGACACAAGATACGACGACGTTAATATGGATAACAAATTTGAAATGCTAGTGTGTTTTCGAATTCTTGGGTTGCAATCCAGATTAACTGAACGTATATATTCTGAAGCGAATGCATCACTATCTGGCGAAGGTGACTTTATTGTCGACACACTCAATAATAATCCCCAACTTGAAAACATCGATTTTGAAAAATCAGAGCACCGTAATGTTCTTTATTTACTTTCAAATATTGAGTTTCGCCCTACCGACGAAATATTAGCTACTTAGCAACTCTGCAAAATATTTACCAAGCAACTCTTTTTTTTGTATAACGGCAGCGCCTGTGAGTAATTGTGGTTGTGAATTCATTTCTAAGAAATAGTGTTTGCCAGAATTAACGTCAATAATAGCGTCAACACCAGTAATCTCATATCCTGCCGATTTAGCTATTAATTGTGCTTGTTCAGTGATCAACTTAGGAAAATTAGCGCGATCAATTACAGTAGCCTTGCCACCGGCCGATGTATTATTAAGATGTGAATCACCAGTGGCTAACCTATGAATTATTAAATAATCGTTGCCGACCACAAGAATACGATAATCTCCCTCGTTTTTTATAAATTCTTGTGCCATAAACCTTGTATCTGGGCTCTGTTCTAAAATAGTTTTAACTTCATCTTCGGTTCTGACAAGGTAATTATCATTTCCATGTGACGCATTAACAGCTTTAAGAATTATTGGATACTCCAGGTGGCGATTTATTAGCTGAGGCATGTAGAACGCAGAAGTACTCACAGTGACCGGTACTGAGCATCCAATATTGCTGAACTGAAACATTTGAGCAACTTTGCCTACGGCTCTTCTGGTACCATATGCACTACTTACATATTTAACGTTTTTTTCTTGTAAATAATTAGCAATTGTAGCCGCTTCGTTATTAGCTGTTTGCATTTTGCCACGAAAGAAAACCAAGTCGTAGCTTTCAATATTAGAGTCATTTCTTAAATCATAAATCTGTCTTGATTCATTGCTTATAAAATATCCTATTTCATCAAGTGGGCAGCATTTAACGACTACATCATCAATATTGTCGTCTATAGCCGATTGGACATATCTAACTATATCTTCAGGTGAACTTGTTTCTTTTGAGCCAGGATTAACACCACCAATAACTAGGACTTTTTTCATAAGACTAGTGTAGCATGCTAAGTATTATCGCAAGCTTGAAGTTTTGTTACTTATTAATTTGCGTTTCTCACCCTTGTAAAGGCAAACCAAACTAAAGCTACCAAAATAAGAACGATGCAGACTATCATCGTAATAAATCCATTTTGTTGATCGTTCAGTTTCTTCATTCTATGTTTTATTTAAACACAAGCAACATCCGAGGACAAAGAAGAACGCTATATTCTTGTATACTCGCTCCCGAGATGTTCTTTTTTGTTTTTCTTCCTATCAAACATCATACGATCTACCCTAGCTAAGAATTGTTTTGGTTCTTCACCAGAAATATGCAAAGCTCCTGCTACTGTCACGCCAACATAAAGTCGCTCAGTTTCTGAATTATCATGCTCTTCTTCAAGCTCTTTTAACCCTTCTCGTAAGAAAGATCCCACAACTTCTTCGGTTTCGTCTCGTCTTTTATCAAGAGAGGCTTGAACCTCATCCTCTGTAAGACCCGCCCCAAAACGGGGCATCAATATAGCAAATTCATCTGCTGCCCTTCCCATCCTGTAGGCTTTGTCGGCTGGTCTTATTACAGTTTCAATGCCAGATGCCCCGGCCGTAAGAACACTATCGCCTCCTTGGTGACCATATTTGGCATTTACGTTATGAAAATTGTCAAAATCCAGGAACAAAATTGCTAAACGACCAACATTCTTGCGTTCATTTTCGGCATTTTTTTCTCCATTAATAAAGTCAGGTAAATCAATATCTAACTGATTCTTGTTAGATAGTCCTGTTAATTTATCTATTTTTGATTGTTTATCAAGTATGGCTAAACGCTCTTGGCTGGTCATTTTGTCGTACAATAGTGATTCATTTTCTGATAATGCCTCTGCGAGTTGACCTTCTAATAGACTAACCCGTTGGTGTAGATCAATGTTTTCAATCTGAACTTCTTCAAGCAGCCCCATTAAACCAGCCACCTGTTCAGCTGTGTAAACGAAATCCTTATCGGCATCATCTTCACCCCTACCATAGACCGTAGCTAGAACATCTGGTGCATGCTCTCCGCTTGTATTGTTTAGTCCAGCACTCATAATTTAATATTATAATACTTTATTGTATTAAATACAAATTACCATAAACCTTTTTTAGGGTTTTTTTTGAATTCTTCTAGTAATTCTTGTTGTTTTTTTGATAATTTGGTTGGGGTATCGACAATTATCGTAACAATATGAGCGCCTCTGGTTGAGCCTTTGATATGCGGTACGCCATGGTTTGATAATTTAAAGTCGCCGCCACTTTGCGTTCCAGCGGGTACCTTCATCTTGATTGGACCGTCAACTGTTTCTACGTCAATCTCTACACCCAGAGCCGCGTCGACCATATCAACATGCTCTTCACTTAGTATTAGATCGCCTTCGCGGGTAAACTTCTTGTGCGGTTTTACCCGAATATTAACATATAGATCGCCTTTAGGCCCGTTGGCAATAGCTTCGCCATGTTCACGCAATCGAATAGTAGCACCATCGTCGATTCCGGCTGGTATTTTTAGAGTTACATCTTGTTTCTTAGACTGCGTACCCTTGCCATTACAAACACTACATACTTTTTCCGGC
Source organism: uncultured Candidatus Saccharibacteria bacterium (assembly GCA_964590725.1). GTDB lineage: Bacteria > Patescibacteriota > Saccharimonadia > Saccharimonadales > JACQNP01 > CAZPWF01. The sequence goes on from CAZPWF010000009.1 coordinate 6,116, forward strand.
ACCTTACCACGGCCCGAACACGTATTACATACCGTTGCTTGTTGAATATTCCCAAAAATCGTCTGTGTGACACGAACTGTTTGACCCGAACCCTTACACGTTTCACATGTTTTGAGTTCATAACCAGGCTCCACAGTCGACCCTTTACAATGTTCACAGTTATCTTGTAGATTAAGCCCTAGGTCAACTTCTGTGCCAAAAACTGCCTGTTCAAAAGTTATATCAATCTGCGTTTCGACATCACGACCACGAGCCTTTCTCTGCTGTCCTCCACCACCGTTATTGCCCCCAAAAAAGCTGCCAAAAATATCTCCCAAACCCAAGTCGCCAAAATCAAAATGAACTTCCTGACCCTGTCCACCAAAGCCTGCGTACGGGTTACCACCGCCTGCGCCAGTATTTCCACCTACTCCCGCGTGGCCAAATTGATCGTATCTTTGACGTTTTTTGTCGTCTTTTAGGATTTCATAGGCTTCGTTTATTTCTTTAAACTTAGCTTCATCACCACCCCGATCGGGGTGGTGTTCGACTGCTGCTTTGCGAAAAGCCTTTTTAATCTCGTCAGGAGATGCGCCTTTTGCGACACCTAATACTTCATAGTAATCACGTTTACTCATTATTATAATATTTTAGCACTTGAAGGTCTTGAGTGCCAGCTTTAATTAATACAAATTATCTCAGTGTTTAATCATTTATATGGATCGGTTATCGGTTCTTAACTGATTCGGCAGCGGCATCTCCGCACTCAAACACTTTATTACCCTTACCATAAGCCGTGAGTCGCTTTTTAACGTCATTAAAATCAATCAAACTAAAATTACTATTTGTTACTTCTCTTCTCTTTAGGGTACGATAATCTCTTCGAGCGCGCCAAGAATAAAGCTGGCTTGGCTTATTCTTTGGAAATGTTTCGTTTAGGTCAACTACTTCATTATCAATGATATAAGAAACAAATGGCGCGATACGAATTTTACCTTTGTTTTTTCTAAACCAAACATCATTTTTTACTTCAAAAAACTTTCTGATTACCATGTTTTCATCAATTTGATCCCTTTGATCGATAGTAATGCCCAGTTCACAGTATTTTCTTTCGTCAAATGCCACGACTGTTACATGACGATCCTCGTCAATAAATGTGACGGCACGCTCGGGACCACGACTATTACCGACAACATACTCGTCTTTATCAAAACAAATAGCCCTACCTAAAGCGGCTACTATCTGCATATGACTTTGCGATGCTGTAACTTCTTGCGAAATCAACTCCATAGACTCCATGTGTTCCCACCCTGAAAACCCATCTGATTCGCGCACAATTACCTCTATTAATTAAAATAGTATTCTCTAAATCTGAATAAGAATAACAAAAAGAGTACTACATACCAAGCTAAAATTACTACCAGATGATTATTCTGTAACACTTTTAATAATTTGGAGTCCTTTTTGTCCGATAACCAACCTATCAGGCTATAGACAAATATTGGCACACTTACTACCCAGCCAACTGCGCAGAATATACAAATCTTACCAATCGAGTACAAACTCACAGTAAAAAACCACATACTAAACAGTATAAGAATAGTGGAAAGCGCCAAAACAACCTTTTTAAAACCCTCGGTGTATTTAACGCCTGTCAATCCGGCAATCCCAGCAAGAGCAAGCATCGCAAATACTATCATGCCAATAAATGCATTTGGGAACCCAAATAATGCAGCCAACCTATTGCCTAACACTGTACCGCAATCAATAACTGGGCTAAGGTTACAATTTAGCGAAGCTGTGGGGTTTTTTAGCATGCTAATTCTCTCGCTTGCCTGCCATGTCATAGCGACCATTCCAAGGACCCCGCCAACACTCAACACCCAATAATGTAACCTGGTAAATAAACTAACCTCGTTGTGCTTATTCATTACCGTCTCTGCGACAAGGGAATATTAACTTAACAAGTAGTCTGCTTCCATCATCTTCATATGGGAGCCCTGCAATAATAGCTTCTGGAGATTCAGAATACCTAACACTATCAACAAACGCCAAGGCGGTGTCTTTACCTGAATCATCAATTATCCCCATTTCATGACTAGAAATAATCACATCGTAAAGTTCATAAGGGTTTTCGATTACGTAAGAAACTGGCAATAGTAAAACTTCATCCAATGAAACCGAGGATTCAGGTGCAAAATCTAACGCCTTCAAAATATCAAGTTCGTTTTCTTCCAACTGTTAACTCCCCTATGTTTTTAAAAGTCTCTATTTATCTTCGTCGACGACTTCGCCTTCTACGGGTTCGTCTTTATCGGATTTCTTACCCTTCTTTGGCTTTTCTTCTGCCTCGGCATCTTCTACGTTAGCTTCTGCCTTGCTGGCATCTTCGTACATCTTTGCCCCAATTGGCATGATCTTTTCTTGTAAATCCTTTGCAGCCGCTTCTAATGATTCTTTGTCTGCTTTTTCGTCACTAACAACTTTCTTGGCTGTTTCGATCGCTTCATCTAGTGTTTTGACATCATCTTCAGCAAGTTTATCTTTGTAGTCAGATTTCATCTTTTCTGCCTGATAAACAGTACTGTCTAGCGTATTTCTAGCATCCACGGCTTCGCGCTTAGACTTGTCTTGTTCGGCATTGGCCTCGGCTTCTTTAGCCATCTTCTCAACTTCATCTTTATCTAGATTGCCGCTGTTCTGAATTGTAATACTCTGCTCTTTGCCAGAACCTTTGTCTTTTGCGGTAACATTAAGTATTCCATTTGCATCAATATTAAAGGTTACTTCAATCTGTGGCACGCCACGTGGAGCTGAGGGAATACCATCAAGCACAAATCGCCCAAGTGATTTATTGTCAGCAACCATCTCGCGTTCGCCCTGCACAACATGAATTTCTACCTGTGGCTGATTATCAGCTGCTGTACTAAAAGTTTCGCTCTTGCTAGTTGGAATAGTCGCATTGCGCTCAATCAGCTTAGTAGCTACACCGCCAAGTGTTTCAATACCCAGGCTCAAAGGCGTAACATCAAGTAGCAATACATCTTTAACATCGCCCTGTAGTACACCTCCCTGGATTGCCGCACCAACAGCTACAACCTCGTCGGGATTAACACCTTTCATTGGATCCTTGCCAAAGATTTTCTTAACTTTTTCTTGGACAGAAGGCATACGAGTCATGCCGCCAACTAATACAACTGCATCAATTTCGCTTGCCTTTAGACCAGCATCTTTGAGTGCCTTTTCGCATGGGTTAGCTGTTTTATCAATCAAATCACCAACAAGCTGCTCTAATTTAGAACGAGTCAGTTTGTGTTCAAAGTGTTTCGGACCATCAGCATCCGCCGTCAAGAACGGAAGATTGATATTTACTTCGTTGGTTGATGATAGTTCGATTTTAGCCTTTTCGGCTTCGTCGCGAAGACGCTGCATAGCTGCATTGTCGTCTTTAAGATCAATACCTTGTTCTTTTTTGAATTCATCTACAAAGTAATTTACTAGTACTCGATCAAAGTCAGCCCCACCAAGATGGGTATCGCCATTGGTACTTTTTACTTCAAATACACCATCGCCTAGTTCTAATATAGACACATCAAACGTACCGCCACCAAGGTCATATACAGCAATCTTTTCGTCTTTTTTACTACCCTTATCAAGTCCGTAGGCAAGTGCTGCTGCAGTTGGTTCGTTAATGATGCGCTTTACTTCTAGACCAGCAATCTTACCCGCATCTTTTGTTGCTTGGCGTTGCGAATCATCAAAATATGCTGGTACTGTGATAACCGCTTCTGTTACTGGCTCGCCCAAAAATGCTTCGGCATCGGCTTTCAGTTTACCCAGAATCATGGCGCTCACTTCCTCTGAGCTGTATTCTTTGTCGCCCATTTTAACCTTGATGCTACTCTTGCTTTTGACCATTTCGTAACCCATGAGCTTGATATCGCGCTGGACTTCTTTATCCTCCCAGCGACGGCCAATCAGACGCTTAACTTCATAAATTGTATTCTTTGGGTTTGTCACCTGTTGACGTCTTGCCACCTGCCCAACAAGTCGTTCACCATTTTTGTTAAGCGCTACAACGCTAGGCGTCGTTCGAGCTCCTTCGCTATTTGCAATAATCTCAGGCTTACCCGCCTGCATAACCGCCATCGCACTGTTAGTAGTCCCTAAATCTATTCCTATAATCTTTCCCATTATTATTTCTCCTTAAATATTAGCCTTCTAAATATGTTTCTAAATCTATTCCTAGCCTTGCAGCTTCGTCTGCGGCAAAATGTCGGTCGTCAATTACCGCACCTGTCAATGATATATTTTTATAGTCTTCTGGTGTGTCGGTAAAGTTGGGCTCCTTAAAGCCTTCACGAAGCAAGGCATCACCTTCTATACTAAATAACGACTCTATCTCAGCTCGTCCGTTAGGGTTGTAAGTAGTCATTTTTTCTCCTTATCAATTTTTACCTTTACCATTGCATGGCGAATCACTTGATCACCTATCTGGTAACCGGATTGAAGTTCCTCGCAAACTACCTCAATCGTACCGTCGCCATCTTCCATGCTAACCGCCTCATGTAACCGTGGGTCAAAAATTTCACCCACAGTTTTGATGCGGACAACGCCCATCTGTGTGAGGGTATCTTCGAACTGCTTAACTACGCCCTGAATACCCTTAACATAGTCATTTGCCTCTAGTTCTTTCGGAACATGCTTTAGCGCTCGCTCGAAATTATCGATAACTGGCAACAAATCTCGAACTACGTTTGATTTTACATGTTCTCGTATAGAACCAATTTGCTCTTGGTGTCGTCGACGAATGTTCTCTGAATCTGCTCGCTCTCGCTGCAAAGCTTCAGTCAATGCAGCAATTTGTTCCTGCAATTCAATAATTGTTGGTTTTTTAGACATATAACGCTCCTTCTAATGCTCTTCCGGCGTGTTCCACGAGTCCCATTACATCACGATAGCTTTGACGAGTAGGCCCAAGCACTCCTATGTAACTTGCATCTGAGTATGGACTGCGGAAACGACTAATTATTAATGAACATTGCGCGCTGCGACCTATGGGGTTTTCGCTACCTATATAGACGCTGAGCGTTTCGTTTGGAGAGGCCTCGCGTAGCCACGGTTCTAAATTGTCCAGCAGCCTCGCAACCTGCTGGACTTGGCTACCATTGATAAACTCTGGTTGGCCAAATAGATTGCTTAAACCACTCATGTAGAGCTGATTACCTATAGTTGCAAGCCCTAAGTTATGCGTCAGTTCAACTAACGTATCGACTGCGTTTCGAATCATGTGTTCCGGAACGCCACCATGACCAACACGTGAAGTCAAAGCTTTTTCTGCTCTGTTTTCACTTGTTGTTTCTGGAGTTGAATTTTGAATGTAGTTGACGTAAAACCTATAACCTTTATCTGTCGGCACTCGACCAGCACTGGTATGCGGTTGAGCAATATAACCGTCTCGTTCTAACTCTGCCATCTCTGCACGAACCGTGGCAGACGAAACATTAAACACTTTAGCCAGTAGAGTTGAGCCTACTGGGCTGGCAACTTCAGCATACTGCTCGACAATTGCTTGCAGTATTTTTTGTTGTCGCTGTGTTAGTTCATGCATGGCACTTGGAGCTCCATACTGCTAGTTTATCGAGTTAGCACTCACATGTCAAGAGTGCCAATACGTTTATTTTGATCTGTTCTCTGGGTAGCTTCATAAAAATTATTTGTTATTTAACAACCTCTTACGTGCTACAGTAATATATGTCTTTAGCCTTAAGGAGAATATATGAAACCTGCACCGAACTTCAGCTTGCCTGACCAAGATGGCGAAACCTGCACCTTGAAGGATTATGCAGGCAAATGGCTCGTACTTTATTTTTATCCAAAAGACGACACTCCTGGTTGCACCACTGAAGCTTGCAGCTTCCGGGACGAAAGAGAATTAATCGCAAACCTTGGCAATGCCGAGGTAGTCGGTATTAGTAAAGACTCTGTTACTTCACACAAAAAATTTGTAGATAAATACAAACTAAATTTCACATTACTTAGCGACGAAACCCTAGAAACTATTAAAAGCTACAATGCGTGGGGCGAACGAAGCATGTATGGAAAAGTGTACTTAGGTGTTATTCGGTCTACTTTTATAATTGATCCAAATGGAAATATAGTAAAAGAATATCCAAAAGTTAACCCTAAAAAACATGCAGCTGAAATAATTAAAGATCTCGAGGGACTACAGGGTAAGTAATTATATTCCTAGATTGCTGGTCAGCATTCTGACGACATTTTCTAGATGAATAAAAACTAAATGATGCGGGTAGACCCACCTGTTTTGCAATTTCCTGTCGTATTTCAAACATAACATTTCTGGCTATTTTATTGAGCCTCTCGTCGCGCTCTTGTCTGTCAACAACGCTCTTTATCATTTCTAGTGCATTACTGCCTTCGCCCTCGTTGACGATACATTCAAACCAACTATCACTAAGGCCAATCTCCAAACTCTCGTACGCCTCTTTGAATCTCTTCGTTTTCTCAGCGGGATCCATTTTATTACCGTTTATGTCTGGTCTGCCATCAATTCGGTCATTTAAAGTAGAGAAGTCTGGTGAAATTATATAAACTCCGCGTAATGACCTAAAAGGCAAGTGGCCATCTTCGTAATCATCCCTATACTCCAGTGCCTGTTGAGCAATGGTATCTACTGTTGCATTACCTTGCGGGTAGCCTTCCGGCTTTGATCCATAAATATCTTTTTTATTAGGCCCAAACTTAACTTGAAGCCATCTACGATTCAACAGTTCGTCACAAACTAAGTCTAGTTCGTCACATCTTGAATTGTAGGATACTCCCTGTACTTCGCTAGCTCTTAATGCTCGGGTCGTTTCTTTCAAAACCTCAGGGATGCCAGACCGTGCCGCCAGATAGTTCTTACCTGCGCCTGCGGGCCCAGACAGTGTTGTTAAATCTGTCTCATGAATTGTGCCAAGAACCTGGGTCTGTGGCGTGTAACACTCAAGACTTTCGCCAAAATTATGTCTTAGCGTTTCACCTAACTGGTCAAGGGTTAATTCAGTCATTTGAGCTATGATACGCTCATCTGAAATTGATGCAAGCTTAAGCACATATGTGGAAAAGAAAAATTGTACTGTACATTATTCTGAATTAAGCGTTAGAATAATAGGTACAAACAAAAAGTGAGATAAAATCCCTGCTTAATGCTTCTCGCAAGGCAGGGATTTTAATTTAATCTCGCTTGAGCATTATAGTAAATGCTTCGGCTGGTATATCAACTTTACCAAAACGTTTCATTCGGGATTTACCCTTTTTTTGTTTGGCGAGTAATTTCTTACGACGAGACACGTCACCACCATATAATTTAGCTGTCACATCTTTGCGATAAGCCTTAACGTCTTCGCGAGCGATAAATTTGCCACCAATAGCTGCTTGTATGGGTACTACGAAGTTTTGGCGCGGAATTACTTCTTTGAGCTTTTCAACGGTCTCTCTGCCCAATCCTTGAGCCTCGCTTCGGTGGACCATAATACTCAGAGCATCGACTCGTTCACCAGCGACATAAAAATCTAGTTTTACCAAATCTTCGCTACGATAATCGGCTAGTTCGTAATTAAACGAGCCATAGCCGCTAGTGACACTTTTTAGCTGATCGTAAAAATCGGTCAACAAGTTTGCAAGCGGCGCCTCAAAGGCAACGAGAGCCAACTGCGCATCAACAAATGATATGTTTTTTTGTAGACCACGCTTGTTAGAAATAAGCTGAATGACAGCGCCAACATACTCTTTGGGAACGACAATTTCTCCCTTAATCCAGGGTTCTCTAATTTCGAGAATATTTGCAGGGTCGGGCAAATCTGCGGCAGATTTTATGTCAACCTCGTCACCGTTATTCATAGATATTTGATAATCAGTTGATGGGTTTGTGACAACAAGTGTTAAATCATATTCGCGTTCCAGCCGCTCTCGAACAATGTCCATATGTAGTAAACCCAGGAACCCGACTCTGACACCAAAACCAAGTACCGGTGAGTTTTCCAGTTCATATTGCAACGCTGAGTCGCTAAGAGTTAACTTTTCAATTGCGTCTTTTAACTCTTGATAAAACTCATTACTTTCTGGGAAGAAGCCAGCATAAACAAATGGCTTGACGTCTAAATACCCAGGCAAGGCCTTGACCGCCACATTACCCGTAATCGTAACTGTGTCACCTACTTTAGCTTCTCTAGTACTTTTAAGGTTAGTGACTATGTAACCAATTTCGCCAGTCTCTAAGTCTGCACGCGGCGTCATTGCTGGCTGCAAAGCACCGACTTCCAGGGCAATTCCCTCTGCGCTTGTTGCCATCATAGTAATGTGACTATTTTTAGCAATGCGACCATCTACAACACGGACATATAAAACCACGCCACGATAATCATCGTAATAACTATCAAATATAAGGGCCCTAGTCAGACCAGAATCTATACTATTTGGCGCTGGAACTTCGCGAATAACTTTTTCCAATACTTCCTCTACGCCCTGTCCGGTTTTTGCGGAAATATGTAAGATATCGTCTTTTGAGCAGCCTAAAAGATTAATAACCTCCGCACTCACTCTTTCAACATCGGCTGCAGGCAGATCAATCTTATTCAAAACCGGGATAATAGTCAGCTCAGCTGCCATCGCTAAGTACACATTCGCCAAAGTCTGAGCTTGGATACCCTGGCTTGCATCGACAACCAGAACCGCTCCCTCGCAAGCCTCCAGACTACGAGACACCTCATAGCTAAAATCTACATGTCCAGGCGTATCAATCAAATTAAGCTCATAACCCTTATGCTGCATGCGTACGGGCGCAAGTTTAATAGTAATACCGCGCTCGCGTTCTAGATCCATTTTGTCTAGCATTTGCGACTTCATGTCGCGTTTCTGGACTGTGCCAGTAATTTCAAGCAAACGATCGGCAAGCGTACTCTTACCGTGATCTATATGAGCGATTATACAAAAATTTCGAATACGGTCTTGTTTCATTGCTATCAGAGTATAACAGAGAAGGCTTTAGATGTTCACCTTGAGCGGTTTGTAAATGAATTTTCGTGCGTGTTTTATAACAGCTCTTGCTTCTTCTAAGTCAAACATATACGACATTACAAGATATACTACAGATGTAACCGCACTAATTGTTGCGAGTTTAACTCCAAGAGTTATAAAACCTCTATCAGAAATCTGCAAAGGTAACACAGAAACCATTATAAAAGCTGTCAATATGCTAAAACCTGTAACTGACATCATTCGAATTAATGCATTCCAGAATTTCCAATTTAATAATTCGCGATCACGAGTGACAATTATAATCATCATAATAATCACCTCTGCTGCGGCGACGATTGATTGAGCCATAGCTAAGCCTACAATCTTATAAGATGAAGTTAAAACGAAAGCTAGAACAATATTTATAGCGATTGCAAATAACGATACAAATAGAGGAGTCTTTGTATCTTTCTGAGCATAAAACCAGCGAGACAAAATCGAGTATACGGACCTAAAGAAAATTGCCGCTGCAAAATAGCCAAAGACTTCGGCAATCTTTGGCGCACTATTCGTAAATATTAATCGAGCAAAATAGCCACGCGCAAAAAAACTTATCACAGATACTAAAAGTGATATCCAAATAATTGCTCTTAAAACCTGGACGAAGTCTTTTCGGAATAGATCAACTCTGCCTCTAGCCAATCGTTCTGTTAATCTAGGGAACGCTGCGGTACTAATTGTTGTGCCTATCAAAATTATCGGCGTTGTATGCAATATGTAAGCATTTTCATAATAGCTAATGTTTCCTGTACCCAAAGTTGATGCTCGGTTAGTTTCAACAATACTATTTATCGAATCAACCCCTTGGTCGATTGAACGAGCCGGCAGCAACCGAAGAATTCTCTTGAAGTCTCTGTTACGCCACAATATTTTAGGCCTCCAATGAAAATTAGCGCCTATCAAACCAAAAGAAACCGCAACTAACTGCAGTATTGCTCCAACAAATGCACCAATTCCCAGACCCACCAATCCGATATTGTCTCGGAATATATAGACGCTAATCATTATTGACAAGTTATAAAAAATTGGGCCAATTGCGAAAAAGAAAAATCTTCCAAACGTTTGTTGAGCACCAGCTAAAATACCAGAGATAGTAAAAAGCAGCGGATTAAACGAAATGAAACGCATGATAGTTACTGCATTACTTAGGTCTTGACCTTCCAGACCGGGCGACACAAAATGCACAAGCGGTTTAGCAAATACAAACATAAAAACACCAACTATTGCCATCACAATAGCTAGCATATTCAAAAGACTATTTGTTAAATCCCATACCCCTTTTCTGTCACCTTTTTCGAGGTGCTCAGACAAAATCGGTATAAAAGCCACCCCCAATGCACCAGCTGCGAATGTAAAAAAGAAAAAATCAGGAATCTTAAAAGCTGCGAAGTAAGCGTCTGTACTTTGTCCGCCTACAATTAGAAAATTAGCATTTACTATTTTATACCTTAAGAAACCCAGCACCTGGCCAATAAGAGAAACAGCCAGTAATAAGGTTGCAGCGCTACTTACCCCAAGCTTAGTGTTTGCACGTCTAATATACTTGTTCATTGAGTTCTTATTATAGATAGAAAACTAAGTTAAAGACAGAGTAAAACTGACTAATACAACATTGCTGATTTTGGCATTGTGCTATCTTTCAGGATTTCTAGCACGTCTTCGGCTTCAACTGTCTCTTTTTCAATCAGGCGATCTTTTAGTAAATCAAGCTTGGACTTGTTGGCCTTTATGACTTCTCGAGCTCGAGTCGCCGCTTCTGTAATTAACGCTTCAACTTCGTCATCAATCACCTTAGCGGTTTCGTCTGAATATTGTCGCTCATGAACCAACCTGTCAAGCATCATGCCTTCGTCAACATGAAAAACTTGGTCTCGCAACTTTGAACCCATACCTTGATTGATTACCATCTCTCTGGCTAACTCTGCTGCTTTTTGTAAATCACTACCGGCGCCAGTAGTTACTCGATCTGCACCGTAAACAACTTCTTCGGCAATACGCCCACCAAGCATACGCGCAAGTACATCTTTATACTCGATTATACTATGGTAGCTCTTATCCTCTGGCGGTATAAACCATGTCACACCACCCGTGCCGCCGCGCGGGATTATAGTAACTTTATGTACCATGTCGCTGTCTGGTAATACATGACCAACTATTGCATGACCGGCTTCATGATAGGCAGTTAATTCTTTTTCTTTGTCGCTCATGATCTTACTCTTGCGCTCTGGCCCTATAGCAACTTTTTCGAAGGCACTAGTTACGTCATCGTTAGATATCTCTTTTCGGCTATGTCGTGCCGCAGTAATTGCAGCTTCGTTACAAATATTTGCAAGGTCAGCCCCAGATGAACCAGCTGTTTTAGCCGCAAGCGCATCAAGATCAACATTCTTAGCCAAAGGCTTTTTCGAAAAATGAACCTTTAGAATTGCTTCTCGGTCTTTTCGGTCCGGTAAGCCAATATTGACACGACGATCGAAGCGACCCGGTCGCAATAAAGCAGAGTCGAGCACATCAGCTCTGTTTGTGGCCGCAAGCACAATAACATTCGTACCTTGCTCAAAACCGTCCATTTCTACCAATATCTGGTTTAGCGTTTGCTCTCGCTCATCATGACCGCCGCCCATACCACTACCACGCTTACGACCAACTGCATCTATCTCGTCAATAAAGATAATACAGGGCGAATTCTTTTTTGCTTTCGCGAAAAGATCACGAACTCGACTTGCACCAACCCCAACAAACATTTCAACAAATTCAGAGCCAGAAATACTAAAGAACGGCACATCTGCCTCGCCCGCCACCGCCCGAGCCAGCATAGTCTTACCGGTACCCGGAGGCCCCACAAGTAATACTCCTTTTGGAATTTTAGCGCCAAGCGATTCAAACTTTTTGGGAAATTTAAGAAATTCAACGACTTCTTCCAAGTCTTGTTTTGCCTCATCAGAGCCCGCAATATTTTTAAACGTAACTTTGTCTTTTTCATTACCGTATAAACGAGCCCGACTTTTACCAAAGCTCATGGCTTGATTGCCTTGCCCCTGTGCGCTACGAAGCATAAAGAACAACACCGCACTGATTACTATAACTGGCAAAATCGATAGCCCTATGTTAGCCCATGTGGATCCCGTACTCGATGCAGGCTTAGTATCAACAGTTACTTTCGTATAATCTACACCCTCTTCCTTTAGGCTTACTTGAGGGTCTTTGTATGACTTTGCGGTAGGCCTATCCTGGTCTTTTTTGGTGATTTCTAACGTATTACCTTTGACCTTAATTGTCTTGTACTGTCCGTCATTAGCTTCTTGCACCACCTTAGAAATAGGAACCTCATCCAATTTCTGTGGTTTGTTATAGGCTGCAAATCCGATAAGAACTAACAGTATTAGAAGTGCTGCAAATCCGATATTTTTGAACGATTTTTTCTTAGCGCTATTAGCGCCTCCCTGTGAATTTTTGAACGATTTTTTCTCCATACTTGGCATATTATACAGAGTCAGGCGATGTTATGCTATCGGTTACGCTTTATAATTTTTATTTGTTTAGGTTCAATCTGTAGAAGATACTTATTGTCAATGTCAGCCACCCTATTCACCGGTGAAGTTTTTGCAATAGCTACTAGCCTATATATTTGCTTTTTGTTTACATTACTTACGCCTTGGCGTTCTAACCACATCTTCATTACTTCACAGGCGATATCGTGAGGCAACATAATAAACCAGTGCCTATCGACTGTACTGAGCGACGGTTGTACATGTAACATGCCGATAATTAGGTTGTTAATATCCTCATTAATAGACTTGGCACTGTTGATATGATTAAGTAGCTGCTTTTTCTGAGCGGCGTTTAGCTTGGGCATGATCACGTGTCTAATATAATTACGTAAATATTTTGTGTCACTATTCGTAGAATCCTCATACCAAATAAGGTTGTTTTGATTAGCATATTCTGTGAGTTGCTCTTTTGTAACCCATAAAAGCGGGCGCCGCACGTTATCGGTCGTAAAGAGCGGCGACAGCCCCGACCGTCCAGTCCCTCGCATAAAATTCATAACAACTGTTTCTAGAAGATCGTCTTGATGATGAGCCGTAACGACAGCTTGGGCACCCGAATTGCTGCGCACTTTGTGTAGAAATTCATAGCGAGCTTTTCTAGCCTGCTCCTCACTGACATCGGCACCAAGCTGGCCCTCGTCATAAACAAACTGCAGCTCGTGTTTTTTGGCAGTTTCCTGTACTAACTTTCGATCCTTATCCGAATCCACTCTAATACCGTGATCAAAATGAGCTACAACTAGACTGATATCGGGACGTTTGGCTAAAATGTCCAGCAAAGCCATCGAGTCAATCCCCCCCGAAACAGCGACTACATAGCGCCCAGTCGCTAAGTCAATATCCATATAACTAAGTTTACAACACTATTAGAATTGCACACTCCTAGTAACGGAAAAACCTATCTTACTTATTGCATGTTCTTTTTGCGCCATCATCTTTTCGTATTTTGCTTCTGAGTATTTTTTGATCGCTTCTACCGAGAAAGTCGACAAATCAAGCTCAGCCTTGATTAAAGCTTCCCTTTTGGCGAGCATTAACATCTTGAATTGATCACCCTCGATCAAATCTGCAATATCCTCCTCCGTTTGTCCCGGGTCAATTCTTGCAGTTTTCCTCATAACCCCCTGTGCATCAAAGTCGCGGCTCACAGCCATTGTTCCACTATTTGTGCTGGTTAAATATGTTTCCACCCTGCCCATATTTGGTCGAGTCATAGTTAAACCCCATCCAAATCTTCCAGATTGAATGTTTTGACTATCAAACACCAGCGTTAATGTTCTGTCACCTTGTCCAGCTAGCATCAGCTGGCGAGATTCGTCCATGTCGACTTGTAGTACAAGATTCGCAGTTCTTTCATTAAGCAAGTCACAGTTCTGTATATAAAAACCTTGAGATAGATTGAAAAAATCGTTTCCATTGCTTATGTGCTCTGAACTTTTATCAACAAAAAAGCGGCCATCAGCCGCTTCAATTTCAGAATGTATTTTTGTGTCCAGTACTATACTCATACTGGGATTTTATTATAGCTTGGACCACGACTGCTTGTAAAGTCAGACGGTTAAGCTTGTATTGGTTTGATTCCTATGGTTTAGTTTTCCTATGGTAAAACACTCTGTAGAAACAAATCCTGAATACACTAGGAATTCTGAAGAACTAATACAAAGGAATCGAGTCGCTGTTCTTGACCAAGGCGGACAATTTGTTGACCTCATTCAAAAAAATGCCGAAAGACTTGGGTACCCCACCGATGTCATACCATTCGATACACCGGTTGACGAAATAACATCAAATTATTCTGCTGTTATTATTTCCGGGAGTCCAGCCAGCTCCCAAGAGGAAAAAGCTCCAATGCCCGATAAAAGACTCTGGGGTAAAGATATACCTATACTGGGTATTTGCTATGGTATGCATGCGATGGTTACCGGGCAAGGCGGCGTAGTAGAAAGAGGCCAAATAAGACAGGATGGCCGAATTAAAACAAACGTTACGAATACCCACCCTCTTTTCCGAGATACAAAAGAAACACAAACTGCACTATTTACACACGGTAATTTCGTTACAAAAATTCCTGAATCATTTACTGTTATTGGCAGTCATGATGTCGAATACAGCGATAACGTTGGTAACATAGAAACAACTAAGGTCATCTCCGCAATAGAAGATGGAAATCATGTAGCTGTACAGTTTCACCCCGAGGTTTTTGATGACACCCCAGAAGGTTATCAACTTTTTAAAAACTTCTTCACCAAAATCGCTAACCTGAAACCAAGCCCCGAATTGCAAGAACTGAAGACCGAGCAACAAATAGATTCCATTCGTGCAAATATTCGTGAGAAAGTCGGCAATAAAGAAGTTATAGCTTTCGTGAGTGGCGGCGTAGACTCTTCAGTTGCTACAGCATTAGCAACCACAGAAATTGACAATGACAAGCTTCATGCATACTACATAGATAATGGCTTCATGCGTGATGAAGACGAGCTAGTGATCGATTTACTAGAACATCTTGGTGTTCATGTAACAAAAATTAATGCTACCGAGCAATTCATGAATACAACACTAAATGATAATCCTGACTCTCTGCCTCTAAAGGACGTTATAGACCCCCAAGAAAAACGTAAAATAATCGGCAAAACATTCATAGATGTTCAAAATCAAATAGTCGAGCAACTAGGCCTGACTGAAGCAATGCTATTACAAGGAACTAACGCGGCCGACCGAATTGAAAGCGGCAACAGTAAGGGCGGCTCCGAAACTGCAGTGATCAAGACACATCACAATCAAGTAAAAGAAGTACAGGACCTGAAAGAGAGAGGTCTATTAATTGAACCGCTGGACGAGCTTTTTAAAGATGAGATCCGCACTATCGGCAGACACCTAGGACTACCGACGGAAGTAGTTGACAGACACCCCTTTCCAGGGCCCGGATTAGCCATTCGAATACTTGGCAGTAGAGGCGAGGAGATGATTGATATTAGGCTCGATAAGCAGATTGCAAAATATGTTGATTCATACCAAAAATTATGGGGGACAAATACACAATCTTTAGTGCTCCCAGTTCGCAATGTGGGCGTAGGCGGCGACGAACGCTCTCATGTTTCCCCCGTGGCAATCTTTAGTGAATTCGCTAATTGGGATCAATTATCTAATGTAGCTATAGATCTTCCAGCCAACTTTCGCGATCAAATCAACAGAGTCATCGTTGGTCTCGGTCCAAATCAGCCAAATAACATGAGCGTAACAGAAACTGGTCTCGGTCAAGCCGAATGTACACAACTGAGACATGCCGATCGTATCGTTTTTGAAGAAATGCGAACGTTCGGCATCATAGATACAATCAAACAATGCCCTGTTATTCTACTGCCTCTAAACTTTGCAAAACAGCCTGGAGCAAGATCAATAGTTTTACGCCCAGTAACAACTTCAACCTTCATGACCGCACAAGCCATGCTACCCGGTCGCGATCTACCACAGGATTTTGTATATAGATGTTCCGAGCGAATTCTAGGTGAAGTTAACGGGATAAGTCAGGTATTCTTAGACCTAACAAACAAGCCTCCAGGCACTACCGAATGGGAGTAGCCTAGCAATGGCGCATATTCATACCAAGCCAGGCGAACATGATTTTACTGTTAGCGCATTCATTGTTCGAACAGATCTTGATGAGCCAAAACTTATCATGCACAAGCATAAAAAAATTGGCAAATGGTTGCAGTTCGGGGGACATGTAGAACTAAACGAAGATCCCTGGCAAGCGCTCACACATGAGATCCTGGAAGAATCAGGATATGAAATGGATCAACTAGAATTAATCGAGACAACAAATTGGCCTAAACTTAGCGACTACAAAACACACCCACTACCTTTTTCAATTAATACTCACCCTTTTTCTGATAATCATTATCATACTGATTTGTCTTATGCATTTCGCACGACTGAAAATCCTAACAATTCAATTATGGCGGGAGAATCAGCAAATATTAAGTTGTTTTCTAGAGAAGAGTTAAATTCACTTTCAGATAAAGCAATATTCAGAAACGTAAAAGAGCTTGGAATTTTTGTATTAGATAAATTAATCAATTAGACCTAGCAAACAGATATAAAACGTGCTATATTTACCCCTGTTCTAACATTTTGCACTTTTTTGTGGCAGCGTAGCTCAGCTGGTTAGAGCACAGGACTCATAAGCCTGGGGTCACTGGTTCAAGTCCAGTCGCTGCTACCAAAAAGTTCAAAACAACAATCACTAATATTAGGCTTGTCATTTTGTTTACGGTTATAAACGAAGATGCTACATTGTAAATATATGAAGCTTATAACTAAAAAAACCGCCATTATGGCACTCTATTTTTTTATTCCTCTTATAATTGTAAGTGTTTTGGTTATAGTCGCTATTAATTACTATTCAAACAGCTTTCTTCAGTCCGAGAGACTTAAAAGCTCAAATAGTGAAAATTATACAAACTAACATATATAAGAGCTCGTGAATATCACGAGCTCTTAATTTTTACTTACGTCACTATAACGACGCGAGCATGTACCCTTTTTGACGTATTTCTACGGCGTGGTACGACGTCTTGAATTAACATCTAAATTCTCCTTTTGTTTGTATTTTTTATAGATCACTAAACAACGAATCAAATTCTATAATTTGTTCATTGGTTGTTGGCACTAATTCAAACGCCAAACCATTTGCAAGTGTTAACACACTTGTTACCTGACCTTTCTTTTAGCCATAATACAGATAATTAACTAGTTCTTATTTGTATATAATTGGTTATTTAATTGTTTTTATTTTAACCGCGATTAACATTATTCATTATACACGTATTTGCATTTTTGTCAACTGTTTATGCATATATGTTGTTCGTTAATTTAACAACCGATTTCAGTTGGAAGACATGACAAACGAGTAGACGCGGTGTGACACTGTTTAGAGAAGCGTACTCCAGTAATACCAAAATCGATTTAGAATCAAACCAATTATCACCACAAACCAAATCACCAAAACATCACCATGATGAATTTGTAAGAAAGCTACAATTTTCTTCAGTTTTTCTGGAGTTTTTATATTGCCTTCACGTAGGTTGTATAGAGTTGTATACCAAAATATAGGGATCATAACCGACCACACGACCATACAGTATGGACACAGAGCGCCTATACTATAAATACTTTGATACTGTAGCCACACGATTAAACCAACTCCAAAAACCGTTCCCAATTGCAGACCAATCCAAAACCATCTTTTGAATGTTGCGCCAGCAAGTAAAGCCATACCAATAGTAGTAACAACCGCAAACCCAGTTACGCCAATTAGCGAATTAGGGAAACGAAACACACTAGCCTGCCATGTTTTCATAACCGAACCGCAGCTTAGTAACGGACTGATATTACAGCTTGGTTTAAATGAAGGGTCTTGGATAAGGTGAATCTTTTCAACAGTCAGGACAAATGCAGCCATAAACCCAATGAGACCGCCAACTGCCAATATGTACGCAATAGTCTTATGTAGTGTTAAATCTTTGTTTTTTACCACACAAACATATTAACAAACTACATTTGTGATGTATACAAATAAACAACATTCTATATCAGAAATAGGTGTTTACATTTGACAATAATCTTACATTTGATACGATAAGGTTTCGTGTTTTTTTACGTGTGAGGTAAAAAGCTCGAACCATAACCTAGATTATCCAAGAAAACAAGAAAAATATTTTAATTTAAGCATATGAGGGTAATCATAGGGCTGTAAGGAGGAATACATGCGTCTTAGCGCTATTATAGCGGCGACGGTAACGTCTGCCGCGGTCTTTGCTGTGCTTGGCGGTTCGCCAGTACATGCAGAGCAACAACCAACATCAACACCCGAGCAACCCGCTCAACAACAAAAGATAGAAGATAAAATGGTCGAGATTAAGCCAGGTGACTATCTGGCAAAAATCGCCGATGAAAATCAAACTACTTACGTTCGTCTATTCGACGCAAACACGCAAATTAAGGATCCGGATGTAATCTACCCCGGTGACAAAGTTCGCGTACCACGTCCAGAAGAAACGTTAGTGTCTCGAGTCGCACAACAAGTTGAACCTACTGCAGTAGCCACACCTACACCAGTATCAAAACCTAAAGTGCAATCCAGGGCAACACCACCGCCCACACAAGCACCAGTAGTCGCTGTTGCAAGTGGAGACGTGTGGGATCGACTAGCTCAATGTGAGGCTGGTGGAAATTGGCACATTAATACCGGTAACGGCTATTATGGGGGGCTCCAGTTCACACTTGGAAGCTGGCGAGGTGTCGGCGGAAGTGGCTATCCACATCAAGCAAGCCGAGAAGAACAAATTGCCCGCGGCAAAATGCTGCAGGCACGTCAAGGCTGGGGCGCATGGCCGGCCTGTACCCGAAAACTCGGTATTCGCTAGTTAAATAGTAAAATAGCTCGCCGTAATCGCGAGCTATTTTACTTTCGATTTGACTTTATCGTATTCTGGTCATAAGGCGAAGATTCGCCATGTACAGATCAGGGTCAACGCTAGGATGAGATGTCAAGTAGGCCATGTGCTTATCAACGAACGGGATCACATTGTCGGGATACAATGAACTGTTCGCACTATAACTAGCAACAGTGTTGTATGACATGTCGGCATACAGATTACGGAGAGCTTCTTCTATTTCAATTCCCTTGAGAGTATCAATAAAGTTAACTTTCTTTTTATAAGTCGGCATTATTAAGCTGACTCTTTAGCTTTTTTTGGCTTCTTTACTTCTTTACGGCCTTTATCTCTTGGCATAACTTGTCCTTTCGATACTTCCTTTATGACTATTCCGGCAAATTTTGACTTATTATAAAATCAAACTATACTAATTACTCCTTATTATAGCCCTCTTGTCGACATTAACCTAATAAGCCCATTCTATGATTTTAATTAAAAAATAGATTTAGTTAATGAATTAGATACGCATATATTGCAAATCCTTAATTTAACCACCATTAAATAGGTAAGAAACGTTGTTTATATATACTATTAAGCGTATGAACTACGTCAAGGAAATTAGAACTCGTGTATTTTGGCTAACGATCGGCTTAATACTAAGTATTGGGATAGCGCAGATAATTAAAGGTTTCGAATCTACTCTCGAAACTAATCTTATTCTGGCCAGCTTCATACCGTTGGTCGTTTATATGAGTGATGCGGTTGGGACTCAAATGGAATCAATAATAATTCGCGAGCTAAGTGCCAAAAAGAAATTTAGCTTTGGAACTTTTTTAAAACATCAAACGATAATAGTAAGCGCAGTTGCAGTCATAATTGGTTTACTTGCTACAATAATTGTCACACTAATTGATAATTCGCCACGATTGGGTTTAGTGATCGGCCTTTCTTTACTTGGCGGAATAATGTCTTCTCTTATTACTGGTTCTATGTTGCCATATTTATTCTGGAAAACACATAATGATCCTGCAGAAGCCAGCGGCCCCGTAGCAACAGTCATTCAAGATATGTTGAGTGTTTTGATATTTCTATTGATCGCCCAAGCTTTACTCTAATAATTAAGTACATATGAATTAAAACGCTTATGCTTACTATGTAGTATATTTGATGTTATGGCCATTGTTTGGTTTAATTACATATATCATTAATTACTAGTGAGGTGTTCTATGAAAAGATTAACTATTA
Source organism: uncultured Candidatus Saccharibacteria bacterium (assembly GCA_964590725.1). Classification (GTDB taxonomy): domain Bacteria; phylum Patescibacteriota; class Saccharimonadia; order Saccharimonadales; family JACQNP01; genus CAZPWF01. Next base: position 26,406 of record CAZPWF010000009.1, read on the forward strand.
CAAAACTAAGTGTCGGATCAATTGCTAAAACTGTAGGTGTGTTACAGGCAGTATTTGCGTTTGTTATTGGGCTAGTTGCTTCATTCGCAACCGCAGCTGGCGTTATCAGTGAAAGTTCATCAGTCGTAAAAAGCCTAGGTGTAAGTCTTTGGGTGTTTGGTTTAGGTATTATTATCTACCCATTTATTGCATTCTTGTTTGGCTGGATCCAAGGCGCTGTAGCAGCAGTTATCCTGAACTTCGTGTTCATGGAAAGTGGCGGTATTCGAGTCCACGTCGACGAAGAATCAATTAAATAAAGAATAAAGAAAATTAAAAATACCAGAGCACATTAGCTCTGGTATTTTAATTAAATTAGTATTAATCTACCGGCTTTTCTTAAGAGTATTCTGCAAAGCTGTGTAGGCAGGTTTTGGCTTCATATCCTTATCCCACAAAAGACTAGAGCCCAGTAGTATTGGATACCTATCGGAGACAGTTGTTGAACCATAAAGATCTGACACACCCCAAGTAGTGTATGAGGTGCAACTTGGTTCAGTAATACAAAGCTCTAGTGCACCAGAGTATTGCTCGCTTTGAAACTTCGGATCTTCTTTTCCCACTACATCAATTTCTGAGATTCTGACACTAAGGCCTAAGGCAGCAATTGCCTGGATATGCGAACGAAATACTGCGAAGTCAATCTTGTCGCTTGGTTGATATACATGCGTCTCAAAACCGATACCGTCAATAGGAACACCCCTGCTCTGCAAACGCTGGACAAGTGCATACAAAGCATCCCAACGTTTATCATCATGCTCTATGCCGTAGTCATTCAGATAGAGTTTGGCTGCTGGATCGGCTTTCCTAGCTGCGCGAAACGATTGATCGATATATGACTCTCCCATGGCTTTTTGCCAAAAATGCTGTCGTAAGCCTAGGTTACCGTTTTTATAATCTTCATCTTTTTCCGAAAGAGGCTCATTGACTACATCCCAAGTTTTGATTCGACCTTTAAAATGACTAACTACATTTGATACATGATCGGTCATTATTTTGGGTAATTCAGCTTTTGGAGCATCAGTAATCCACGATGGATTTGATTTAGCAAAAACTAAAGTGTGCCCATGCACATCCTGATCATTGGCTTTGGCCATGGCGACAATGTTATCTGCATCCGTAAAATCATATTTATTTGGAGCTGGATGAATAAACTGAGCCTTTAGACTACTCTCCGGAGTGACTAAATTAAACTCGCTATTTGCTATTTTTTGGTACTGCGGATCGGTGAATAAAGGATTTACTGAAACAGCCACACCTATAGGGATTTTACGTGGCAGTTTATCGACTAGATTCCGTAGTAGACTTGGGTCGGTATGCTCCGTTAATTTAGGCTGCGCCTCAGTAACTTCTAGCTTACCTTTGTTTAAAGCTCGCGCCTGAAGACCGGTCAGCATCCAGCCATCACCCTTATCGTTCCCGTCCGCTCCGAACCAGACAGTGCCAGCAGAAAAAATATCGTGGTCAGGCATAGCGCCAAGCTTTTTGTTATTTATAAAGAGAATGATTTTACCATTATCACGTCTAAGATCTACCCTGGCAGCTTTATTTTTTAAGTTGACATTGTAACTCCTAATGTCCATAGGTGTAGACGATGTTCCATCCCAAATGCGCATCTCAACACGATTAGCCGAAACATCGAGCCTCAGACTCGGTCGCTCTTGACGCCACTCATCGTAAATTACTGGAACTTGACCATAAAGTTGCAACGAAGCACCATCATCCACTCCTTGCATGGTAGCAAGAAGTTCAAAATCTCCAGATACAGCCAAATGAGGTCCTCGCACATTAACTGGAGGATTTAATTGAGCTTTGGATCCATCTTGATGAATAATACTTTGGTTGAGCGGAGTTATTTTAACGCCATCTTCTGTTACGGTTGCGCCCGATAAATTTGACCAGTCATAACCAGTTAACAGGTTATAGTAATCTTTTGGCTTATTAAGATAAATAAAAACTAGCGAGCATCCTACAACAAAAGCGGCCATGCTGATCACAAACAGCGTAAGTTTTGTTATTTTTGGCTGTTTTTTACCAACCCTCTGTTTCTCCATATAATAAGTCTGTTCTTATTTGACACATTTAGCAACAGAGGATCGATGCACCAAAAACAACACTAGCCAAATTAACAGGACTTTATAACATTATTTACAATTAACTTTTACAGATGCATACCACTACTAGTCAACGTGATAATAAACACATACTCGTATAAAATCGTCTGTATAGTTGAAGATGGCAAGCTAACATTATTACTTATCCTATTTATTAAACGTCAGTGTTTTGGTTACTAAAATATTAAAGTCGCTT
>CAZPWF010000010.1:0-28273 GCA_964590725.1 uncultured Candidatus Saccharibacteria bacterium
AAAGTTGTTGATAAGTATTTTGAAGACGAAACAAAGGTATGGGAATCAACAAAACCAGGTGAGGTATATCCATTTCGTTTTCCGATTGAAATAGTCAAAGCACGTAAAGAAGACGACTATCTAGCGGTTGCAGATTTTATAGAGAATTATGAATATGCCAAACGTTGGCCAGCAAAAAATTGGACTTTGGCGTTCCAAGGTAATGTTCACAGGTTGAGTGACAAAGACTACCATCTTATTCACTCTCTAATCTGATCTGTTACAATAGAGCCGATATGGATGCACGGACAATTAGAAATAAATACTTGGAGTTCTTCAAAGAGCGCGGACATGCAGTAATCCCTCGAGCATTGTTGGTGCCATATAACGATCCAACAACTTTGTTTACAGGGTCTGGTATGCAGCCGCTGATTTCTTATTTACTTGGCGAACCGCATCAGGAAGGCTCGCGCTTAGTTAATAGTCAGACATGTTTGCGTGCTATGGACATTGAAGATGTTGGCGATGATCGTCACACAACCTTCTTTGAGATGCTTGGTAACTGGAGTCTTGGAGACTACAGAAAAAAAGATCAAATTGAATGGTTTTTTACATTCTTAGTTGATGTTGTTGGTTTGAATCCAGAGAATATATACATAACTTGTTTTATCGGCGATGAGTCAGCAGGTATACCTCGTGATGACGAAGCAGCAAAAATCTGGCAGAAACTATTCAAATCGAAAGATATTGATGCCAAGATTGTGGAGATTGGTTCACAAGCAGATGGTGACAAGCGCGGCATTAACCCTGGTGAACGAATATTTTTCTATGACGATGGTGAAAACTGGTGGAGTCGCAATGGTGGCATTGCTAAAACTCCAGTTGGCGATCCATGCGGGCCAGACAGTGAGGTCTTTTATGATTTTGGTGAAACTTCTCATAAGCCTGGTTTTGGAAAGCCGCACCCCGCAAGTGATTCTGGCCGTTTTATTGAGATTGGTAATCAGGTGTTCATGGAATACCAGCGAACAGAAAATGGGTTTGAGGAGCTTGAAAAACCTAACATTGACTTTGGTGGCGGGCTGGAACGTATTGCACAGGCAGCGATTGATTCGTCAGATATGTTTAGGATTAGTTTGCTGTGGCCAATTGTAGAGAAACTAGAGCAAATATCTGGAAAAAAATACGATTCACACAGGGAAAGTATGCAAGTTATATCCGATCATCTTCGTGCAGCTACCTTTCTAGCTGTTGATGGGGTGAAGCCAAGCAATAAAGAACAGGGTTATGTGATGCGACGACTGATGCGCAGAGCGGTTCGTTATGCGTTTGAGTTGGGTGTCGAACAAAACTTTATGCAAGAGATAGTGCCGGTGATAGCTGATTTATACCACGAAGATTATCCCGAAGTTGCTGACAAGCGTGATGAGGTTATTGAAACATTGGCGCGAGAAGAAAAAGTATTTCGTCAAACACTTCGCAAAGGTGTTAGGGAATTACAGAAGATGGCTCAAAATGGTAAGTTGGGAGGCGATCAAATATTTACACTTTATGATACGTATGGCTTCCCTGCTGAACTAAGCGTTGAAGAAGCTGCAATCCAGGGCTGTGAAGTTTCGCAGGATTGGCGCATCGAGTTTGAGGCAAAGATGACGGAACAGCGTCAACGTTCTCAGACGGCTACAAAAGGTACCTTCAAGGGTGGGCTTGGTGGGCAGACGATGCAACATAAAAAATACCATACTGCCACCCATTTGATGTACCAGGCTTTACGTGACGTATTGGGTGATCATGTTATACAGAGAGGATCAAATATTACCGAGGAGCGTTTGAGGTTTGACTTTAGTCATCCTGAAAAAGTTACTCGTGAACAGCTAACAGAAGTTGAAGAAATCGTTAATGAACAAATAGGGAAAGATCTAAAAGTAACCTGGGCAGAATATTCAACCGAAGAAGCTACTGGTAAGCTGGGTGCGCTTGGTCAATTTGGTGATAGATATGGTGACACGGTTAAGGTTTACAAAATGATAGCTGATGGTGCCGACAAACCCTTTAGTTTCGAAATATGTGGTGGTCCGCATGTTGACCATACGCATCAACTTATTGAAGATGGTAAGAAATTTAAGATTCTTAAAGAAGAGGCTAGTTCGGCTGGGATTCGCCGTATCAAAGCTGTCCTTCAATAATATATGCAATCTTGTAATCCAGATAACCATTGTTTAAATTTATTGAGGACAGTATGAGAATAGATATAATTGGTCGCCCGCCACGATTACCGATAGCTGAAGTATATGTTGAAGATACGGCTGAAGAACTGGCGAGACGGATTGTCGGTGGGAAACTTAGACTTATGCCTGCTAACGCTGATTTTTCTTCAGATCTTAGTGTTAAAGAATTAGAAGATCTTTATGAGGCGAAGGACGAGATAGGTTTTACCATTAATGACTTACGTGGAGAGGGAATGATAGTCGATGTTACCTCTTTAGTACAAGAGGTGGACGTGGTACAATAAGTACCGATTATGCTTGATAAAATTAAAGCGTTACGCACAAAAAAAACTGGGTCAGAGGGTCAGTATCTTGTTGGTCTTGATATAGGTACTGAATATGTTAAGGCTTTGATCGCTCAGATTATCGATGACCACATTGAGATTATAGGTGTTGGACGCGCTCACCAGAGTTTTAATGATATGCAGGCTGGCGCGATCGCCGATATTGGTGCAGTTGTAGCAAATTGCGATCAAGCATTGAACGAGGCTGAGGAGCAAGCTGGCATAAGTGTGCGAACAGCTGTTATTGGTATTGCTGGTGAACTTGTTAAAGGGACTACCATTACTGTCAAATGTAACCGTAAAAACCCTTCAAAAGCACTTGATATCACCGAGATAGAGCAAATTATTAGCTTGGTCCAGGAACGTGCTCAGACTAAAGCTAAAAAGCAAATTATGCTTGAGTTAGGCGGCAAAGACCTAGAAGTTCGACTGATTAATAGTGCCCTCGTAGGTATAACTATTGATGGCTATCCAGTCACAAACCCTGTTGGATTTCAGGGTAAAGAAGTGGTAGTACAACTGTATACAGCTTTTGCGCCGCTAATTCACATTGGGGCATTGGAACGTACTGCGCTTGAACTAGATCTTGATCTGCTAGCGGTTGCCGCAGAACCCTTTGCGGTTGCTCGTTCGGTAATTGGTGACGATCACAACACAACAATGAGTGCGATTTTAATGGATGTAGGTGGCGGAACAACAGATATCGCTGTTATTAATGATGGCGGAGTACAAGGGACAAAAATGTTCGGTATAGGCGGTAGAGCCTATACTCGTTCGGTTGAGCGATCTATGGATGTGTCATTTGACGAGGCCGAAGAGCTTAAACTAGGTCTTAGTACTAACAAAATAGCCAAAAAAGACCGTGCTCAAATTGAGTCAGTTCTAAGTAGAACAGCAGGGGTGTGGGTTAACGGCGTTGAACTGGCTTTAGCCGAATTCCCTCAACTTGATCAGTTGCCGAATCGCGTACTCCTGTGCGGAGGAGGCTCGAGTCTAGATATTCTATTTGAACAATTAGAGCGATCAGATTGGTACAAAACACTGCCTTTTACTAAGAAACCCAATGTGCAGCATATACACCCAGAGCAAGTTGTAGGAGTGACCGACAAGACCGGTAGAGTAAATGACCACACCTATATAACGGCTATGGGTCTTTTGAGGGTTGGACTAGACACTATGCAGCAGCACAGTAGTTCATCTGCCGGTTCAATCAAGCAGAGAATAGATAGGATGTTGCAGGCATGAGCGACCAAAAAGACACTATTTATATAGATATTGATGACGAAATTACGAGTATTATCGACAAGGTAGTGTCATCAAATAAAAAAATAGTTGCCTTGGTGTTACCAAAGCGTGCGTCTGTTTTGCAAAGTGTTGTTAATATGAGGCTACTAAAGCGCGCATCAGATGAAGCCGGAAAGAGTCTCGTGCTGATAACGTCAGAAGCTAGTGTGATGCCATTGGCTGGTGCGGTCGGATTGTATACGGCAAAAACGTTACAGAGTAAGCCATTTATTCCAGATAGCGGTGTGGTCGCTGCGACAACTGAAGATTTAACATACCCTGATAACGATGACGTCGATACTTCTAAGCCAGTTGGCGAGCTCGCTGGCTCGCCCGAAGAAGAGGCTATCGAAGTTGATAATGACGATAATGAAAAATCATCGACTTCGTCTGGCGCGACGAAAGTTAAGGACAAGAAACCTAAAAAAGATAAAAAGAACAAAAAGTTTAAAATCCCAAATTTTGATACATTTCGTAAAAAATTATTCTTGGGCTTGGGTATTTTCATACTACTAGCAGTAGGCTGGTATTTTGCGTTTTATGTAATGCCAAAAGCAAAAATAGTGATAAAAACAGACACTACAACAACCAACGTAGATGTGACATTTACGGCTGATCCCGCTGTAAAGACAGTCGATCAAGAAAATAAAATAGTTCCAGCCGTCGTTAAGGAATCTAAAAAGACAAGTACACAGAAAGTTGCTACCACCGGCGAGAAGAATCTTGGAGACAAAGCGAAGGGCTCTATGATTGTCACGAACTGTATAAATGACGGGGAGTCGCATACCCTGCCAGCAGGCTCAGCATTTTCAAGTGGACAATTTACATTTGTAACAAACGAGGCCGTTACGTTAGAGCCCGCATTGTTTAGTGGTTCAAATTGTAAAAGCGACGAGTTTGGACTAAGCGAAACTGTCGGTGTTACGGCATCTACAGGCGGAGGTTCTTATAACCTAAGTGCTCGAACATACACAGCTGCAGTCAGTGGCATCACCGGTTCGGGTTCAAACATGACAGGCGGTACCGATAAAATAGTAAAAGTAGTTAGTCAGCAAGACGTGGACACAGCCAAACAAAAAGCATCCGAGCAAAACAATACCGATGGCGTAAAAGCCGAAATTCAAAGTGACTTAACTAAAGAGGGTTATGTGCCAATTACTGAAACATATGCAAGCGGCGAACCGGTTACAACATCCACTCCTGCGGTAGGTACCGAAGCTAATGAAGTGGTTGTAAATGTTGTCGTGACGCACTCTATGTTAGGCGCTCAAAAAGATGGTATCAAGAAGCTAATCGAAGACCAGGCAAATAAAGAGATCGATCCAAATAAACAAATGATTATTGATGATGGCATGAACGGCGCCACTTACCAGGTGTTTGATCGCCAAGCAAACGGCAAAACTCGATTGAATGTAAAATCTAACGTGGTTGCGGGGCCCAAACTCAATGCGGATGAGATCAAAAAATCCGTGGCTGGCAAGCGTCGCGGCGAGGCACAAGAGATATTAAAACAACCAGGGGTCCAGGATGTAGAGGTGATTTATAGTCCTTTCTGGGTAGCTAAGATTCCAAAAGACGTTAACAAGATTACGGTAGTTTTTGAGCAGAGTAATGGACAGTAATATAATAGGTTTAGATGTTGGTAAGCGACGAATTGGTGTGGCAATTGCTCACGCAAAGTTAGGATTCCCGTCTCCGCTAAAAACCATTATTAATGACGACAACGTGTGGGATGCACTTCGCGATATAATTCAGGCCCAGGTTACCAGTCTTATAGTTGTCGGTATCCCACGCAGTCTTGCTGGTAAAGACACCGACCAGACCGTTTATACGAAAGATTTTGTAAAAACATTACAACAGAAAACTGACATAAAAATCGCATTTCAAGAAGAAGATCTAACCTCGCATAAGGCAGAAGAAGAGCTACAGAAAAGCAAGAAAAGCTATTCCAAGGCAGATATTGATTCGCTTGCTGCAACATATATCCTGGAAGATTATTTGTCTATAACGGGTAATGGAGATTTGCATTGAAATACGCAGCAAAAACCCGAAAATCAGCCTGGCCGATAATTATTGCTGCTGCAATAATTATAGTAATACTCGTAATTGTTAGTTCGGTGTTTGTTGTAAGAAAGTCGTACAATGATCATTTAAAACCTGTTAGCGCCTCTCAGAAAACACAACTCGTAACAGTTCCGTTGGGTTCAAGTGTAAAAGAGATTGGAGCGATTCTAGAAAAACATGGTGTTATTCGTGCGGGATGGGCGTTTGAGTGGTATGTCAGAAATAATAACTTGCGTAATGATATACAAGCCGGAACTTATTATTTTCGGCCAAATCAAAGCATACAAGAAATAACTACCGTTCTAACTCAAGGTAAGGTCGCAACCGACCTAGTTACAATCTTGCCAGCCCAGCGTATTGATCAAATAAGAAAAGCGCTTGTTTCAGCTGGTTTTAGTGAACAGTTAGTTGATAAGGCTCTGGAGCCTGGACAGTACGAAGATCACCCCGCGCTAGTTGATAAACCAAAGGGCGCAAGCCTAGAGGGCTATTTGTATCCTGAATCATTCCAAAAAACAGCCGAAACGAGTCCGCAAACAATAATAAAGGCATCATTGGATGAAATGCAAAAGCACCTATCTCCCGAATTACGAGCTGGAATGGTTCGCCAGGGGCTTACTGTTCATGAGGGGGTAATATTGGCTTCTATTGTAGACCAGGAAGTAAGCAACCCTGAGGATAAGAAAACTGTAGCTCAGGTGTTTTTGAGACGGCTTCGCGAAGGTCGTGCGCTCGAGTCGGATGCTACGGCATCATACGGAGCTATTTTGGCCGGCGAAAAACCATCGCTAAAATATGAATCTACTTACAATACATATAATCATACGGGTTTACCTCCTACCCCTATAAGTAATGTGTCAAAAACTGCCTTAGAGGCTATAGCAAACCCTTCCCAAACGGATTATCTATTCTTTGTTGCTGGTGACGACGGAAAAACATATTTTTCTAGCAGCCTAGATGAGCATGAACAGTTAACAAAAGATCACTGTAAAACACTTTGTTCTTCTCAATAGAACAGGGGTAAAGGTTATACTATATGGTTGATTTGGAACGACTTTTTTGATACCATATATCAGCAACTCAAGTAAACGCGTTATTGTTTATGTCGAGTTGTACTTGCACTGATTTATATCATTGATATCAAGATTGGTCGATCTTTCTTGAAAATATTAGCTAAGAACCAGATGCAAGTGAGGATTCGCATCAAGAATCCGGAGATTATATATTAGTACTCAACCAGTTACACTGAGCTCCAAACATGGTGTTCAAAAAAAAGCAAAAAATTACAGACGCCTATTTCGAAAAACTGTTCGAAAGTCTCGTAAAAGACTCATAAGATATGGGCTATTGACAGCCAATATTATACTTTTATTTGTTGTGTTTATTTTTGTAGCAAACAATTCTAGTGCCAACAAAGGTAATGCACAAAATTCATTAGTTGGCGCCGATACTTCATCATCTTCAGAAAATCCACTAGATCAACTGTCGTCCGCTGATATAGCCGTTCATGTAGCCAAGCTTACAGGGCTTACTGAGGTTAATGCTGTAAAAAATCAAGCAGATACTGAAAGCTCTCAACTTGCTATGACGCCCGCGGACGACAAAGTGGTTGCCAAGCCACAAGTGGTTGTGACTGCGCGAAAATCAAATCAGGATATCCAAAATTACACGGCCGTAGCAGGTGATACTATTTCGTCCATTGCTTCGAAATTTAGTGTTTCTTCTGACAGTATACGGTGGAGCAATGGGCTGACAGGAGATGTTATTGCTGCTGGCAAGCAGATCGTTATCCCACCTAATGGTGTAAACGCAATTGTTTATACAGTTAAAAGCGGCGATACGCCAGAAACTCTAGCAGAGAGATATAGGACAAATAAAGATGCAATTATAGCTTTTAATGATGCTGAAGTTTCTGGCTTGAAAGCTGGCGTTCAAATTATTATCCCAGACGGCACCCAACCCGTTGCTCGTGCGGCCGCAACACAAAATACAGGTATTTATAGTGGGGCAAGTTTTGCCTGGGGTGGCTTTGCGCCAATATACGGCGGTAGCAATGGCTATGACTATGGTTACTGCACCTGGTACGCAGCTGTGAGGCGTTCACAGTCTGGTAGGCCAATTCCAAGTAATTTGGGTAACGCTAGTAGCTGGAAAGTGCTTGCGCAGCGCGCTGGGCTCGGTGTGGGCAATACGCCTGCAGCTGGAGCTGTTATTTGGACGCCACCTAGAGACTATTATGGGCATGTTGGATACGTTGAATCTGTTGACCCGGATGGAACAGTTCATGTTTCTGAGATGAACACCGCTGGTTGGGGTCGTGTCAGCACAAAGACTCTAACACCCGCTCAGGCAGCTTCCTACGGCTATATTTATTAAAATGATATAAACGTACAATATTTTTACCTCTGGCGTCAATCGCCTAACTTCTATATCCTATGTATATGTTTGTAGATAAAGTAAAGGTAAAAGTTCATGCAGGTGACGGTGGAGATGGTGTTGTAAGTTGGCGCCATGAGAAATATATTGATCGAGGTGGTCCAGATGGCGGCGATGGCGGCAAAGGTGGTGATGTTGTTGCAACTGCAAGCAGAAACCAGAATACACTATCGACATATCGCTACAATAAACTCATACACGCAAAATCCGGAAGTCCAGGATCTAAGCGTAATCGACACGGCAAGAATGGCGAAGATTTATACATACAAGTACCTGTAGGCACGGTTATGTATTATGCCAACGGAACGATACTTGCTGATTTGACTGAAGATGGTCAAGAAGTAATTATTGCCAAGGGTGGCAAGGGCGGGTATGGTAATGCTCATTTTATATCATCGACAAGACAGGCTCCTAGGATTGCCGAAAAGGGTGAAGAAGGCGAGAATATGGAACTCTTATTTGAACTAAAAATGATTGCTGACGTAGGATTAGTGGGGCTTCCTAACGCTGGCAAATCTACTTTTTTGGCTTCTGTTAGCAATGCAAAGCCAGAGATTGCAAATTACCCCTTCACTACACTTGTTCCTAATCTAGGTGTCGTTGATATTGATAATGTATCAATGCTGATTGCTGATATACCTGGCTTGATCGAGGGTGCAAGTAAGGGCAAAGGTCTTGGCGATGAATTTCTCCGTCACATTGAACGTACGGCTGTTATCCTGCACCTTATTGATGCTTACCAAGATGATGTGGTTGGGACATACGAAACTATACAGGGGGAGTTGTCGTCTTATATTGTTGATCTAAGTAAAAAACCCCAGATCGTAATGCTTACTAAAATTGAGGGCTTGGACAATGAAATTATTGAAGATAAAATCGCTCAGATAAAAAAGGTTGCTCCCAAGAAAACACCTATAATGCCAGTATCTTCGCACAGTAAAGAAGGTGTTTCGGAATTACTTAGAGTCGTATCAACTGTGGTAACAAAAGAGCGTGCCAAAAAAATCTCTAAAGATCTAGAAATAACGATTCCTGTCCTTCGCCTGGAAGATGATTCTCAAAAATGGACGATTGCAAAATCCGGGTCTAAGTTTATGGTGACTGGCAAAAAAATTGAACGATTTGCTGCTCGAACTGATTTTGAAAACGATGCAGGTGTTGAAAGACTAAGAGATATTATGAAAAAAATGGGTATTCTTCACGAGCTTGTGCGTAAAGGCATTGAACCTGGTGATGAAATTGCTATTGGTACCAAAGGAACTATTGAATATTAACGTATTTCTATCTCAGCCTGACAGACGAATGACTCATGCGACATAAATCATTAATACGTTATCAGATGATAAACTATTAATCATGGTACAGACATTTTATTTTTACGATCTCGAAACGAGCGGCTTCAACCCAAGAGAAGCTAGGGTTATGCAGTTTGCTGGTCAGCGCACTGATTTAAAAATGAAACCAATTGGCGAGCCTCACAATATTCTTATTAAGATGAACAATGATATTTTACCGGAACCTGATGCTGTACTTGTTACTGGGATTACTCCACAAAAAACAATCAGTGATGGAATCAGTGAAGTTGAATTTCTAAAAATATTCCAAAGCGAAGTGGCGACTCCAGGTACAATTTTTGTCGGTTTTAATACTATACGATTCGATGATGAGTTTATGCGCTTTATGCATTATCGTAATTTCTATGACCCATATGAATGGGAGTGGCGAGAAGGTAGGAGTCGTTGGGACTTGTTGGATGTCGTGCGTATGACTAGGGCATTAAGGCCAGAAGGTATTAATTGGCCGTTCGCGCCAGACGGTAAACCATCTAATAGACTTGAACTTTTAACTGAGTTAAACGGTATTGCGCACGCAAATGCTCATGATGCTTTGGCTGATGTGACTGCTTCAATTGCCCTAGCAAGACTGGTCTATAATAAACAACCGAAACTGTTTAATTATTTATTAGAAATGCGGAATAAAAAGAATGTTGCCGCATTAGTACTTCAGGATAAGCCGTTTATTTATACATCGGGTAAATACAACAGTGATTATGAAAAGACAACGGTTGTTGGATTATTAGCTGAGCATCCTAGTCAGCAAGGTGGGGCATTAGTGTTTGATTTGCGCTATGACCCAAGTGCATTTGCCGATCTTTCGCCAGAAGAATTGGCGGAAGCAATGCGAAGACGCAGCGACCAAGAGGGGCCAAGATTGCCGCTAAAAACCCTCAAATACAATCGCTGCCCTGCAATTGCGCCTTTATTAGTACTAGATGACGTATCCAGAGATCGTCTCGAGCTTGTTCAGTCAGAGTATCTCAAGAATTTTCGTACGCTCAAACAGTTGCAGGATCAGTTGGAAGTCAAAATAAAATTAGCCATAGAATTACTCGATAAAAGACAACAAACTAAATTACTTGAAGATGAAACTGAAGTGGACGGTCGGCTGTACGAAGGCTTTTTTTCAGAAGGCGACCAGACTAAGATGAGTCTTATACGTGCATCCCAGTCACAAGATATTTCAAACGAAGATATCGTTTTCCATGACGGCAGGCTTCAGTCGCTTTTGCCATTATACAAAGCTAGGAATTATCAATCTGCTTTGTCAGAAGAAGAAGCTATGCAGTGGGAACAGTATCGTGAGCGAAAACTGCTAGGCGGCGGCGCTACAAGTCGTGCCAGCCGATATTTTGCCAGACTAGCAGAACTTGCTAAACAGCCAGATATCTCGCCCAAACAAACATACTTACTCGAAGAATTGCAACTGTACGGCGAGAGTATCTTGCCATTTAATGAGTAGTATTAGATTGCGAGATCTCTAATACTAACGTTGTCGTTAGTATGTTTTCTGCGCTTTACGCGAAAAAAATCATATGTCGCCAACAATGTAGCTGCAATTACGAGTACCCATTTAAAGGTAATTTCAATAGTTGTCCCGGGTATGCGACCCAGGATGATTAACTCTAGCATAAAAAGCCCTCAGCCTTAGTTTGTTGTTACTCTACGCTAAGTTATTCAAAAAGTCAATAATATAGTAAAGAATAATTACTTACGCTTAAATTTTTTGAAGCGTCCGCGGTTTCCAAGAAGTAATGCGATAGCGACAATCACAAGCCAGACTGCGACTGTGCGTATGATAGTTTTAGTAAAATATGAAACAACAAATACCGCGAGCGCAATAATAGCGATTCCCAATATGTCTATTAATAGGGTTATTATCGGAGAATTGTTAAATATTTTATCAGAGATGTTGATGCCATGTTTTTTAACTGACATTAACCATCGTCGTGCCCATTCGTGATTTATTGATAACAAGCCTAACCCAGCGATCAATAGAGGTATACCGCCAGGCCCGGGTAGCCAGCCAGTTAGGCCTGCCAAAATAATCAAGGATATCCCGGCTAACTCGATTAATATATATTTCAGCTTCTTTTTTAATGACTGCATTACAAGTATTATTATAGGTTAGGACAGGCCATTCTTATAGTTTCCAAGAATATCGATTTTGCAGCCTGAGCTTTCGAGTTGGTTAATCACCGATTGATAATTAACATCGTTGTGAGCGATGTCTATATCTATATAGAATTTGTAGTGCCAGGCTCTGCCGATAATAGGGCGTGAGTGCAGAGCCGATAGGTTGATATCGTACTTTGCAAACACTTTGAGTGCGTGAAACAGGGATCCAGCTTTTGTGTCATGTGGTGTTTGTAGAATGAGTGAAGTCTTATTTGCGGAAGTATGCTCGCCAGATACATATTCTATTTGACGCTGCAATACTGCAAATCTTGTATAGTTTTCGTGGTGCGTTTCAATATTTGTTGCTAAAATTTCTAGTCCATTAGCTTTGGCGGCTTGAGCACTTGCGATTGCTACTTTGGACGTGTCGTTTAATTTTTTAATAAGTTCTACGCTACCGGCGGTGTCATATTCTTCAATTTGAGCGGCATGTTTTAGTTTGTCAGATAAGAATGTTTCGCATTCCACGAGAGCAGGAAGTTGCGAATGAACCTCAGTCACTTTGCTTAACTTTGTTCCAGGTAACCCTATCAAGCAGAATTCAACCCTGAGATATACTTCGCCGACAATTGTATAGTGGTTACTTAGTAATAGATCATAAACTGGGTTGATTGTGCCAAAAAGTGAGTTTTCGAGAGCGGCAACTCCATAGTCAACAGAGTGGTCGCGTAGACTTTCAAAGACGTCCTTGAAGTTGCCACAGTACTTGATCTCAATATCTTCTCCGAAATACTTCCTAGCAGCAAGATCGTGAAATGAGGCTTCCTGCCCCTGAATAGCAATTTTCATACTTTAGACAGACTAGCATGCTATTAACAGTATTCACAGAAGATAGTGTTGCTGGTAGAATTAGAACATAAATAAATCATCGGTGGGCACGAAGGGAGATTTGGTGTCCAGAAGACAAGCACATCTGCAAAGATCAAATTTAGCGCCATCTGATAAAGAACTAAGGATGGCGCTAAGGTCTCCTAGACCCAAACCTTTTGGTATTCGAAGGCCATTTACTAAGGCTTCTCAGGCCCCATTATTAGAAACAATTTTACAACTTTGCAATGATGAAGAGTTACCAAAATACGTAAAACCGCGAGAAGCTTTATACGACACAATGCTACCTTTGCGCAGAGTCGATTCGCAATTAACACGTGGTATTATTGTGGGATATAAATTCGCAAAACAACAACGAGAAGCCAGGGATACGATTGAGAAGGTATGTACGGACGAGCTTGTTGCTGTCCTGGGCTCTGCAGCGGTCATTAACAGTCGTACAATTGGACTAGTACTTATTAGCGATGACCTTTCTGAAGAACATCTTATTGTTGATACAGTCATGAGCGAAATAGGTATTCATAAACCAAAGAAACATGTTTTCCCAATGCATGTTTCCCTTGGTAACGCTCCACATTTTATTAGTAATTATGATCAGGAGCATATCAAGAAGGTTTTGGATGCAAATATGCCGATTGGCGAGGAGGTGTCCCTTTTACCTTTGGAATTCTACCCTTAAGAATAAATGAACTAAAATATAATCATGCCGAGGAGAAATAAAAAAATATACAATTTCAATCCTGCTCCAGAGCAGGTCGCGCATTACAGGCGTAATGTTTTGAAGATAGTGCGCATGGTTAGTGAAGATGACTCTTCGATAATTAATGGCGCGTTAATGGACATGATGGACGACGGGATAGTACCTTGCTTCAAGAAAGAGGTTTATAGGCACCCACTATTCATGCTTGATCCACGTACTGTTAGTGCAGATCTGAATCGTGGATTTAAACTTGGGTTTGATGCGTACCGTAGGAAACTTGACTGTGCAGGTAGGGCTTGGGATGACAACGTCATAGCAAAAATTGGGAGTGTTGTATTGAGACGAACAAATCACAATGGCCCAAAAAGCATGCTTTTCCTGCCGTTGGTATCTGAAGATTTAGTCAACGAACGAATCGGCTACTACGAAGTTTTGGCCGAAAATGGAGTACATGGTCTTGAAAAAAAGATAAAAAAGCCTGGCAACATGGAACTGTACCTTGGGCAGTTGGACATACCTAAAATACCTAAAGAGTCACGTCCAGTTAATGAAGATCCAGCGCTAGAAGAAAGCATTGTTGAAGCCATTACAACTTCATTTAGTGTTCATGCTGTGCATGAAGTTCATCTTGGGCCATCGTACTTACCGGGATTTCGTAGTAGTAGCGACACTTGATGGAAAAATAGTTGATTTTCAGGTATAATTGGTCGACTTTATGAGTGATGCAATTGTCGTTAAAGGAGCCCGAGAACACAACTTAAAAAACGTTGATGTTACTATCCCGCGTGAAAAATTAGTGGTGATTACGGGTCTATCGGGTTCTGGTAAGTCTTCGCTTGCTTTTGACACTATATATGCCGAGGGACAGCGTCGTTATGTTGAGTCACTCAGTAGTTATGCCCGTCAGTTTTTGGGGTTAATGGAAAAACCTGATGTTGATCAAATTGATGGTTTGAGCCCTGCAATTAGTATTGATCAAAAATCAACCAGTCGTAATCCTAGATCAACAGTAGCTACGGTAACAGAAATTTATGATTATTTACGGCTACTCTTTGCGAGGGTAGGTATTCCTCATTGTTCGGTGTGCGGCAACCCAGTTGAGAGACAAACCCCAGCAGCTGTTGTGGATCAAGTCGTAGGTCATTCAAGTGGCGCAAAGCTAATGATACTTGCGCCAGTGGTTGATGATAAAAAAGGTGCATTTGAACACGTCCCTGAACAATACCAGAGATTGGGTTTCGCGCGGGCGAGAGTGGACGGCGTAGTTTACGCACTCGATGAGTTCCCAGATTTAGATAAAAACTATAAACACTCTATTGAAATAGTTGTTGATCGTATTGTAAATAACGAAGAAAGCAAGAGCCGATTAGTCCAATCCGTAGAACAAGCATTTACAATTGCTGACGGCAAGCTAAGTGTTCTTAATGCAGATTCTCAGGAGCTTCATAACTACAGCCTCCATTATGCTTGTATCGATCATCCTGAAGTTATGATCCCAGATCTTGAACCGAGGACATTTAGTTTTAATAGTCCGCATGGCGCTTGCCCAACTTGTACTGGTCTCGGATCTCGATTAGAAGTTGACCCAGAGCTTGTAATTCCAAATGGCAAGCTAACAATAGCGGAAGGTGCGATTCGCCCTTTTAATCGGATTAATGCAGACGCATGGTATACCAAAAAAATGCAAGCAGTTGCCGATAAGTTTGGCTTTTCGCTACAAGAGCCTACGGGTGAGCTAAAGAAAAGCGATCTAGATAAGATTTTATTTGGAACAGGTGATGAAACATATAATGTGTCACTTGGCTCTGGGCGTCAGTTCCAGACTACTTATGAAGGAGTAATCCCCAACCTAGAACGTAGGCATAAGGAGACTGATAGTGACTTCATGCGTCGTGATATAGAGCGGTTTATGCGCGAAAAACCGTGTCATGTTTGTGTTGGTCGACGTCTTCGCCCTGAAGTTCTAGCGGTGACATTTCACGACAAGTCTATTATGGATATCTGTGAACTTTCAATTGATGACGCTATCTTGTTTTTTACTTCTGTTAAATTAACAGAAAAAGAACAAACTATTGCTCAACAAATATTTAAAGAAGTTATGGCTAGACTTGGGTTTATGCACGATGTTGGTCTTAATTATCTTAGTCTAGCCAGAAGCGCAGTAACCCTTTCTGGTGGAGAGGCGCAGAGAATTCGCCTTGCTACCCAAATTGGCTCGGGTTTACAGGGTGTTCTATATGTTCTTGACGAACCAAGTATTGGATTACACCAAAGAGATAATGGTCGCCTGATCAACACCTTAAAACACCTTAGAGACATTGGAAATACCGTTATAGTCGTTGAGCACGATGAAGAAACTATCAGAACAGCAGACTATTTACTCGATATCGGGCCGGGCGCAGGTG
This sequence comes from uncultured Candidatus Saccharibacteria bacterium, assembly GCA_964590725.1. GTDB lineage: Bacteria > Patescibacteriota > Saccharimonadia > Saccharimonadales > JACQNP01 > CAZPWF01. The sequence continues at coordinate 15,763 of CAZPWF010000010.1, forward strand.
TTAATGGTGGAAATGTTATCGCAGAAGGTACGCCTTTGGAGGTTGAACAAAACCCAAATAGCGTGACTGGACAGTATTTGCTTGGGAAAAAATCAATCCTAACACCTAAGAATCGTCGTAAAGGCAACCAAAAATCATTAACTATTATCGGCGCTAAAGAAAATAATCTACGTAATGTAACTGTAGAATTTCCTTTGGGCAAATTTGTTGTAGTCAGTGGCGTATCGGGTTCTGGAAAATCATCATTAGTTAACGATATTCTTGCCAAGGAATTATCTGCTCGTTTGATGCGTGCTAATGAGGTTCCCGGACGTCATGATGAGGTGACCGGTATTGAACATTTAGACAAAGTTATTAATATTGATCAATCACCTATAGGGCGCACACCTAGATCAAATCCCGCCACCTACACAGGCCTATTCACGCCTATAAGAGAGTTATTTGCTGGCGTTCCAGAGGCAAAGCTAAGAGGCTACGGCCCGGGTAGGTTTAGTTTCAATGTTAAGGGTGGTCGTTGCGAAAACTGTTCAGGTGATGGAATTATTAAAATAGAAATGCACTTTTTGCCGGATGTGTATGTCCCATGCGAGGAATGTCAGGGCAAACGCTATAATCGTGAAGCATTAGAAATTCATTATAAAGGCAAAACTATTAGTGATATTTTGCACATGACATGTGATGATGCCTTAGAGTTTTTTGAGAATATTCCGTCCATATCTCGCAAATTACAAACATTAGTAGAAGTAGGTCTTGGCTACATACAGCTTGGTCAGTCGGCGACAACTCTTTCAGGCGGAGAAGCCCAGCGGGTAAAACTTGCGACCGAACTCTCCAGACGACCGACTGGCAGAACCCTCTATATTCTTGATGAACCTACGACAGGCCTTCACATGGAAGATGTCAATAAATTGCTTGTAGTTCTTCATGCCCTTGTTGACTCGGGAAATAGTATGATCGTAATTGAACACAACCTTGATGTTGTCAAGAACGCCGACTGGGTCATTGACATGGGTCCAGAAGGAGGTGACGGTGGGGGTATGGTGGTGGCCGAAGGCACCCCTGAAGCAGTCGCAAAAAACAAAAAGTCTTACACTGGTCAATATCTAAGTAAAATGCTGTAGAGAATAACAGTGTCTACTCGACCATTTACACAGCAAGAACTAGCAGAGATTTGTCCCGAGTTTACCAAGCAAATCATGCTAGACGGGCAATTTTTGTTAATTGTTGAAAGTATGTTGAATGCTGCACCAAAAGAAGTCGATAGTTATATAGTCGCAGCCCGGTCAATTTTAGAACTTATGACGGAAGTGCCGGTCGACGATGCAATACTCTCAAAGGAAATAGATTATGCGGTTAGATTTCTAGATGAGCCAAGGTACGATAGTGCCCGTTACCTGTCGATTGCAACAGAATCGTCTGCTGCTTAGATTTTTTTATTTAGAGTAAATAATCGTAAAGTCTTTTTAATCCGGGCCCACATAGCCTTGCGAACTCTTTCTTCGCGCAGCAAATGTAAAAACGAAAACCCGAGACTGGCGATAATAACGCCAACTAATACGTAATTAATATATTTATCTAGATGTGGCACCTTGCTGCCAAACCAGTATCCCAATAGGGTGATTCCGGCGCCCCAGAGAACTGCACCGACGACATTATATGACATGAATTTTTTTCTAGGCATCTTGCCTACGCCAGCAACCAGAGGTGCAAAAGTTCGAACAATTGGCACAAAACGAGCTATTATTATTGTCTTTCCGCCATGTTTTTCATAGAATGCTTCAGCACGTTCAAGGTGTTCTTTTTGGAAAAGGATGCCATCTTCTTTTTTGAATATCTTATGACCAGTGCGCCGCCCAATACTATAGCCAACATTGTCTCCAAGTACTGCTGCTATCACTACCGACAGAATAAGAACGTATATAGATATTTGCCCTTGAGAGGCAATTATGCCTGCGCCAAGTAGCAAGGTGTCTCCCGGTAAAAAGAACCCAATCAAAAGCCCTGATTCTGCAAAAATAATTAAAGATACAAGCAGTATCCCGCCACTTTGAACCAAATTATTAACATCAAACATGTAAGTTAAAGAATATCCTGTTTATCGCAAAGAATCCAGCCGATAATCTGTTATAATAGATTACATACTATTGACCAATGACCTAAATAAGGAGGGGCTATGTCGCGAGATGACATTACGGTGGAACTACAATCAAGAGAAGTAATAAGAAAAGGCTTAAATGGATTGCGCCGAACAGGTAATGTACCAGCAGTGATTCATGATCACGGCAATCCTTCTATTATGGTAATGGGAAATGACATTGCTCTTGCTAAGGTGTATAAGCAAGCAGGCAAGCACCATGCCGTCGCATTAAAATTAGACGGTAAAGAGCACCTAGCGATTATTAAACAAGTAGATTTTGAGCCAAAAAAACACACAATACAGCACATTGTTTTTCAGGCCATCAAACAAAACGAAAAGATTCAGACAGAAGTACCTGTTGTTCTTGAAGGCGAGATCCCGGCCGAAAAAGCTGGTTTTATGGTTCTTACCAATGTGACGACAGTAGAGGTTGAAGCATTTCCGAAAGACTTGCCGGATCAAATTGTACTGGACGCATCAAAGCTTGTTGAAATTGGCGATAAACTTCATGTATCTGACCTAACAGTTCCATCAGGAGTTACGATTTTGACAGAGGCTGAAACAACTATAGCTCTTGTAGAAGAAACCAAAGCTCAAATGAGCGAAGAATCAGCTGAAGAAGCAGCCGATGCAAGTACTGACACCGTAGAGGTGTCATCTGAAGAAACCAAAGAATAGTACAGCTTCTGTTTAGTTTCTTGGTTAAACTTCTATGAATCCACCGGACTGGTGTGTCCATAGTTCTGAGTAGGTCCCGCCAGCGCGAATAAGTTCTTTGTGCGTGCCTTGTTCTATGATCTTACCTTCATCCATAACAATGATTCTATCCATTTTCTGAATAGTGCTTAATCGATGTGCGATAACGATTGCCGTTCGCCCTTCCATAAGTTTCCATAATGCTTCTTGTATCAATACTTCACTTTCACTATCAAGGGCGCTGGTTGCTTCATCCAGTAGCAGGATTGGCGCATTTTTTAGCATAGCTCGAGCGATCGCTACGCGTTGTCGCTGACCACCGCTTAATTTAACTCCTCGTTCACCAACAAGAGTTTTAAATCCGTCGGGCAATGACTCTATAAACTCATGTGCGTTGGCCATTCTTGAAACAATGGCCATTTCTTCATCAGAAGCTTCAGGGTTGCCATATTTTATATTTTCAGCGATTGTGCGATGAAACATTAACGGTTCTTGTGGAACGTAAGCTATAGATTTACGCAACGATCTTTGGGTTACATCTGAAATATTTTGACCGTCGATTAATATATGCCCATCACTTATATCTATAAGACGAAGAAGTATTTTAGTTAGAGTCGTCTTGCCGCTACCTGATTTACCCACAAGTCCAATTTTTTCTCCTGGTTTAACATGTAGGTTTAAGTTTTCAAATAGAAGTTTATTTGACTGATCGGGGTAGAAGAAATTGACTTCTTCGAGGCGTATATCGCCACGACTAGCTTTGATTGCATGCGCGTTGGGCTTATCTAATATGTCCGGTATAAGTCCTAGAATTTCTGTCATATCAGTGGCATCACCAAATGAGCGATTTAGGTTGCGCATTACCCTTCGAGACTCCCATAATCGTCTAGTAAGCTGCATAGTGTAATTTACGGCAAGATAAAGTACTCCAGCTGGTCTATGCAGGATTGTTATAGCCAGGATACCGGACACGAATGATAACAGCGCTATGGTATTAGTCATGGTTTGGCTTATTGTATCTGTTACGACCGCTTGTTTTAAAAGTTCATAATAAGTTCTGACCGTATGGTCCGTCTGTTTTTTGAATAGTTGTTTCTCGTGTTGCTCTCCCGCGTAAGTAGATACTGCAGATGCGTTGGTTATCATGTCTGCTAGTTTTGCCGTTCTTAGACTTTCGCTAGCAGCTAGGGCTCGATCATATTTGAGATTCTTCTGAGTTCGCTTAAATGTATAGGCAAAGAATATGACACTTACTGATGCAAAAATAATTGCGTATAAAGTTGCCGTAAAGCCTAAGATAATTATTGACGTAATAAATGCAACGACTCCTGTCACAATGCTCCAGGTGAATTCGTCCATAGTTCGTTCGTATGCACCAAGAAACTTATTTGTTTGTGATACCAATGATCCTCCAAAACGGTTGGCATGGAATGTTGCACCCATTTTTTGAAGATGATCAAAAATATGCACTGCCATATCTCTCACTCCAGGAATTTCATAACGCCAAACAAACCAAACTTGCGCTCTCCAAATTATTGTTCCTAAAACCATGCAGATTAAATAAGCGATAATATATGGATAAAAACTCTGAAATGATAAATCAGATTGAGTTAATTGGAGCTTATTAAATGCGCCTGCAATTATAATTGGAGGAATGATATCTTGTATAAACACGCCGGTGCCTGCGCCAATTGTGCCAAGCCAAAAATATAGCTTACGTGGTTTTGTAAACTGCCAAAATAGAGACAGAGTCTGCTTGTTTATTGATTTCGGTTGTTTCATGGCACACGAACCTCCTGTTCGTGCAGTTGTGTAAAATATTGAATTGGATGTGTAAGAGTTTTGTCAGGTGTGGCTAGCACGCCACGTAGGCGACTATAGTACACGAAGATTTATTGATTCTCATTTTTTAATCGCCTTTCCTTTAGTTTGTAAATAATTCAACAATTTTACCAAATAAAAAGTTAAAGAGCAAGCAAAAATAAATCGTAGAAAATAAAACTGTTTCTAATACAGCTCTTGCTCGTCTAGAATAAGAGTTATATATGGAACAGGACAGTGACAATAACCAGTCCGATAAAGACAAGATGATGAAGTCATCATTCGAGTCATTTTCTGAAAAGAAAGAAAAAGCAGACAAAAAAGAAAAGAAAACTGCTAGTAAGAGTAAGAAGATCCCTCTTTTTATGCCAACAGAAAAAGGGGATACAAAGACAGAACGCGCTCCAGTATCCAAGGCTGTAGAATCCGAAAAAGACAAAGAATCAAAAGAAACCAAAACATCGGAAGCTCCACTTGATGTATTGGCCGCTGAAGAAAAAGCTGATGTTGCTAAGTCTTATGTCGAGGCAGTACTGCCTGATGCCCGACTTGAACTCGATGCGTCTGCTCCTGAGTCACAACAGGAGGCTGAGAATGCAGCCAGCGTAGCATTTTTGCAAAACCTAAACGAGGCTTTGAGGGTAGATAATGACGTAAATGATGAAATGCTAAGTGAAGCCGCAAGTGATGCATTATCTGAACTTGGAATAGATGAACGGCATGTAGATGCCGAAGATTTATTAGTTGAAAATAATCAAGACCTAGAACAAGAACAAGCGGTTGACGATACTGAAATCGATGACATCGAAAACCCAGAACTTACGACAGAGGATGAAGATGCGCCAAACACACCTAGGGCAACACCTAGTCAGTTAACACCACCTCCAGCATCGCCACCTAATAATCCGCCCGCTGGCGCCAGCTCTGTGCCTACATCGGGAGGCAACGGGACTCCATATACTGGCGTATATAACAATGTAGCAGCTCCTAATCCGTTTGGGCCACAAAATATAAATATTGCACCTACAATAGTCACTTCTCCTGATTTATTACAATCAAATACAATAGAGAGAAGAAATCGGGCAGGTGGATTATTGTTAGCTGGAATTGTGGGTTATATGATCGGACGTAGGCGCGGTCGGATACGCACAGAAAAAAAACTGATACCAATTCAGGAGAGTTTAGAAAAAGAAGTAAAACAACTACATCAAACAATTGCTGATAAAGAATTACAGGTAAGAAGAATAGCTGCTCGTCAGTTTGAATCCCGGCCTGAGCGATCAGCGGCCCAAACAGAAAAGATCCAACAACTAAAGGAAAAAGGGCGAACAGAACAAGATTCTCAAAAGTCTGATAAAACAAAAAACACTCATGAAAGTTCTGTAGATGAAAGCAATTATACTAAACCAGAAAACATGGTTAACCCAAGGTCTACAGAAAAGGACTTGTCAAAACGATCAGAAAAACTCGATAGTAACGAGAAGAAAATATCGCCCAAAGCTGTTGCACAACTAAACTTTCCTATGTTACTTAGCGTTGCTGAAACTGTACCAGTAGAACAGAGCAATTTGAGGATTTTGTATGAACGAGGGCTTATTACTCAGAGTGAGTTGCGCGAGGCGGTAAAGGCGCATTTAGACGGAGAGAAGTTCGAGTTTTCAATTGATGACCATATGGTAGGTGAAGAAATCGAATATGAAATACAGCAAAACAAATTAAAGGACCACAAAGACGATCAAAAAGAAAATATAAACAGTAAGACAGAAGATAATCTTGAGTTAATAAAATTGTCCGGAGATAGTGAACTCTCTTCGATCAGTCATGGAAATGCCTACGAATCAATGTCGCCTGATGTTAGATCGTTGTTTGAAAATCCCTATGACGAGAAAAAACATAATTCAGGCACAAAAATTGCAGTTACCGCCGCAATAGTTTTTGCAGTTACGTGCATAATCGCAATAGTGATATTTACCTAATACAATACTAGTGTAGAATAGGGCTGTGGAAAAGATTATTTTATACTACAAGTTTATTCCAATTATTGACCCAGAAATGACGAAACTTTGGCAATTAGAGCTATGTTCTAAGCTAGGTCTAAAAGGTAGGATTATTGTCAGTAAACATGGTATAAACGGAACCTTAGGTGGAAATCTAGATGCTCTGCGTGCATATAAAAGTGCCATGAATAAAACTGATACTTTTAAGGGCATAACTTATAAATGGAGTGCTGGATCGGTTGATGATTTTCCTCGACTAAGCGTAAAAGTGCGTCCGGAAATTGTTGCGTTTGGTGTGCCAGACGAAGTTGTCGTAGACGAAAAAGGTGTAGTTAATAGCGGCACTCATTTAAAACCAAAACAGTTACATGAACTTTTGAAAGAAAAAGGTGATGATGTTGTGTTTTTTGACGGAAGAAATGCCTACGAGGCTCAGATTGGTAAGTTTAAAAATGCAATAATCCCAGATGTAGAAACCTCTAGAGATTTTGTAAAAGAAATTGAAGATCCTAAGTACGACGATATTAAGGACAAGCCTGTAGTCACGTATTGTACGGGCGGTATTCGTTGCGAAATATTGAGTGCACTTATGAAGAATCGGGGTTTTAAGGATGTATATCAAATCGATGGAGGAATCGTAAAGTACGGTGAAACTTTTGCGGACGAAGGTGAATGGGAAGGTAAGCTATATATTTTTGATAATCGAATGACGACAGCATTTAGTGACAAGGCCAAAGATATTGGCGAATGCATTCATTGTAAGCAAAAAACAAGTAATTTTGTAAATTGTAGTAATGCCGAATGTAATAAGCTGGTTTTGGTTTGTGAATCATGTGCAGATAATGAATACTGCACAAAGTGCGCAGTCGTCACTACTGCATCTTAGTTGAATTGTTTATAATGTCATTATGAGAGTAATTCAAAAAAATCAAGATACGCCTATGTTCGTACCAGATATTATGGCTATATCTCTGTTCGACATAGATTTTTCTGAACTCAAAAAACGTGGAATTAAATATATTGCCTTTGATGCAGACAGCACCTTGGTTGCCTATAGAGCTAAGCAGTTGCATGATAAAACCAAGACTTTCCTAAAGAGGGAACTAAAGCATTTTGAAGGAGTTTGTATAGCCAGTAATCGGGTCACGAACGATCTGCATGAAATTGCCGCAGATCTCGACGCAGACATAATCAGGGCCTCATTGACACTCAGGAAACCGGCAAAGGGTTTTTTCGAGCGGGTAATCGCTCATTTTGACACCCAGGCGCCTTCTGAGATAGCGATGATCGGAGATAAACTAGTTGCCGATATCTATGGCGCGAATCGTATGGGGCTCACGACTGTTTGGGTAGAGAAGCTGGGTATAGATAGTATTTTTGACAGAGTTCTACATACTCGCAGTCTAGAAATGCGTATGATGAAGAAATACATTACTGACTGATTAATATGGCTACACAATTGGACGACAAGCTTAATAAGCTACCCTCTGACCCCGGCGTCTATTTTTACAAAGACATACTCGGAAATATTATATACGTTGGCAAGGCGGCAAACCTGCGAAATCGTGTGCGTCAGTATTTCCAAAAAAGCAGGGTACGCGATCCTAAGACAGATGCGTTGGTGGCCGAAATAAGTGATGTTGATTGGATAGTTGTTGATACCGAACTAGATGCGCTGTTTTTGGAAGCTGAGCAAATCCGTCGTAATTTGCCCAAATACAATATCTTGCTTAGAGATGATAAAAGTACCGTATATGTCCGGATATCATTCAATAGCGACCACCCAACTGTCACGACTACCCGTAGACCGTTAGATGATGGAGCAGAATATTTTGGTCCATATCTAAGCGCTTTTGCCATACGCAAAGCTTTGAAGTATTTGAGGCGAGCGTTCCCCTATTCCACGCATACTGTCGTGCCAAAAAGAGTTTGCCTGCAGTATCAACTTGGTCTGTGTCCAGGATTGGAAGAACATAAAACCACTATCGAAGAGTATCGGCATAATCTAGGCAAGTTGAAGCAATATCTCAAGGGTAATCGTCGACAGTTAATGATGGTGCTTGAAAAAGATATGAAAGTTGCGGCGCACGACCATAACTTTGAGCAGGCGGCAGAGTTACGCAATCAGTTAAAGGCGCTTAATGAGCTAAAAAAACAAATTGTATTTAGCGACAAAGAAGCACTTGATTTGAGTAAAGACCAGGGACTTTTTGAACTAGCATCTCTTCTGTCTTTACCAGCAATTCCTAGGAGAATTGAAGGGTATGATATTAGCCATATGCAGGGAACGGACACTGTTGCGAGTATGGTCGTATTTGTTAATGGGGTCCCAGATAAAACTGAGTATAGAAAGTTTAAAATGAGAATTCCTGGTAATGATGATTTTGCTCACATGAATGAGGTTTTGCTTCGCCGATTAAGAAAGAGTGGCCAGAAAAAATGGTCAGCAGCAGACTTATTGTTGATTGACGGGGGGAAAGGTCAGCTATCGGCGGCCATAAAAGCCTGTCAGGAACAGGGTGTGCATACCCCGATTATTGGATTAGCTAAACGTCAGGAAGAGATTGTTGTTCATTCATCATCTAATGTACGTATTGATAATAATTTTTTAAAACAAACTCAAGCATATATAAATGTCTCTGGAGATTTTACTACTATTGGTCTGCCCCACACCATGCCCTTAGTTAAACTGCTTCAGAGAGTTCGTGATGAATCGCATCGTTTTGCGGTTAGTTATCACTCGGTCTTAAAAACAAAGCGTCAAACATCCAGTGTTTTGGACGAAATACCAACTGTTGGTCCTGAGACAAAAAAGAAACTTCTAAAACACTTCGGTAGCCTAAAGGGAGTTACTGAGGCATCTCAGGCGGATCTGGCTCGTCTTGTCGGTGTTAAAAAAGCAGCTATACTAAAACAGTATCTTTTGAAGAAGTAACAGTGTTGGACAAATTAATCTTATGACAAACAAGGAATTTTCTAGTGAATTTTTTATCGCAAATAGGCGTCGCCTGCAAATGCTGTTTGCGGGTAGTGCCCCAATAATTTTGACAGCTAACGGGATGCTACAAAGGAACAGCGACATTACATTTCCTTTTAGACAAGAAAGTAATTTTTGGTATCTCACCGGAATTGATGAACCTGATATTATTCTTGTAATTGATAGAGGCAAAGAATATCTAATCGTCCCAGACAGGGATAAAAATCGGCAGGCATTTGACGGCGCCATTGATCATGAACGGCTTGTATCAATTTCGGGAATCGATAACATTTATGGCGAAAAAACTGGCTGGCAAAAACTTTCCCTAAGATTAAAGAAGGTTAAGCATATCGCGACGTTGACGCCACCAATTGCATTTGAATCGCATTATGGATTTTATACAAATCCGGCCAGAGGCAGATTAATCGATATAATAAAAGAAATAAATGAAAACCTCGAGTTAATTGATCTAAAAAACCAGTTTTCTAAGATGAGGTCTGTAAAGCAGCCCGAAGAACTAAATGCCATAAAAAGAGCTATTGATATTACTTCTCAGGCCTTCAAGCAGGTAGTTACTAAGCGCAAAAGTTTTAATTACGAAAGCGATATTTTGCGCCTTGTTGACACGTATTTTGTAAAACACGGTGTTGAACACGCTTATCAGCCGATTATTGCCGGTGGTGGGAATGCATGCGTGCTGCACTACGTCAAAAACACAGAGAAACTAGATAATAGTCTGGTGTTGATAGATGTAGGCGCTGAATATTGTCACTACGCAAGTGATATAACACGTACATATTCGTTAGGGCCTATTAATAATCGCCAACAATCTGTTCATGATGCCGTAGTTGAGGTTCAAGACTACGCCCTGTCTATCTTAAAGCCTGGTATTACAATTCGAGGCTATGAAAAAAGTATAGAACAATATATGGGGGAAAAATTGCGTGAACTTGGGTTAATTAAATCTGTTGAATCTAGCGAAGTGCGGAGATATTACCCGCATGCAACCTCGCACTTTCTTGGGCTTGATACACACGATATTGGTGATTATGATGCTCCACTCGAAGTTGGCGCAGTTCTAACCGTCGAGCCAGGGATATATATACCCGAAGAATCAATTGGTATTAGGATTGAAGATAATGTTCAAGTCACTAAGTCTGGCGTCGAGGTTTTAAGCAAAAACTTGCCTCGCACACTAGAGTAACCTACAATAAGCGTTATGCAACGTGGACCGTTTACTAGGTTCGCTATTCGTTGGTTTGTGTGTAGTTTGGGCCTTTGGATAGCTGCCGGCTTGCTTGGGCAGAGGATTACCTTTCAAGGATCTGGGATTATAATTATTGCCGGTTTGTTGTTGGCGATCGTGAATATTATTATCAAGCCGTTTATTGTGATTCTATCGTTACCAGCTATTTTATTTAGTCTTGGGTTATTCATGATTGTGATCAATGGATTGATGGTATTGCTGGTAAGTTGGCTTTACGAGCCACTGCAAGTAAACAATTTTGGTGCAGCAATGCTTGCAGGTATGGTGATAGGCTTGGTAAACTATCTAGTGACAACCATATTGGAGGAAAAGTGAGTATATTCAATTACATAACAATAATTTCTGCAGTCATTTTGACGATTCTTATTCTAGTACAGACTAGGGGTGCTACTTTAGGTGCTGGTCTTGGTGGTGGCGGCGAAGTTAATACCGTTCGGAGAGGATCGGATAAGACTATTCATCAGATAACAATTATCATGGCATTTATTTTTTCCGCGTCTTTGATACTGAGTGTAATCGTATAGGTATAGCTATTAAGCGCTAATGATTGATCGAACAACCAAACTTCGGTGGAGACGCAAATTTAGGCGACGAAAACGCCAAGTTGAGGATATTAGTTCTCAGACTGAGGAACATTTTGAGAAGCATTTTTTCAAACGTCTTAATAAATTAGTAGGAGTGCGGCGATTTATAGTCGGTTGGGTAGTTCTGTTGCTAATCACTACTCTGGGTGTTTCGCTACAACTTAGAGCTTTAACGAATGATTTTCAGAAACTTACCCCAGTACCCGGCGGGATATATTCAGAGGGAGTAATCGGGGCTTTTACTAATGCTAGCCCACTATATGCTGCTGGAGCGGTTGATAACACTGTATCCAAACTAGTATTTTCGGGTCTTATGAAGTATAACCAGCAGAATCAGCTTGTGGGTGATTTGGCACAGAGTATGAATGTTGATGATAAAGGGCGAGTATATACGCTTGTTCTTAAACCAAATATCTCTTGGCATGATGGAAAACCGGTAAAAGCTGACGACGTTGTCTTTACCTATAGAACCATTCAAAATCCAGATGCTAAGTCACCGCTTTCTAGTAGCTGGCGCGGCATAAAGATAGAGGCTAAGGATGACCGCACAGTAGTCTTTACATTACCGAATGTATTGAGCTCATTTCCGTTTGCGCTCACTAACGGCATAGTTCCAAAGCATATCTTAGAAAGCGTCCCGGCAAGTCAGCTTAGATCTGTTCGTTTTAATACAGTAGAGCCTGTTGGGTCCGGGCCATTTAAATGGGGTAGTATTGAGGTTATTGGCGGAAGTATTGATGATCGTCATGAAAAGATAGGGTTAATCGCAAACGATAAGTATTACGATGGCGCCCCAAAGCTACAGCAATTTGTCGTATTGTCTTTTCGTAATGAAAAATCTATGCTTGAAAGCTTTGAAAACCAGGAGCTTAACGGCATGAGTGGGCTCGATACATTACCCGATGATATCGGCGTAGATAGCGAAACAGTTACAGAGCACAATATCCCGTTAACCGGGCAAGTGGCTGTGTTCTTCAAAAACTCTGAAGGTATATTAAGCGACCCTAAAGTACGACGAGCACTTGTTCAGGC
>CAZPWF010000011.1:0-1454 GCA_964590725.1 uncultured Candidatus Saccharibacteria bacterium
AGAGGTGTTGGTGCTATAATCTGAGGGTGCAATTTGATAGAGACCCTACGACTATAGTATTAACACTCATAAGTATTGTGGTTGCGTTGAGCGTTCATGAAGCCATGCATGCTTGGGTAGGGCATAAACTTGGCGACGACACAGCATTAGAGCATGGTAGGGTGAGTTTTAATCCACTTAAGCATATAGATCCTTTCAGCACGGTTCTACTACCTATAATAACGATCTTTTTATTTGGCGTACCTATACTAGCGGCCAAACCAGTACCGTTTAATCCAATGCGCCTAAAATGGGATGAGTTTGGGGCGGCGCTTATTGCGGCCGCAGGTCCAATCTCTAATCTGTTAATGGCGTTAATAGCTGCTGTTCTTGTAAGAGTGATTGGATCGGTTGGGTTTGCAACGAATGCACTTATTATTTTTGCTAGTATTAATGTTGGAATTTTTGTATTTAACTTAGTGCCCATTCCACCACTAGATGGGTCTAGGGTTTTGTATGCATTTGCTCCTGAATCTGTTCAGGAATTTATGGCTCGGATGGAAATTTATGGGTTGTTTATCGTGTTTACTTTGGTGATTGTCTTTCAGCCGTTTACTCAGATGCTGATCAACATCAATACTGCAATATTGCAGTTTATTCTTTAGCTTGATCAGGAGTATAATAGAATTACGGGCCAGCAAAATGATAATCTGAATACTTATCATTAGGGAATCCAATATTCTGATAACACCGTGGTGTTATCGTGCGGAACCCCACCTGGGATTTACATCCAGGTTGTCATGCTGGCCTAAACTAAAACTCGAGCTTTTGACTCGAGTTTTTTAGTGTCCAAGAGGCGAGTGAAAATTACCTTTGAGTGGCGGTAGCAGCTTAAGGTCTTCGGTTTTTTCATCGGATTTCGTGTCGTCTAGTGTACACGAGCCAATTAGTCTTATAGTCTCAAGATTGTCGAAGTGTTTATCAGCTTTGCTAGCCGTATCGGGATTACTCAATCCTTCTATTGCGTAACCATGGGAATCAATTATGTCAAAATATCTTTCATCTGGCATGCAGTAATACTCTCACAAACCACGTGAAAAGGAAATTGCTTATTCTTCTGTGAGCTTTTACTAGGCAGCTTCAGCTACGGGTGTTGCCGCTTCTGCCTGTTCGACTGATAGGTTGTTAGCAACTTCTGTACATAAAGCTGCAGATCCCAGTGATCTTTCTCTATAGTCACTTGGGTCAGAGTAGCGATATATGTCTGGTCGAGTGAGACCGGTAACAGCATTAGCTAGTTCTGTTGGTATTGCTTCTTGCAGAGTCATTTTTTGTCCTTTGTTTATTTTAATGTCCCTACTTCCATGGTACTACCAATTATAGTCATGTCAACAGCTGGAATGTCGTTACGTGTTTGAGCTATAATTATATCTGTTGTCGGGGTGTGGCGCAGTTGGTAGCGCGTACGGCTGGGG
>CAZPWF010000011.1:1554-9306 GCA_964590725.1 uncultured Candidatus Saccharibacteria bacterium
TCGGGGTGTGGCGCAGTTGGTAGCGCGTACGGCTGGGGGCCGTGAGGTCGCAAGTTCAAGTCTTGTCACCCCGACCAAAATATCTTGAACAAGTTTTCTATTAGCGGCCAGAATATTACTGTATGTGTTATAGTAGTTTGGCAAACAGAGGTGGATAAGAGGAGAAGGTTAGTGCCTGAAGAAGCTTTTAGTATGGAGAGAATTTTTCCTGGGATAGATTATCAAGATGAAGATGTATTAGGTGGAATACCGGATGGTACAGGTGGGAAAGCAGTAGAGTTCTTTACGAAATTATCAGAACAAGACTCTGAAATGGTCCAGTGGTATGCAACTCAGCATATAGGTTCATCTTACGGACTGAGCTTTTATTTGGACGGTTTGGTTAGGGGCTATTGTATTGTAGACCCTGATAGAACAGCCAAGGTGGCTATAGAAGGTGTTAATTCAGAGCTAGATAGACTTGAGCGATTTGCAGAGCTAATTCTAGATTCCATAGACTACTTCCCCATAATTAATCTTATGGATCATTCTGAAAAAGACCCATATACAGGAGAGTCTATGCATATAACAGAGAGTCGTTGGGGAGCATTAGGTGAAGGTGGCCCAGGCGGTTCCTTCGCGGAACAACAGGGTTATATAAGAGAAGAATTCATGCCTGTTTTAGAAGCGGCTAGGCTATTCATTGAAAACCCAAATAACAATGAACACTATGATCAAGAAGAAATTATTGCCGAATACAAGCGGGAATTAAATTAAAACCAGAGCCAGTCACAGTAAGCACTGAATATTGGCGCTCGAGTAGCTATTGAATATAATTCAAGCCGTATTGTTATGTTAAAATGATCTCTAGAGTCCAAAATGGAAAACAAATACGATAATCAATTCGATAAAGAAAATCATAATACCCAATCTACTGAGCCTATATCAACTTTAGCAGTAAACCCAATTGTTATATCTGGAGGTGAACCTGTAATTGATCCAAGTAATATAACTAGTACAAAACAAACACATAAAGTGCCCGTTTTAAGAGAAGTAATGCTTTTACTTGGTGTAGGTGCGGCTATGGTAATTACCAATTATGTCGTTATGTACGGCGGTCTATTTCTTAGTCAGCTACAGAGTTGTAATGGTTTGGCGTGCGGAGTCGGGTCGGCATTACTTATTCTATTTCTTTCTTATTTTACTCCGGTACTTATCGGTGCAAAATTAATGAACTTATTCCTTAAGGTGAATATTGTGAGGGGATTCTTCTTTTCATTATTACCAATAGTTATATATTACTTTGCCGCTAGTACGTTAACTAGATCAGTAACACATTCTACAGTTGGTAATCGAATTTATGGTATAGCGTTGTCGTTAATTGCCAGCTGCTTTTTTGTATGGTTAATAATCTTACCAATATATTTTATTGGTACACGTTTAATTAAGAACTTAAAAGTATTTATACCCGTAGCAATAATTTCGGTGATTGCAATATTTTTGTTTCTTCCTCGTTTTTCTTCAAATGTTCAAAGGAGTTCATTTAAAAAAGAACAAACACAGAAAGCAGCAAATGAGTTCACGTTCGATGTATACAAACTTTCACAACTGCCTAAAGGATATATTGTTAGTAATAGTGGCCCAGTACTGCCAGGCTTTGTGCCAGGATTTTATAAGACTGAACTAGTTAAAGAGACTAACCCAATATACGATAAAGACAATAAGACTGCCTTTACTGTAAATCAGTTCGAAGTGCCTCAATATTATAATCCTCCGAACAATTGTGGCGGTTCTGACACGTACAAGTATAAAGATTTGGCGCCTTGTTCTTTGTTGGGGACTACTAGAGACGGTCATAAAATATATTCAGCTAATTATGCCGATGAATGGTGGAGGATATACGCGACTTACGGAGTATATGATAATACTTTGATTGTCATAGTACCTAGGGAAAACATAAATAAAGATTTCATAATGCAGCAATATGATGAAATTAAACCTTCAAACGTAAATGAATTACAAAGCTTATATAAAACTAAATAATTAGCATTGAATCACCGTAGCTCAGGAATGCGTATTTATTATCGATTGCCTCATTATAGGCGCTGAGTAAATTATCCCAGCCCGCAAATGATGCAGCCATCATCAGCACTGTGGATTTTGGTGCATGAAAATTAGTCAACATCGTACTGACTAATTTAAATTTGTACCCAGGGTATATAAAGATGCTACACTCCCCGCTTATTGGTATATTTTGGTCTTTTGAGTACGCTAATATTTTGTCAGTACAAAACTCCAAAGTGCGCGTTACCGTTGTACCAACTGCAACAATACGACTATTGTTAGCACGAGCATTATTAAGTATTTTAATTGTTTCTGGTGGCAGCTCATAATACTCGCTATGCATGGTGTGGTTCTCGATATTGTCACTTCTTATCGGTAGAAAAGTGCCCAAACCGACATGCAAGGTTAGGTAGGCGATAATTATACCTTTGGCACGGAGTTTTTGTTCTAATTCGTCAGTGAAGTTCAACGATGCGGTAGGAGCGGCGACTGATCCAGGTTCTTTAGCAAATACTGTTTGATAGCGTTCGATGTCATCCTTTGTAGCGTCACGGTGCATGTATGGTGGAAGCGGCACTGAGCCGTCATGTTCGGCAATATCTAAAATATTGTGCGAACTACTAATTTCGCAGATGCCACCATCAAGAACTGATTCTATAATAATTTCCACGCCATTTACGTTCAATATTTCACGGTCACGAATTTTACCCCTGTAAATAGCCTTACGCCGCGTAAAGTCAGTATTGTGATGATCTTCCAGTAATAGCAGCTCGCGTGTTTGTTCTTTGGAATTTTTGGCGATTAGTCGCGCCTTGATGACCTTAGTATTGTTTAGTACTATCACGTCACCAGCTGAAAGGTAATCCGCCAAGTCGCTGTATAGGCGATGTTCAATTGTGCCAGTCTGTTTGTTCAGAACCAACAAGCGACTGCTGCCGCGGATTTTTGGCGGATGTTGAGCAATACTATCCTCGGGCAACTCATAAGTGTAATCTGAAACTTTCACAACTATTTAGATATTTTATTTGGCATATTATTAATTAAACTCATTCGTAAAATAATTATAAAAGTCATTAATATCACCCTTTGTGCTATTGTATGAAAATATCTTTTGGCCACAATTACTTAATACAATTTTTCGAGTTTTACCAGAGTCATATTCTATAACTATACCCAGTGTAGAACCCCCGCTACAGCCACTGTTGTCTTCATTGTTTGATTTGTCGCCACCGGGTTTTATATCGAATTTAGATAATTTTTGAGCGAAATCTGAAAGCTTTTTTTCATCTGTGACCACGGTATCATCCACTCCGCTATCCACTGTTGATTGCGACGTAGAGTATGTTATTTTTATTATATTTCCGTAGGACAAATTCTTCTTAATAAAGAATATATAAGTAGATACAGACGTAGCTAAAATAATTAGCAATATTACAGCGATGATGTAATATATGTGTTTCTTCATGCATTTATTATGACAGAACAGATTAAACGTTTACAATATTAATAGAATGAAAACATTAAAACTAGATCACGAACTCGCACAACATGTAATAAGTGGCGAAAAAACAAACACCTGGCGACTTAAAGACGACAAAAACATATCTGTAAATGATGATGTGGAACTTATAGATAAGGTAGATCCTGAAAAGCCAGAAACATGGCTGAAAATAGGTGTTGCCAAGATAGATAAAGTTACAGAGAAGCGTTTGGGCGAGATTAACCCTACGGATAATGAGAATCATGAAGTATATGGCTCTGTAGGAGTTATGTTGCAAGTATTTCGCGGTTACTACGGCGAGGATGTCGATGAAAACACGCCGATTAAGATGATTCAGTTTAGCTTTAAGGCTTATCCGGAACCAAGGCACATCAAGGAAAGCCAGATGCAATTAGTGGTTGAGGCGCCCACAGAGATAAAATTATTTGCTGATGGTGGCTCAAGAGGCAACCCTGGTCCGTCGGCATCTGGGTTTGTGCTGTTGGACATGAATGATCATGTGTTTGTAGAGAAGGGTGAGTATCTTGGGATTACTACCAATAATCAGGCTGAGTATCAGGCGCTCAAATTTGGATTGGAAGAAGCCCACAGGTTGGGCGTGCAGGAAGTAAATGTGTTTTTGGATAGTTTGTTAGTCGTAAATCAGATGAAGGGTATATTTAAGGTCAAAAACCGCGATCTTTATCCAATACACGAGGCCATAAAAGAACTATGTACGCAGTTCAAAAGAGTATCATTTACGCATGTTCCACGAGAACTCAACAAGCTTGCCGACGCCATGGTAAACGAAACACTCGACGCCCAGTAGCCATTGCATTTATTATTATTTATGCAATAATCTTATCTATGAGCACAATGTTCAGTCAGTTGAAACAAAAGAAGGCAACCGTTCGGGAGGCTTCTTCGCTATAGCTGTGTAATTTATTAAAGAAGAACAAAACCTCCCATAACGGGAGGTTTTTTAATTTAAGGAGATAATATGAACGCAATAGAACATTTAGAAAAATTAGTATCAATTGAATCAACATTCGAGAAAGAGGCAAAAGTAGCTGATTATTTAGAAGTAGTTTTGATTGGCTTAGGTTTTTCGTTGGATAAAAAACTAAAACCAAATGAGCAAGGTCAAAGGAATATTCTTGCAACTAGAGGTAAAAGTCCAAAAACTTGCTGGTATGGGCATATGGATACTGTGCCTGTATATGAGGGTTGGCAGACTGATCCATTTGTCTTGACTTCAAAAAACGGCAAACTTTATGGTCTTGGCGCTAATGACATGAAGGGTGGTATAGCAGCGTTATTGGCTGCACTCGAACTATTGCCAAAATCCCTAGCTTTAAAAGTTATATTTTGTTTTGACGAAGAATATGACAGTCTAGGCGCATGGCAAGTCGCTACCGAATACAAAGAGTGGTTCAGGGGCGTTACTCATATAATTTCTCTCGAAGCCGGAACTGCCGAGATAACAGATGTATTGCCCAAAATTACTCTAGGTCGTCGAGGAAGGGCAAGATACCAGGTATCTATAAGTGGTTTTTCTGCCCATGGCGGCACTACCGAGAGAGGTATTAACGCTATAAACATCGCCAGTATGTTAGTGCCTTTAATTGATTCTGCGCCAATGGTAACCCACCCGAAACTTGGAATCGGTAGTCAGTTTGTTGCCAGTATCAAATCGGATAATTTAGGACTTTCAGTGCCCGACCGATGTCAATTAGAGATAGAGCGCCATTTTGTGCACCCAGAAACCGTCGAAAGCGTGCTTCAAGTATATAGAAGTATATGTAATGATGTGCTTAGAAGTGTTGACCTAACGAATGATCAGAGAAAACTCGTGTCGGTTGATATTGTTCCAAAACCTAGACAATATCCGTATATGGAGTCATATGTTACTGCCGAAGATGATCCGCTAGTCCAAGAGACGATCAGTCTAATGGACCAAATACTAAGTGGCCATGTAGTAAACTATGGGCGTTCAGTAGCGGATGACAATATTATGGCTAACAGTATAGGCTGTATGGTTTTAGTGCTGGGACCTCAAGGCGGAAACGAGCATAGTCCAGATGAATGGGTTTCGGCACACTCTCTTCAGCAATATAGTGAGTTGTACGAGGCGATGCTCAGCAAATTTCAGGTCTAGATTATTGGCGGGAGACAGAACTACACATTGTCGCCTAGTATCGAAACCCAAGCCTTATGGCAGCCGCTGAATAGACCGGTGGCCAGTTTTATCTAGTAGGGAATATCTGTGACGACCCGTTTCGGGGTAATATCGCACAAGAGTCCGGCGTTGGATTAGTATAGTTTAACTAGGATGATGCACTTGCGATTTTTTTATCTAGGATAAGTAACCAACATCACGTTATTGTAATTATACATAAACTATGCTACAATATATAGTATTAATTAATAACAAAATTTAGACATATGTCCGGAAATATCCCAACTACAATACCAGAAAATGAATTCGTAGTTACTTCGAGTGAACGAGATAAAGAAGCAAAAGGTGTTGTTTTGCAGGCTGGTTCAATATCGATAAACGCTTTTAGGGGAAGCCAAGAAGGGCAAAAACAACAATATATAGCGACTATCGAAGAAACGTATAAGCAGCTGCTTGATTCACCAGAGGTTCGTGATGCAAGAGGTGATGGGTTAAGGTGCCAGATTGATATGCAAAGAGAACTGGCCATCGACATTGTTAGCATGGGCGACGAAACAGCCAGGAATGATGTCGTAGAAATGTTTAGAAGTGGTAAGCTTCGAGGGATCCAACCGACTGAAACGTTAGGATTAAAGGGCTTTGTTTCCGATGACTTGAAACCCTTATTTGTTAACAGAAAACTTACAAAGCTTATGCATATCTATAAAGTTGACCCTGATGCGGCAGTTGCTATAACCGAAAATCATGTCGCAGGGTTTCATGGTTCTAGATCTTCAATGCTGTATAGTTTTTTGGAACATGGGGGGCTTGTAACGGGAGCGGAAGCGCGAAAACGAGGGTTAAACCCGGCTTCGGGAGAGCGTCGTTATAGTCCAGACGGAGGTCAAACCGATGTAAGTTTTGCTGACTGGTCTGAGACACAATCAGTTAAACGATACACTGGTGTTTCTGAACCCAAAACAATAGAAGATCTTCAAAAAACAATTGATGACTGGAAAGCATACATTGATGTGTCTTATGATGGCAAACCAGTACTTCCCGAAGTACAAAGAAAAGTAGAAACAATAATTACAGACAATGAACGACAACTTAAATTTGTGCAGGAAAATCCTAATTCTCCTGTGGCGGGTTTAATTCTAGAAGATTTTCCGATTGCTTTTGGTATTGATATCAGTGAGTATCCTGTCGTACCAGGCGCCTGGGATAGAGAAACTGGAAAAGAGCTAAGAGGAGTTTTGAATCCTGTAACAGGAGGAGATATAGAGGGAGAATTTAGTATTCATGATGACTTTATCCCGCAAGAAAAATTGCCCGTTGTTGCTGTGCCTTCGGGTAAAATCGAAGAAGTCCAAGCTATGTTCGTTGCTTCAGGGAAAAAGGTGAAAGTTATGGATATTGCTCCATTGAGATCGTATGCTCGTTTAGCAGACAGAATTCGTCGATCAGGTTCAAATTTACGATAGAGACATTGGATATATCTAGGCTATTTATTTAGAAAAGTAACTTGGACTACGCTAGAAGGTGAGCGTACGAAATAATCTGATTTTTCAAAAAAATAACTACATAGTTATGCGGTATAATATTAAGGCTAGATTATCGGCTAATCGCCTGCTTTTGCAGGAGGAAAGTCCGGGCAGCGTAGGGAAAGACAGTTGCTAACGGCAACCGGGGGTAACCCTAGGGAAAGTGCCACAGAAACGAAACTGCCCTTCGGGGTAAGGGTGAAACGAGTGGGGTAAGAGCCCACAGTCCCTGTCGGTGACGCCAGGGAGAGGTAAACCCTGTCTGCTGCAAGGAGATAGACCTACCAGAGTTTCCCGCTACGGTTTATCGTTTAATCCGCTCGATCCATCGAGTAATTGATGGACTAGATAGATGATTAGCTAAAACAGAACCCGGCTTACGGATAATCTGGCTAAAATTATAAAAAACCGCCCCAAGAAAGGGCGGTTTTTTCTTTACAGGTTTTATTTCTTAAGTTTGTACTTTTGTACTGCCAGGATTAACCAGGATGCCGCTATGGCAAATGCTGTTGTTGCAGAGAACCATA
>CAZPWF010000011.1:9406-20001 GCA_964590725.1 uncultured Candidatus Saccharibacteria bacterium
GCGGCGTTGATTCTAGTGTTCCATAACTGTCGGAAGTTTCGCTTACGATTACGTCGGTCGTTGTATGAGTTTACCAACGAACGAGTAACGGCTTGCTTACCGCGCTTGATGCTCGATCGGTTACCTCGGGTCATACCTTTGGTAGCTTTTCGGATTTTTTGATGCCGTTTGTGGCCGGCTACGCCTCGTTTTACTCGCATACTATTCTATACTCCAAGTCTTAATTTCATGTTCTTTGCACTTTTGCCGGTCATAACAGTTGGAACGGCAGATCGTCGCTTGCGGGCTGCGCTCTTCTTGCGCAAAAAGTGATTAGTACCAGCGTTCTCGTGCATAACTTTACCATTTTTAGTTACGCGTACACGCTTCTTGGTTCCGCTATGAGTCTTTAGTTTTGGCATCTTCTTCTCCTGAAACTTCTTTAGTATTATTCGTTACTTCGGTGGCGTTATCTTTCGTGTCCGTTGGCTTAGGTTTGGAAACTTTAGCGGCTGGATTACTTCTTACAACAAAATTAAGTTGTTTGCCTGCGAATTGCGGTTTTGACTCTACAACGATTGCATCGCCATAATCATTGATAATTCGTTCCGCCATCTTAAATCCCAATTCTTTATGGGCTAGTTCGCGACCGCGATACACGATTGTTAATTTGACCTTATGGCCGACTTCTAGGAAACCGTTTACCTTATTTAGCTTGACCCCAAGGTCATGATCGCTAATTTTTAGACCAAAGCGCATCTGTTTGAGTTCTAAAGATTTTGCATTCTTTCGGCTCTTTTGGAGTTGCTTTGTCTTCTGGTAATTGTATTTACCCCAGTCGACGATTTTTGCCACCGGTGGGTTAGTGTTTGGAGAAATTTCCACTAGGTCGAGTCCGCGTTCATCGGCAAGCTGGAGGGCATCTCTTCGATCCATTACTCCCATTTGCGTGCCATCTGCGTCGATAACTCTTAATTGTGATGCCTGAATCTGATGATTCAGACGGGTGCCTTTGTTGATGGACTTTTCTCCTCTGCTAACGTAACTGGTTTAGTGGATTCTAACAGATAAGCTTTCAGAGGTCAAGCAAAAAGTTTATTCTTTATCGCAAAGAACCAAAACTTTTAGTCTCATTTCGACTACGCGCTTCGCTCGTCTGTTCGACCCACTTTTGGCTACAGGTCCAAAAGTGGGCAAAAACCCCGCAGGCGACTGTAAAACAAGATAGTCACTCGCTTGTTGTCATTCAGTTTCTGCGGAACTCGCTTTGCTCAGACATCCTCGAAACACGGTATGACAACTTTACTCGTTCCTTCTGTTTTACAGAGCCTGGAGGGCGGCTGCTTACAGAGCTATTGCGGGACGGAACCGAATGTCGTCATAGGCGATGTCACGAGGAAGACGGCTCAAGAAGGCATAGTGAAAAGTTAAGCACACGATCGACGCGCGCGAGACGTCCGCTTTTTCTGGCGAGCCTGTTTCCCAAACCCATTCCCTGGTATTAGGATTGGTTTTAGTCACTTCATGTAGTAGTTCAAAAGTTACAGCTGTTCTTGTATCTACAGTTTTACCATCTATTTCAATTTCAAACTGCTTGTTTGGTTTTTCTGGAGCAATGCTATCCCAGCTGCGTTTTTTGTCGTAAGTTTTGTAGGGATTGCCAAGATCAATGCCTTCGTCGGTAGTTAGAACAACGAAGAATGTGTCTTCGCCGTTTTCTGCGTCTTTGGTTCTAAGCACCGAAAAGTCTTTGGATTCTAAGCCAAACTTTTCAGCGAGTGCGACAGCGCCAAGTTTAGCACGTTCTACTTGTTCTGGAGACAGGAGTGAGAGGACGTCAACGGGAGCTTCGGTTGGTTTGACTACAATTTCTGAAGCAAGTGATTCTACGATAGCAATACCACCAAGGTGATCTGGCAGCTCCGTATCATGTTCAGCTACAATACCGGGTATGGCATCTATAATCTGCTCACTTTCTTGATTGTCTAATGAATTCAGTAATCCTTTTGCGTCCACAGTAACTCCTTATTTGAAGTAAATAATAGCATATAAATTGATAAAGTCAATGGTCTCCAACAGAAAAACAACTATTTCCTTTCAGCCTCTGGAAGTTCCTGATGAATGAATGTCAAAGCTACAATTAGAGTGAGGAATTGTCTGAACAAAGTGAGTTGTCCGAATACTGTAGTCTTTGATCAATGAAGTCATAAAGAACTGGAAGTGGCTGCGGTACTTTTTGGATACTTTTGCTACTGTTGGGAAAAGTATCTCGAAAGCATTCTGAAGGAATGCGTAGAATTGTGGTTAAAAGCTAAGAGAGATTGAAGCTTCTTGCTTGCGATACTGAAACGCCTCTGTAATATGGGGAATATCAATCGTATCAGAATCTTCAAGGTCGGCTATTGTACGGGCAACTTTGATTGTCTTCATATACGCTCGAGCAGAAATGTCTAGTTGCTCGGCGGCTCGATTAAGGAGTATCTCGGCATCTTCGGACAGGTTAGCGAAGTGCTTGATGTCCTTGTTTGTCATATTTGAGTTTTGCTTAGTGGGCGTTTTGAAACGCTTTAATTGAACTTCTCGAGCACGTATTACTCGTTCGCGGACTGATTCGCTGTTTTCCTCGTGGTTGCGATTTGAAAGTAGGGTGTCGTGCTTAACTTCGTCAACTTGTACGTTTATATCAATTCGGTCAAGTATAGGGCCAGACAATTTTTTCTGATATCTATTTATTTCGTTAGCGGTGCAGGTACATTCTTTGCTGGTTCCAAAGTAACCGCATGGGCAGGGGTTCGATGTTGCAACCAAAATAAAGTTAGCGGGGAAGGTTAGACTGTCTTTTGCCCGGGCTACTGTAATTACATGATCTTCTAGCGGCTGACGGAGCGCTTCGATGGTACTGCGATTAAATTCTGGGAACTCATCGAAAAATAACACTCCCAGATGACTTAGGCTGATTTCTCCTGGCTTCGGGTTTTGACCGCCGCCAATTATAGAAGTGTTGCTTGCTGTGTGATGTGGCGCTCGGAAGGGTCGAGTAGTGATTATTCGGTCGTAGTTTTTATCGGCTAAGCTATGTATGTGTGTTATTTCTAAGACTTCTTCTCTGTGTAGTTCGGGTAAAATTGTAGGCAGGCATTTTGCCAGCATACTTTTACCAGTACCAGGCGCACCTGTCATAAGGATATTGTGCCCACCGGCGGCTGATATTTCGAGCGCTCGTTTGGCACGGGACTGTCCTGTAACTTCACTTAAGTCGCTAATGTTATTTATAGCCGGCGTGTGAGGCATTTTACCCTCACCAGAGTTGATCGTATGGAGTTTACCCACTCCGGATAGCGCTAAATATATGTCTCTAAGATTACTGACGGGTATTAGAATTATGCCCGGTATGAGTTCTGCTTGCTGTAGATTATCTTTTGGAATCACGAATGTGTTGTAGCCAAGAGATCGCCCAGCCATAATTTTTCCGATTATGCCTCGCACAGCTCTGACTGTCCCATCTAGACCGAGTTCGCCTATTACTATTGCATCGCTCCATGAACTCTTTTTGATTTGTTCACTGGCAGCAAGAATACTTGTAGCGATAGCTAGATCGAAACTTGTACTGTCCTTTGGTATGTCTGCTGGGGCAAGATTAATTGTGATTCGTTTTCGAGGTAGGTTAATTTTGGTGCTGGCAAAGCTGCTTCGAATTCTTTCCTTTGCTTCATCAACAGCACGATTAGCAACGCCAACAATAATTATGTTAGGTAGCCCGTTAGAAAGTTGACACTCTACATCAATGATAATTCCATCAATGCCAGTCTCCATGACGCCACGCATAGTTTATTGATATCACACAGACCGTCAATAACCATGTGCGTTTAACAGAGTGAATTAAAACAGCCCGCGAGTTTTGCGGGCTGTTCGGCGAAGTTTAGATGTTTATTAGAGCGTTTTTTAGGTCTTGGTTTTGATTAGTGATTTCATGGAACAACGGCTTGCGAGAAGCCGTTGTTACAGATGCGTTTTTATTTTTGAGCACTTAATTTATTCAGTGCTATCCCTATAATAAGCCAGGCAAAATACTACTGTCAACACGATTGTGGTTAAATACGGATAACCTGTGCATAACTCTGCAGATAATCTGGCGGGAATGGCTGCAACGCCGGCCGAAAAATAGGTAATTATTCGTTGGTTTTGCAGCAATTTTTATTACTAAGTACAATTACCAGTGTATTTAGATGGGTGATTTAAAAAGCATGTTTTTTAAACATTTTAGGCGTCTTCATGTTTGAATTTAATATTACGTTTGTTAGTCGTCCAGAAGGTATACGTATATCAGCTTACCAGCTAGTGGTTTAAATGTTATAAACCCCGCGAGATGAACGCTTGTGAAACTTGGCTACTGATGCCGCAGCGTCTTTAGTATGTTAATACCGAGTATATTCTTAACATTTCGATGCTGTAAGTGAATACGCGTTCAGTAATATCAATAACAGATTAGGTTTATGGATAGTTTATCCAGCTAATGTATCGGCTGTAATTACAGTAGTTCAACGTTAATGTATATTAGTAATACAGGTATGGGGTGGAGTAATTACGGACACCAATAAAATAAAAAATGTACCCACAATATTATCTAGATGATTACTTTATATAAGCATTTTGATAACAATATAGAGTAGTAAATATAACAACAAATATTATACCCTATAGTTCATAATAATAACAGATCTGAGAACTGTATAGTTATTAATATAACTACAAAAAGTGCTTGACATTTTTGATTCAAAATAGTAGATTGATAGCGTAAGTCAAAAACAAAAAAGACATACAAATCGGTTATAAACCGCTAACGCTCTCACTTGCCAATCGGCAGGTAGAGCGGTCAGTCAAGCCAAGGACGGTAAACGCTATACATTAATTTTTTTGAGCGGATTTACCGTCCCGGCTCCATGTTTCTCCTGTAATACCGTTTCGAACTAAGAAACGGTATTTTTGTATATCTGCTATTCTGGTTATGATGCTGTTGAAAAGTATAAAAAGACTCAGCCCAATATTGTTTCTTTGTTTGGCATTGCCTGTCTTCTTGTTGATTACTAACCCAGAAAAGCTGCCACTCCCTCTGTTGATGGTTCCGATTGTTTTGGTATTTATTATTTTTTACACATTAGCTTTAGGCGCGCTCAGGGTTTTTAGGTCATCTATGGCTATTAAGAAGCGTCGTGTTGTGGCCGGTGTAGCCTCGGCTTTACCGACGCTACTGTTTATTTTTCAGTCGATACAGCAACTGTCTGCAAAGGATGTACTTATTGTTCTCGGGCTATGGTTGATCTGTGTTTGGTACCTACAAAGGGTAGATTTTATCTAAATCTCTCTCTGTTATTTTACTAACGCTTTTGATATAATTGTCGGTATGAATCAGCAAAATCCTGACCAAGTACCCTCTATGGAGTTGCCCGCACCAGTTAATGATAATCAAAACTTACAAGAAACGCAGTTAGCTCCACCTATTACTGAGCAGGGGGCTGCTCAGTCCGTCGAACAGGGAGTGTCATTGCCGGGGGTGGCTCCAACAGTTGATCCAGCCACGTTTTTAGACCCAAACTTTGGACCACCACCTGCAGTTTCACCTACAACTGATCCGGGTTCTCTTGTACATCCAACAAATGGTATGCCAGCTATTGCTGATGACAATGACCTTATTGAGAAAGAATGGGTAGAAAAGGCTAAGCAAATCGTAGAGCAGACTAAACTTGATCCACATCTGCAAAACAAAGAAATGAGCAAAATGAAGGCCGACTACCTTAAGAAACGTTACAATAAAGAAGTTAAACTAGTGGAAGAATAACAATGCCAGCGATTCTTTATTTTTTGTTTGTACTGGTTGTTATCGTAATTATTGCGGCTCCTATTATCTATATTCAGGTTCGAAAGACGTTTAGAGAGCAGAAGAACTTCGAGAGAGGTCTCAAGATGGTGCCTCTTCTTATTCACCTACCACCGTCAAGCGATGATACGGATGGCGCCAATCGTGATTCTCGTGATGTTGTTGATGAAAATATTTCGAAAGCTCAAATTCTCTATAATATTATTGCTAGTTCATTTCAAAAGGGTGGCAAAACAAAGTTTTATGGTCAACGGCATTTTGCATTTGAAATTGTAGCTAACTACGGTAGGGTACATTTTTATGCAGCTGTTCCGGTTGCTTTAGTTGAGATTGTTAAGCAGGGCGTGGTGAGTGCTTACCCGGCTGCCAGAATGGAAGAAGTGTCTGAGCATAATATTTTTAGCCCAGTTGGTAAGATTAGTGGCACTATAGGTGGTGAGTTGACCCTAAAAGAACATTTTGCTTATCCAATTGCTACTTACCAAGATCTCAAACGCGACGCTATGCAGTCACTGCTTAACGCTCTGTCCACACTAGATAAAGAAGATGGAGTCGGTATACAGTTTCTCATACGTCCCGCCGATCCGAGTTGGCGAAAGGCTGCAAGCGAAGTTGCTAGCAAGAAGCGAAAAGGAAAAGATTCTAAGAAAGGCGCGGCACTGGCAGGGGGCATTCTAAAAGATCTTGCTGTGGCTGTCGCTAAACCTCCCGAATCTAAAGACGATAAACCCGGTGGAGATAAGCCTGATTTATCAAATGCCGAACAAAACATACTAGATTCAATAGATGCCAAAACCCAATCACCAGGCTTTGAGGTGATGATAAGAGTAATTGCCTCATCTAATATTTCACAGCGAGCACAAGCGGTACTGTCCAATATAGTTTCGACTTTCTCTCTATTTGATGCTCCAGGTAAGAATGGTTTTAAATACACGCCAGCCAAGGATATGGAGCAGTTTGTGACTGGCTACATAATGCGGTTTTTCCCACCCGAAAATAAGAGTAATATTCTAAACTCTATTGAGCTTTCGACGTTGTTTCATTTTCCTGACCAAAAGAACATTCCGACCTCTCAGCTGGAGCGTCAGGCATCTAAGCAGGTAGATGGTCCACGTAATATACCTGACGAGGGACTGTTAATTGGCTATAACATTTTTCGAGGGGTTAAGAAGCCAATTCGCTTGAGCCTTGGCGACCGACAACGACATATGTACGTGGTTGGGCAGACCGGTGTAGGTAAATCCGTTTTCTTGGAGAATTTGGCCCTACAAGACATGATAAATGGCGGTGGTTTTTGTTTTATTGATCCGCATGGCGATACGGCAGAGAAGTTGTTGGCAATGGTGCCTAGAGAAAGAACTGAAGATGTAATTTATTTCTGCCCAGCCGACATGGATTATCCGATGGGACTGAACCTCTTTGAGCACGAGCTGCCCGAGCAGCGTGATTTCCTTATACAAGAAGCAATCAATATGCTCTATAAGCTGTATGACCCGCAGCACCAAGGTATTATTGGTCCTCGTTATGAACACTGGTTCCGTAATGCTGCACTAACAGTTATGTCTAATCCTGAAGGGGGAACCTTCATTGATATCCCAAAGGTATTTACAGACAACAAGTATGCCAAAGATCTACTTAAGCATGTTACCGATCAAACAGTACTAGATTTTTGGAACAAGGAAATGGCTAGCACGAGCGACTATCACAAGAGTGAGGTTTTGGGTTGGTTTGTAAGTAAATTTGGCGCCTTTCTAAGCAATGCCATGATGCGTAATATAATTGGCCAAAACAAGAGCGCATTTAATTTGCGAGAGATCATGGACAACAAAAAGATTCTCATCGTCAATTTAAGCAAGGGTAAGACAGGTGATTTGAACTCAAAGCTACTGGGTATGATTTTCGTTATGCAGTTCCAGGCTGCAGCTATGAGTCGCGCAAATATCCCAGAAGATGATCGTGTTGATTTTTGTCTATATGTTGATGAGTTCCAGAACTTCTCGACTGAATCGTTTGCGACAATTATGTCAGAGGCACGAAAGTATCACCTTAACTTAATTGTAGCTAACCAGTTCACGACTCAGTTATCAGAAGAAATTCGCGACGCGGTATTTGGAAATATGGGTACGATTGTGGCGTTTAGGATTGGCCAAAACGATGTCGATTCGCTCACACGTTATTTCCAGCCACTTTTCGATGGTGATGATTTGCTCCGTGTACCGAACTGGAATGCAGTTGTACGTACGCTTGTGGGTGGCGTTCCGACTCAGCCATTTAGTATGGCCGGTTTACCGCCACTAGGTAATCCTAACCCTAAGCTCTCAGTTGCACTTAAACAGCTCTCTGCGGCTAAATATGGCCGCCCCAAGGCAAAGGTAGAGGAGGAGATATTTGCTCGACTTGCTACTAATGAAGAACCAAAGCCCGCACCAGGTGTTAGCCCGTTTGCCGCTCAGCAGGGCGCTTCACCTCGCTCCGCTCCTGGGAACGGGCCCCGAAGACCAACTGCCGGTTCTTCGTTCTTGGATGATTGGTTGGCCAAAAAGCGTACTACTGCTAAGCCAGGAGGTGCTCCAGTGGCGCCTATGCCTGCTCCTATGTCGCAAACTCAATCCCCAATGATTAAACCATCACAATCATCGCTAGGTGCGCCGTCGGCAGGCTTTACGCCAGCAGTTAACCAAACACCGCAACCGCTATTTCCAGTTAACCCGATGCAGAAGGTTGATCCCGTATCTAATACGACACAGAACTTCTCCAGTAATGATCTACAGCAACAAGAAGTAAATAACTTAGCTCAGCAGATCAAAGGAGACCTACATTCATCGAACCAAGCTCCTGTACAGCTCCAACCAGCAGCGCCAGTTTCTACGACCCCACAATTAATACCTGCAAATCCAGTGCTTGAGCCAACCCAGAACGTTCAGCAAGAGCCTACCACTGTACATCGAACAGAAGTAGAAGTAACTCTTAACCATGAAGATGCTGGCGCGCAGGACACATTGCATATACAAAGAGATTAAGAAGAGTCGATCAATTTAAGCTTTGTGAAAAACGTAGCGAATAAGTAGTTCGCCAAGCATGCCAACGAAGAAGCCGCCTACGAACAAAATAAAAAACACAGCGTAGTTATACTCAAAACCGTAGTGTTTACTCATGTAGAGCAAGAATGCACTCCCAGCAAGTGCACATATACCACCACCAAGGAGCCCAGAAGGGCGCGCAACAGTCTTGCTGCTGACTTCACTAACATTCTCAATAGTTTTGTTATGGATTACCTTACTAAGGGCTTTGTCTGGCTTAGATAGCTTACTCCTGACCTGGCGCATTGATTTCTTGTAT
The DNA here is from genome assembly GCA_964590725.1 of uncultured Candidatus Saccharibacteria bacterium. GTDB lineage: Bacteria > Patescibacteriota > Saccharimonadia > Saccharimonadales > JACQNP01 > CAZPWF01. Next base: position 18,600 of record CAZPWF010000011.1, read on the forward strand.
GCCGATGCTTTTAGTTCTTTTTGATTGCTGTGATGTTGGCTGTGAGAGGTTGATTCGTTTTCGCCTACGGTAAATTCTTTGCCACTTACGGCTTGGTTTTCAGCCTTTGATTTGAGTTCATGGACCTGTTCTTTGGTGCTCTCTGCTGCATTTTCGGCCTTTTCCTTAAGTCGTTCTAAGTTTTTGCGACTCTCGTGGTCTAGGTTTATTTTCTCACCGCCATGTTCACCGTTGTGCTTAATAGTCTCTGACATTATGCGCCTCCACTCATCGAGAACTCAGTTCTTAAAATATCTGCTTCTTTGGCTAACAGACGACTGCGGGCAAAGAAGTAGCCAACGATTGCTGTGATCAAGAAGCCGGCGGCAAGTGTTTCGCCTGGGCCAGTATTTGGGAGTTCTCGAGCTACATATTCAGTTGTTTTTGTAATAGTTGGAGGGAGCTTAATATTGACAGTATTTCCATATACGTTTGTTAACTTCATGTCATATGATCCAGGATCAGATGATGAAACCGGTGTATTTGGTATTGGGTTCTTTATCTTTATTGTTATTTTCTTGTTGATAGTTTGGTTGGGGTTTATATCGACTTCAGGCCAGGTGACTATTCCATATTTATCAAGTGTGCCGCCACTAAGGTTTACGACGTCAGCATACTGCAAAATATCGATGAGATTTTCTTTAATTACGTACTTCTTTATGGTGGTATTTTTACTAGTGTTTGTGGTTGCCAGTGTGTAGGTGATGGTGTCGCCGGCCTGAGCTGTCGTGCCATCCGCGTTCGGAATGTTCCGAGTGTCGTTTTTAGCGATTTTTGTGAGAATCAAGCACTCTGTATCATCGGGTCCTTTTTTGCCTTCTTTGCAGGGTTCTTCGACCACTACCGTCTTTATACAGTCGCCAGTTTGGTTTCCACTAGCATTCTTGGTTGATCCGTCGTACTTGACGCTAAGTCTGAATGTATAAGTGCCGGCTTTTTCGAGTTTAAAGCTTCGAGGTACATTATCTTCAGCTATGCTTTCTTTGAATGGAACACCGAGGGCTTTTTGTGATCCTAGTATTTTGCCACTAGCATCAGTGTAGTCGTAATACATATCAACGAGTTCACCTGGAGGTAGATTTCGTCCAGACGCTTGCCCTCGAACATTCACGCTTGAGCCAGAGATTACTTTCTGACCATTACTAAAGCTTGTAATTAGGTTGCTGCAACTAATAACTTTTTCTGGAGGTGGAGGTGGAGTTTTGACGTATATGTCTCTGGCGCAACCACCAACAGCGTTTCCGCCTGCGTCTTTTTTACCACCGTCGTATTTAACCCATAATCGGAACTGATAGTGTCCTTTCCCTGGGACTACCAATGAGCGGTCTTGGGTGTCAGTTGCCGTTGATGCGCCACTGCCACC
>CAZPWF010000011.1:20101-27134 GCA_964590725.1 uncultured Candidatus Saccharibacteria bacterium
CCAACAATTACCAAGTTGCCGCAGTCAAAAAGCACCATAAACGGCGTGCCATCACCTCTAGTGCCGGTGATTGCTCGATAGTTTGCATTACCCCAACTATTAAGTGGTCTCATATAGAATGTGCCAAGACCTGGAATATTTACAGGTGTTTCACCGGGTTTACTGTATGGAGCTCGCCCCATTGAATAAAGTTGACCGCTGTACTCGTTAGCATTAACTGTGCGGACTTGACCATAGAACAGGTCCTGACAGTTTATTTGGAAGTAATCCAATATAGTAGCGAAGTCGTAATTATTAGCGTTACAGTGATTAACTAGCTCACCCTGTGAGCTAACCCCTCCGGGTATTAAGTCGTTTCCGACTCGTGCCAGTGTCGATTGTGGTGGTGAAATTACAGCAAAAATCTGCAAAAACATAGCCAGGGCTACCATCGCCAAGCCAATTCGTCGCACCGATTCTTCTTTGTGCATGCGCTTGGCGTAGAAACTTACTTGCCCAATTAAACTGGGGTTAAATGGTAAATTGCTTGCGAGTTTTCTGAACATTTTTTGCTTCTTTGTTTTTATTATAAAGTGCTAATGTCTATTAAAACATAGTATTATGTGTTCACACAATAGCTTACTTGAGAAAAGTGGATAAGTTAGCTACAATAAGTGTTAAGGGCACAAAATATTAAGGTGAAATGAGGGTTACTTAATAGTGGCGAAAGAAAAAAAATATGATTCCCAGCAAATTCAAGTCCTTGAGGGTCTTGAACCGGTTCGTAAACGACCTGGAATGTACATTGGTGGTACCGGTCGTGATGGTCTTCACCATCTAATTAAAGAAATAGCTGACAACTGTGTTGACGAGGCCATAGCCGGACACGCTACAGATCTATGGGTGACTATGCTTGCCGACGGTGGCATAACGATCAAAGATAACGGTCGTGGTATCCCTGTCGATAAAATGGAAAAGACTGGCAAAAGCGCCCTAGAAACTGTGCTTACAGTTCTGCATGCTGGTGGTAAGTTTGGCGGTGGTGGTTATAAAGTTTCCAGTGGTCTTCATGGTGTAGGTATTAGCGTTGTAAACGCACTTTCGACAAAGCTCGTTGCAGAGATTTACAAAGATGGTTATATCTACACTCAAGAGTACGAACGCGGCGTGCCTCTAGCACCCATTAAAAAAGGTGAAAAAACATCAGAGCACGGCACGTCTATCACGTTCTACCCTGACGATACGATATTCAAAGAATCAGTAGAATTAGAGTACGGATGGGTTGTTGATTATCTTCGGCATCAAGCTTATCTAACAAAGGGTTTGCGAACGCATATCGTTGATGAACGAACAGGCGAACGCTATGGATTCTATTTCGAAGGCGGCATTCAGTCTTACGTAAAACATCTCAATTTGGGCAAAGATATTATCGATGACGATGTGTTTTATGTTGATAAAGTAGTCGACGATGTGCAGGTGGAAGTGGCGATGCAGTACGCCGATACATATACCGAAACGGTTAAGCCGTTTGCTAATAATGTATTCAACCCCGACGGTGGGACTCACTTAACAGGCTTTCGATCTGCGCTAACACGTGTAATTAATGATTACGCTCGAAAGAGCGGCCTATTAAAAGAAAAAGAAGAAAACCTGTCTGGCGAGGATACCCGAGAAGGCCTAACAGCAGTTATTTTAGTCAAGATTCCTGACCCTCAGTTTGAAGGTCAGACAAAGAATAAGTTAGGTAATCCAGAGGTTCGCGCTTGTGTTGAACAGGTGATGAACGAGTACTTTAGCTATTATCTAGAAGAACACCCGGCGATTGGCAAAAAAATTATTGGTAAGGCACTTTTAGCAGCCCGTGCTCGCAAAGCAGCCCGTGCCGCTCGCGAGAATATTATTCGCAAAGGCGTGCTAGAAGGTTCGGGTTTACCTGGCAAATTAGCGGACTGTTCGTCTAGAAGCCCGGCTGATTCTGAACTGTATATTGTAGAGGGAGACTCTGCGGGCGGTTCGGCAAAATCAGGTCGCGATAGCAAAACCCAGGCAATCTTACCGCTCAGAGGTAAGGTGTTAAACGTTGAACGAGCTAGGCTGGATAAAATGTTAGCCAATAACGAAATCGTAACACTTATCAAGGCGCTCGGCGTCGGGATTGAGGAACAATTCAGCATGGACGGTTTGCGATACCATAGAATTATCATTATGACTGATGCAGATGTTGACGGAAGTCACATTGCCACACTACTTTTGACATTTTTCTTCCGTCACATGCGTCCGATTATAGATGGTGGCTATCTATATTTGGCAAAACCACCACTCTACCTATTAAAAGGCGCCAGTAACAAACGACAATATGCTTACTCTGATGATGAGCGCGACAGTTTAATTGATCAGTTAATTGTCGATCGCAAAGAACGTGGTACGGCTGTTAATGTAACTGACGACCGTAGAAAACAAGCCGGCTTATCAGATATACAGCGCTATAAGGGTTTGGGTGAAATGGATGCAGAACAGTTATGGGAGACGACAATGAATCCCGAAAATCGTGTGCTTGTGCAGGTGAGGCTAGATGACGCAGAAAAGGCTGACGCAATATTTAACAAGCTAATGGGAACAGAAGTTGAACTGCGTAAAAACTTTATTCAGACACACGCAAAATTTGTAAAGGATTTGGATGTCTAATATGGAAGATACAAACGATATGGCTATTGATAATACTAAAGACAGTGGTGAAGTTATTAGTAACCCAAACAACATCTTTGACAATGTAGAACGCATCAGCAGTGACCACTCTAGAACCGTAGAACTGCGAACAGTAGAAAATATCATGGAGGACAGTTACTTAACCTATTCCATGAGTGTGATTGTAGCTAGGGCGCTGCCAGATGTTAGAGATGGTTTAAAGCCTGTTCATCGTCGAATTCTCTATTCAATGGACAAAAATGGCTGGAAGCCAGGCAGTAAATTTGTTAAATCTGCTCGTATCACTGGTGACGTTATGGGTAAATATCACCCTCATGGCGATAGTTCTATTTATGATGCAATGGTCCGCTTAGCTCAGGATTGGTCAACGAGATATTTGCTTGTAGATGGACAAGGTAACTTTGGGTCTATGGATGGAGATCCGCCAGCTGCCCAACGTTATACAGAAGCGCGAATGGCTAAAGCCGGTCAGGCTTTGCTCGAAGATATTGATAAAGATACTGTTCAGTTCCGAGAAAACTATGACGGTTCCGAGATGGAACCGGAAGTATTGCCCGCAAAACTACCAAACTTACTACTAAATGGTCAGATTGGTATTGCCGTCGGTATGGCTACTAATATACCGCCACATAATCTTGGCGAAATTGTTGATGCTACAGTTGAATTAATCGATAACCCAGATGCAACAATTGACGATTTACTCGAACATGTTCATGGCCCCGACTTTCCAACCGGCGGTATAATCTATGGTAAAGAATCAATTCGTACCGCACTTGCAACGGGTAAAGGTGGAGTTGTGGTTCGTGGTGTAGCTAACGTCGAAGAGAACAAAAAGGGCGTAACTCAAATCGTTATTTCCGAAGTACCATACGGTGTTAACAAAGCTGGACTTATGGAAAAGATCGCCGATCTTTATAAAGAGAAAAAAATCGGTGGTATCCGTGATTTGCGCGACGAAACGGCTCGTGGTGTCGTTCGCGTGGTCATCGATCTAAAGAAAGACGCTTACCCAAAGAAGCTTCTAAATCAGCTATATAAATTAACTCCTTTACAACAGACTTTTCACTACAACATGCTTGCGCTTGTTGACGGTATTCAGCCGCGTGTGCTTGGCTTACAGGATATTCTTCAAGAATATATCAAACATCGCCAGGTTGTTATACGTCGTCGCACCGAGTTTGAACTTCGCAAAGCGAAAGATCGTGCGCATATCTTGGAAGGTCTAAAGATCGCACTTGATCATATTGATGAAGTTATTAGGGTTATTCGTGCCAGCAAGAGCAGCGAAGAAGCCCAAGGTAATTTGATCAAGAAATTCAAGCTTTCTGAGATTCAGGCTAAAGCTATACTCGCAATGCAACTTCGCGCATTGACGGGTCTAGAGCGACAGAAGATCGAAGATGAATTAGCAGAATTGCTAAAAATCATTGCCAACCTAGAATCAATCCTTGCAGATGAAAAGAAGATCCTGAAGATCATCAAAGACGAACTACTGGAAGTTAAAAAGCAGTTCGGTGATGAACGACGTACCAAAGTTGTTCCACAAGAACTCGGCAAAATGAACGACGAAGATCTCATTCCTGATGAGCAAGTTGTTGTTACTCTAACATCTGCTAATTACATCAAGCGTAGCCAGATTGCTGATTATCGCAAGCAGAATCGTGGTGGCAAGGGCAAACGAGGCATGGCTACCAGAGAAGAAGATGTAATAGAACACGTTGTTAACGCTAGCACCCACGACTTCCTATTATTCTTTACCAACAAGGGTCGTGTGTTCAGACTCAAGACTTACGAAGTGCCAGCAGTTGGCTTGAACGCCAAAGGCGTTGCACTTGTTAACTTACTTCAGCTGCAACCAGAGGAAACAGTCAGCTCAGTAATTAACGTTTCTAAGCAGTCTCAGGGCGGAAATTTGCTAATGTGTACCGTCAGGGGAGTTGTGAAGAAAACGCCGTTTGAACAGTACCAGAACGTGCGACAGACAGGTTTAATAGCCATAAACCTAGATGATGGTGATGAACTTAAGTGGATTCGAATGACGACAGGTGAGAACGAAGTAGTGATTTCAACACAGCAAGGTCAAGCGATTCGTTTCCACGAAGGTGACGCACGCCCAATGGGTCGTGTATCACGAGGCGTGCGTGGAATCCGCCTACGTACAGGTGACCAAGTTATTGGTATGGATGTAGTAGAACAGGGTAGTAGTATCTTCGTGATCAGTGAGTATGGCTATGGCAAACGCACAAAGATAGACCAATTTACTGCGCACAAGCGCGGTGGCGTTGGTATACGATCAGCTGTAGTTAACAAGAAGACTGGTGATTTGATTGGTGTGAAGACACTTAGCGGTGACGATACACAAGAAGTGATTCTTATTAGCAAGAACGGTCAAACTATCCGTCTTGGTCTTAAGGATACACCTCAGCTTGGCCGTGCAACTCAGGGTGTTCGAATTATGCGCATGAACGAAGACGATAAGGTTGTATCGCTGGCGCTTGTCGACAAAGCCGAAGAAGTAGAAGAAGAATCAGAAGAAGTTTCAGAGACTCCAGAATCTAAGAAATAGAGCTCGTACTTGTGCTCGCATGGGTGTTCTCTGCGGTTTTGCGCACATTGCGCTAGCTGACACTGTCGAACAATAGTACTCAATTGGCGGGATTTTGCTCATGCTTGCATCCGTTAAATAAAAGACGCAAAATTACTGAAGAGAGATAAATAGTATAGAACAAGGAGTATCCTATGGAATTAAGAGTCGAGTCTCACTCAAACAACCCAGAAGTGAAAAGATTAGTTGCTGTTCCGAGTGAAAAGTACGGTTTCTTCGTTGATCGCAGCGGTGGACATAAGAAGGTATTTACGTCGATAGGTCTCGAAGGTGCAACTGAAGAACAGATTGAAGCTGCAGAACGAGGTGAACTGTCGGCTAATGATTTATTTGCAACTACTTACTTTGACAGGGGGGCTGATCATTACATAGCTGTTTCGTCTGGATACCCTGAACTGGCTGCCGTCGCCGTAGAAGGCGCGGTTGGAGATCAGAGTTATCCAACTATTAAGGTCTTCCAAGAAGCACAGTTATTCTTGCCTCAGGTAACCGAAAAACAGATTAATGACTAAAAACCTCATGCTTGCAATATGACGAGTCAAGAGTATCTTGAGATGTAATAAGGAGGTATTGTCATAATGACGGATAGTTACTTTGAGGATAAAATTGCAAGAGAAAAAGCCATAGCTGAGTTAGAGTTTGAAAGGATTGAGACAGAAGTAGCAGCCCGTCAGGCAGCAGAAACTAACGAAAAGAGATTAGTTTCTGAATTGCAACGGGTTCGTGATAAGGAGCATTTTGGCATCCGACCGGAAGAGGTTTGGGGTGAGCGCGATGCAATGCTGTGCGCTGATTTTATCGCATATATGGGTGCGCGTCGTAAAGAAGGTAGGTTACCAGGCTCAATTACTATAGATAATAGTGCTAACAGGTTTGTTGATCGCAATGAATACGAACAGCCAACCGGCTTACTTGCTACGCTTGGCCTCAGAAAGCCAAAGTTACTCAATGTCATTTACGATATACCAGAATGGAGTACGAGCGCTTACCCGATTGCATTCACTGACCCGCTGCAGTCGGCATTTAATAGAGGCATTAACACCAAAGTTGCTTCTGCTCTTCGCTCTTCAGGTTTGTTGGAACCTCCGCACATAGATGAGGATGTAGTTCTTTGCGAGGATGGATTATTACGCAGTATTAAGTCGGCTAACTCGTTACGGGTTCTTAATAGCAAAGGCGATGTAGACGTGCCAATTCCTGGGCACTTTAACTACAGTATTTCTAACGAGCATGCAGGGTACGAGGTTACTGGTGCTGGCACTCCGGCTTTTTCACAGATAGATTTATACACTACGACCTTCCATTCGTTGTTTGTTGAGGATGATCTTGAGGTAGTACTAATGCGCATTATTGAGGCAGTCGACTGATCTAATCTTCAATATCGGGCTACAATAAGAGACATTACCTGTGTACGCAAATAACACCTTTAATCGACCGAGAACGTTGTAAAAAAGGTTGTGGTTAAAAAACTTCTTGACAATAGGGGCGGCTACGCTGTAAGATTACCTGAGTCTTTTGGAGCGTCTGTTAGATTGTCTCTAAAAATGGCGGAACGTTAAAAACTTAGATAGTGCAAATCAACGTCAGTTCATTTTTTTGAACTATGTTTTAAACACAGAACCCTTAAATGGGTTCAAAGAATAGTAAGTCAGTTTCTGACTGAAGTTTAGGAATAGATTCTTTTTTGAAGAGTTTGATCCTGGCTCAGGATGAACGCTGGCGGCGTGCCTAATACATGCAAGT
>CAZPWF010000012.1:0-19130 GCA_964590725.1 uncultured Candidatus Saccharibacteria bacterium
TTATGTTAACTGCTCCAGTAGTAACGGTAAGACCGTTACTAGCTGTTAGGAGTTGAGTGACACCTAACGTACCGGTAACGTTAGTGTTGTCTTGGAGTTCTATGGTACCGGCAGAGTTTAAGACAATGTTACCAGAAGTAGTGGTGGTAAGGTTTAGGTTACCAGCTGTTACGTTAAGTGCAGCACTTAGGTTAGTAGAAGCGATGTTAGATAGAGAGGTGTTAGCGTAACCCCCACTTACGGCAACTGAACCAGCTACTCGCCAGAAGCTAGTAGCAGCTGAGCCAGACCAGTCGTATACAAATTCGATGGTTGCACCAGCTGGTAGAGATAGGTCACTACCAGTACCAGTAATAATCTTGTTACCAGCAGCTGAGCTACCAGAGTTGTTGTTAAAGACAGCAGCTTGGCTTGCAGTGTTTACGAAGAAGATGTGTCGGCCGTCACTTGCAGCAGTACCGGCAGCGATACCAGTAATGGTCTGAGTGGAAGCACCAGTTAGGCGGATCAATGTACCAGAAACAGCTAGGTCGTTCTGAGTAGTAGTAGTACTGTTGTCTGCCCCCTTTGCAGTTAGGAAGTTCTTTGCACTAGCTATAGTAGTGTCGCCGTTTAGTGAGACAGTGCCAGTACCAGTGCCAAAAGTGCCGGCACCTGTTTGGGAGAAGTTGCCTGAAGCTAGAGCTAGGCCAGTCGCGCCTGAGATAGCTCCACCCGAGCTAATGTCGAGTGTGTTTGAATCAAGTTGGAATGTGCCTATAGAATTACCAATCTGAGTAGTTGCGGTGCCTGTGGTGTTGATTGTGGTGGCGCCAACAATTGTCGCCCCACCGTTTGCCGTAAAGGCTTGCGTAACTGTCAAAGCTCCGCTGTTGAGTGTCGTAACACCCGTTCTACCAATCGTAATACCAGATGTATTAGCCGTACCGACGCTGATAGTTCCAGCCGTTTGGGTTGCCGTACCAACATCTATCGTTAAGTTACCCGAGTTACTAGTAGCGCCAGTCGCATTACCTGTTGAAATCGCTACTGCGTTAGAGTTTGTACTAGCCGTGCCAGTGTTCATACTCGACACGCCTAGGGCTGTGCCAGCCTTTAGAGCATATGGAATTGCCGTCAACTTGATTCGTGGCGTCATTTCGCCATCACCAGCAACGTTCATGGTCAGCCACTGTTCTTGACCCCAGTCAATTGTTGAAGTAAACGGCGTAACCCGTCCCAGGTAAACACTTAGGTAACCATTTTTTGCTGTGACAGACTGTGTCTCTGTCCACTGGCTTGATCCTCCGGTTGACGCACTATACAGATTGAAGGCAATGCTATAACTTCCATCAGGTACTACTCCACCACTGGCAGTTAGCAGTCGTGCTTGATAATTTAGCTCGGTAGGGACAGCAGCCTCAGCTGTTTTATGTGGCTGAATAACAAAAAACAGGGTGGCAGCCACTAGCAAGACCATACTCAGTATACTGAGGGTCTTACCTAAAAATAGGCGTTGTTTCCCTGTTATTTCCCGTTTTATCATTGGTTTTAAAGATTTGTTTTGATTCGTCTTTTCGCATTTTGCGATTTGTTTTACCTCTTTGTGATCGAATCTAAGTACTATTCTGACAAGCTTCACCCCTTAAAACAAGATCAAACTGAACAAATAATGCACTCAATAATCCTGTATCTACTACATAACTATTATGAGTTTTATTCAACTTTTATTATTGTATTATTTATAACACTTAGTGCATGATCTTGGTGTGTTCAGCTAAATATTCAAACTGTACAGATGAATAAAAGATATAAATAATAGAGTTTTATTTACAACTACATTAATAAATACCTAAAAAAGCATAAAAGTTTTCCACACCCCTAAACGTATTTTTCCCAAATTTATGCTTATGTTTGCGAGGAGCCTCCTCGCAAACATAAGCATATACCGAGACACAGACTCAGTTAACCCCTGTTAATTATTATAGTAATCGTATTTTGAGTCAGCTAACTCGTACTTCAACACATCTAACATGGCTTTATGCCCCTCATAGTCAGCGAGAAACCGCAAATATTCGTCCTGTTTGAAGTCGGCAATTATACAACCCGGTTTTAACCAATCAAATTCAACCTCACCAAGGTAGGCTCTCAAACTCGACCACCTGTAAGACCGATATTCCTTCGGGTTTAGATGAATATACCTTGAAATGTGCTGCAAATACGTATCATCAGAGATTAATGACGCTTTAAACCTATCCTGAAACAAGTGCCCGACCCGATTATATTTTCGATTAAAGTACATTGTATACGAAGTGCATAGACCGCGCATCAAACTGGTCATTGCTTCTGAGCTGTCATTTTGAAAAACAAGTAAGTGAAAATGGTTCGGCATCAAACAGTATGCCAGCAGGTCTATTTGTTTATTGTAGTTCGGGTAAGGCCGCCCCGACCTATCGTGTTTAGTCTCCTCGCCTAGATATCGTTTAAGAAGACTAAGAAAAACTATAAAGTCTCGTTCGTCTATAAAGATTTTGCGGCGATTAACTCCACGATTGTAGACATGATAGTAGCTATCCGCGGCATATTGTTTAACTATATTCTTTGATGGCACAATTACATCCTACAACAATACAAGATGTTAAAACAACTTTTGCAAGGTCGGACCTTGCAAAAATACAACGTATTTGGCCTATAAGAGCTTTAATTGCACAGCAAGCACCCTTTCGCATTATTATTCAATAACATGGTAGTAATACTCATAAGTTGTTACGTCTACAGGAGCGTTATTTGTATCGATCGTAAAGGTCGCTGTGCTGCTATTTCCTGCAAAATACTGTATTGATGCGCCATTACCATTTGAAGGCGTTAAAATGACCCTAGGAGCGCTCCCAAAACTGTTTGCAAAGGTGACTGTCGCCATAACTCCAGAGCCTGAGCCTGTCCCAGTTGTAATAGCAATCTTCCCAGCTGTGTCGTTCCCGGAAAGCGACACACCAGCTCCAGCACCCGCACCAGCTCCAGCGGCAATTGCTGTAGATCCCGAGCTGTTACCAGATACGATATGACCGTTAATACTAGTGTCTCCGTTTACAGTAAGGGTGCCGTTTATCGTTGCGTCAATTACTGTTAGGTCACCTGCTGAACTTACACTCGCTAGAACGACTCCTGTGCTACTTTGCCATTCCTGAAGATTAGCTGTTTGTGAAGCAACACCCTGAACTACAACTCCAATTCCTGTAGTTGTGCCGGTACTCACTGCAATCTGCGCATCAGAGTTAGCTGTTGTTAAAGTGTTAACGTTCAATCTGTTAGGAGCAGTTGTGTTATTTACACCGAGGTTATTGGCAACAACAAGGGAGTCGTCGGTTTGCAAGGTACCTGCGGCCGATCGATACAGATTAGTGTCCCTAGAGATACCAAAAGCAATACCGGCGTTTGCAGTCGTATTATCTGCTTCACTACCCAAAACCAAGGTCTGCGTGCCAGCAGAGGCAATTGTAATTCCGTAGGTATTTATCCCCGTAGTTACTGAGTCAACTTTAATCCCAATAGCATCTCCACCTGAAGCACCAACTCCTGTTACGGACAAGCCTACCGCCTCTGTATTACCGCTAATCGCATTTATAAGCATACCTGTTGCATGGTTTGCCTCGACCTGGAGCACTAAGTAGCCGTAACCATATTCTATAGAGCCCGATCCTGTACTTTGCAAAGATACAATGTCACCTATGCTCGTACCCACTGACCCTGATCCTTGATGATCAATCTGTGAAATACTCCCCATTAACGTTGAAACATCAAAGCTATTCGCCGAATCAGTAATAATTGTGGTGTTATACCCAGCAGTTACACACCCAAAGAAGCCGCCGATACATGATTGATTTGCTATAGTATCTACATTAATCTGACTAACGATACCCATGTAATCACCATCTGACCGAGTATTTTCACCATTTACGCGCAATACACCATTGCCGCCGTTTGTGGTATCTACAGATAATGCAGACATGCCGCTATTATCTTTAACATCTAGCGCTGTTGTACTGTTTGTTATTGTCTGTACTAAAAAGTTGTCATCTGTCTTGAGCGTATCGGCGGCTGAACGATATAAGTTGGTGTCGCGGGTCGAACCAAAACCTATACCACTATTAGCCGTAGCGTCATCACCCTGAAGCCAGAGTGTCTGTGTGCCGGCTGTACCAATCGCAATACCGTAGCTATTAGTCCCTAGCGTCTGACTCATTACATTAATACCAAAATTATCGGTCGGAGCTCCACCGGTCGCAGATGTCACCTCTATTCCAGTCATAGTGGTTGCTGTGCCATTCGCAAACCAATTATTACTATTATTGACCTGGAGCCCCTTTAGATCATTAACAACCCCTGTGTTACCAGTCCATATCTTTGAGCCAACTAAACTCGAAACGGTTCCACCAACATTTATTGCAAGCACGTCCGTACCTCTAAAGTCAGACACTGTACTGCCTTGATTAAAAGCATAAACCTGCCCTCCAACGATGTTATTCATAGTAGCGGCAGCGTTTGAGCTTTGGGCCCCTACAACTGATCCAAATAGGCTACCAACAGTGCCGCTGCCCGAATGATTTGCAATAACATAGGACCCGGTCAGATTAGCAAAGTTTTCCGTGCTTAAAGCATCACTGTTGGCGACTATATATTGCCCACCTACATTACCCACCGAACCTACACTAGGGTTAAAATTCATCAAAATAGTCTGACCATAGGTGTTTTCGGTCGTACTCAAATCGTTTGTTACATTTTCTTCTATGGTTAATACGCTCTGGTAATCGCCAACCGTATCCACGAGAGTAGAATCATCAATCGCTGACACATTACCTATCGCCGTATGGCCGTTATAGCCAATTTGAAAAACCGGGGTATTATCAGACATCTGTACTTCCAATAAATCTTCAGTACGACTACCAAGTTGTTGGATAATAACTGTCGGAACAGTCGGGTAGACAGTTGGAGGAGGAATAGGACAAACAAATGGAAAGCACGTAGGAACGCGGCCAGATGCCTGGAAGTAAGCGCTTGTATTGCCGCTCGACGACGCATACAAGCCATAGTTATTTGTACCAAACGCACCCACACCAATAGCGTTACTTGCTCCAAAAAGACTAACGCCGTCACCTCTTACACCATAACCATCGTTCCAATTCGTTCCTTGTACGCCAGCGTAATCTGAACCTGATGCTAAAGAAAACCCTAAAACACCCGTACTATTTGTTGATACCGCCAACACTCCATAACTATCTTGAGAACTCGCAATCACACCTGGACCAATAATTGAGTTACCAGCAACGCCACTAGCAGAATAACTCTCACCAACAATCGCAGTTAAGTCATTGTTTATATTTGTTGAGTCACCCGCAAACAATAACGCCTGCATAGTGCCGCTACCAAATACATTATTACTGCTTGTAGTACCACCTAGGTCGCCAGTCTGATAAGGCACGTATAGTTTTGACCCGTTAGGCGCAGAAGATATACCAACGTTACCGGAAGTATCGATCGTGACCCTACTCAAGCCATCGGTTTTGAATACCAAGTCAAATGTATCATTCGTGCCTAGACTAGCTGTCTCACCGAATGAGTTTCCTCCCTGGATAAATGCATTAGCACCTCCAGCAAAACCACAGTTGTTCGATATGTCACAGATTACATTACCGTTTTGCGTTCCTACACTCACAAGACTAATTGCTTCCAAGTTTGCTACGCCGTTTATATCTATGCTAGCCAATACAGTTCCATTACTGTCTTGCCACTCCTGAAGGTTCGCTGATTGAAGAGAGACACCTTGGATTACTAGACCTTTTCGAGCAGCTCCACCAGTGCTGATAATCGAACTAGCAGCATCATCAATGGTAGAAGGACTATTTACTCGTAACCTTTCAACCGCCCCAGGAATTCCGGCGGATCCAATTAATAAACTTCGTTCAGCAAAGCGCGCAACCTCTACTCCCGTAACGGCTATTCCCATTATCCCCTTACCAAAAACATTGCTCGTTTGGAATAACCCTGTGTTTGATGATCCTCCAAACGTATATGACGGGAAGTTGAAGTTTCCATTTTGAGCTACATAGCGACCAAACTGATCAATATAACCTAACACCGTACCATTGGCAGCTTGAAATTCTAACAAATTGGCGCTTTGAGAACCAGAATTAGCCTGCAGTACCAATGCTTTTCTGTTGTCCGCTCCAGTTGCGATAATCGTAGTAGCAGAATTATCTATAGTGCTCGGCGTATTAACGCGGAACTTCTCAGCAGATCCAGCCACGCCAGTCGATCCCACTTCTAGTGATCCTATTGTTGCGTTATTTACTACATTTAATCCTGTTCCCAGGGCTGTGAATGTTTTTGAACCCGAGAATATCTGTGCACCAGTGCTTACTAAACCGACATTATTTACATCAGCAGTTTGTAGAAATATTGAGTTGCCACTAATTATCGCTCCGTTTGCGGACTTACCTTGACTATTAATTGCTCCAACCTGATTGAGCAAGCTAGTAGTTAAAGCGTAGTTACAGTTATTTGCACTCAAACATATCTCTCCAGATGTATCTGGCAGAATATACTTCCTATTCGAACTAAGCGGCTGTGTCGATATTTCACCCAGTTTGCCTTTTTTAAATATTCCGAGATTCCCCGTGGTAACAAAATCACCGTTTACAATGAGTTTTCTATTTGATCCGCTACTATTAATAGTTTCAAGTATGGCGTCCCTCTTAATAACATCATCAAAAGCAACCGATTGGTCCTCTACCCTGGCGACTGGTGTCTGTACGACTGATTTTTTTGTCCTATTAAACACAATCGTACCTGTACCCATAAGTAAAATAAATGCCATAGTCGCAAACCCTATTACATACGGTAGTTTATTTGCTTTCTTAGGTTTAAGGCCATCATAAGAATGCTGAATTGTTTTACTATTATTCTCAGTTTGCGTGCTTTGTTTTTGCTGCTCTACGTATTCCGACTCTAATAGCTCATCTTCTGGTGCTGGTATTTGAGTAAATTCTTGGGGTGTAATAACTTGAGGCGTGATGGCAGTACCAGGAGTTAATGGTTGATATCCAACCATGTCTTCACTGGCATTATTTGCGCCATAATATGACACATTTTGGGGTGTATTATTTGAATTTTGCATTTTTATTTTTGTATTAATCACAACGAGTGATTATCTACCCCTGTAAAGAGCGTACTACTTTTTTATTCAGAATGCAATAATATTTATGTCCAAATTACAACGTATATTCCAATTGCTCCGAACAATAGTATTGAAATAGCTAAAACCGAAGCCTGACCGAGCTGTCTGTATACAGATTTTTTAGATAACGGGTTTCTACCTATAGCTAAAATGCTACTCGAAACTGCTCCATAGACAATTGCCCCAACTATAATCAATATAACGAAAAGTATCGTGCAGGCTATTATGATTCTTACTTCACTAACCTTATGGCCCGTTAATGATTCACCGACGGCATTCAATAACTTATTTGAATTTTCATTGTTAACCGCCACCGTATTTACCTCTGCAGCTACCTGTCCGATCTGTATTGACCTGGGTGTGCCGTCAGACAACTTAATTTCTTTGCTAGATTTTGAGCCTGAACTACTCAAATCATCTAGCGCAACAGCTACAGAGTTATTTCCGCTATCCGAATCATTCATTTTCATTAGCACACCTTCTATCGGAGACACAGTCAGCAGATCATCTTTCTTAACTTCTCCGTTCAAATCACTTACAAATACAGTATGTTGACCAGAATTAGAAACATATATAGTTGAATTACCACTGCTAATTGTCACCGTGCTATCGTCAACAGTTGTAACGATTCCAATATATTTCTGTTTATTCTTTACGGAGCTAGCCTCGACATACTGATTGTCGTTAGTGCTATCTTCACCCAGAGACACAGCCATGCCGATTTTTAGATCAGTGCTTTTGGTTTGATATCCCTTTGATATTGAAGTAGCTGCATAAACTAAGCTTGCAGGTAACATTAGTGCAAAGATTATAGTTAATAAAAATAATACATACTTTTTCATAGCGCTTATGATAATTATAGCGCGAATAATTTATGAAATTAAAAAAACCTCCCGATGGAAGGTTTTTAATTTTTTGGACTCATTTATGCTATTTTTTTGATTTTTATAACCGTATGGTGCTGGCGGTGACCACGGATTTTGTGGACACGCTTCTTTGGTTTGTAGCGAATCGCGGTTACCTTATCTGCTTTGACGTCTTCTTCAACGACGTCAGCAGTAACCTTCACACCTTTGACCTCTGGAGCGCCGACTTCGGTCTTATCTCCGTCGATGACTAGAAGGGGTACAAAAGTTGCAGTTTTGCCTTCTGCCTTCAAAAGCTCTACTTCGAGGGTTTCCCCTTCGGCAACTAGGTACTGCTTACCACCTGTTGCTATGACTGCTTTTTTCATTAGATTATCTTGCCTTTTATTAAAGTTACCAATAGATCCTAACAGAGAAAGCCTCCTTTGTCAAAGAGGTTAGCTTAGGAGACTGCTTCTTGAGAAGGATGAACAACACGCAGTTCTGTGGTCTGCGGCGTTAGCCCATTTTGGGCCTCGATAGCAGCAACGTCCTGATGAGCCAACAATAATGCCTTGTGAACATCTATTGCCTCAAGCTCAGCCTGATCGCGTGCAATACGGTATCTACTTACTTCTACTGGGGTTTCCATACCTACGTATACACACGATGAACACATAGCTGCACCGCACGTCTTGGCTAGGCCATCCATTGCGTCTTTGGTTGCGACTTCGTCTTTGTGTGTAATCTTAGCGTTTTCAACAAACATTCTTTTAACATCTCTGTCGTCTAAAGTAGGGCATGCATTTAGTACAGCAGCTATATGTGAGTAGTTAATACCGTTACCGTGGTCACGGGTAACTATTCCCGTGGTCTTAAGTGTACAATTCAAAAAATTCTTGTGCCCTTTTCGAGCAGTCCTTGAATTCTTACCTAACGGATTTTCCATAATTATGATTATTATAGCAAATTATGCTATTTATGTCAATATACTCTTATGCTTTTTCTAGAGAAACAATAAGTTCAAAGCCTTCTATTCTGACGGTTGATTCGTAGCCTTCTAACTTTTCGACTACTTCTTTGGCCAGGGTTTCAGTCTTAATTGTTTCAATATGCTCATCTATAGCCTTCTGAAGCTCTTTATCGTCTGTTTCTAGCTTTAGACATATTCTGTCATCAACTTGCAGATCAGCCGCCTTACGAGCGCTCTGAATGTGCCTGACAACTTCACGAATCAACCCTTCGCGCTTAAGTTCTGGTGAAATTTTTGTATCAATCGCTACTTCCTTGCCCCATTTCACTTCTTTGACATTTAATTCTTCAGTAATTATGCCTTTGTAGGCGTCTGGAACTTTTGGTACCGTAACTGACTGCAGTGGCTGACGAACTTTGAGCTGAGCCTTGGCGCGCAAAGACAGTCCCTCGGTAATTGAATTGCGCACTGCATCCATATCGTTTTCTAGATCGGCTTCGACAAGTTTGCTTTGGTATTTTGGAAAATCTTGTAGATGAACCGATTCTTTTTCTGTTAATTGTCGGTAAATATCTTCAGCCATAAATGGCGTAAACGGCGCGATGACCTTACATAATTCCGTTAATACATAGTAGAGCGTGTGATAGGCTTGTTCTTTGTCGTTATCGTTTTCACTCTTCCAGAAGCGCTTACGACTACGTCTTATATACCAATTACTCAGCCCGTCTAAGAATTCCACAACCGGACGGCTAGACCGCATCAAATCATAGTTATCCATATTTTCGCTAACCTCTTTGATCAATCCCTGTAGCTTGCTCAAGATCCATTTATCTAATGGGTGCTCTGGATCAGGCATGGAGCCATCGGCTTCCCAGCCATCAACTTCGGCGTACATCAGGAAGAAATCCAACACGTTATACATCATAGTAAGCTTGCGCTCAGCATTTATAACGTCTTTGTCATCCAGATTAACGTCTTCACCAAGGACAACAGGTGATGTTACCAACGAATAGCGAAAAGCATCAGCACTAACCTTGTCCATTAGTTCCAACGGGTCGGTGTAGTTCTTCAGTTTTTTGCTTATCTTTTTACCGTCAGCAGCGTAGATAAAGCCAGTACAGATAAGATTCTTAAAAGGCGACTTACCAAAGAGTCCAACATTTACCGCTGTAAGGGAATAGAACCAACCACGAGTTTGATCGATAGCCTCAACTATAAAATCAGCCGGAAAACTTGCTTCGAACTTTTCCCTGTTTTCGAACGGATAATGGAACTGGGCAAATGGCATACTTCCAGATTCAAACCAGCAGTCCAATACCTTGCCGATATGCTTGAGCATGACACCATCAACTTCAAATTCGATATCCATAACGTTCGGCAAATGATAATCATTAAGTTTCTTACCGGTTAATTCTTCAAATTCTTGATACGAACCAATCACTTTTACTATTTCCGTACCGTCTGGTCGATAACCCTTCCAAACAGGAATTGGCGTTGCCCAATATCGATCGCGTGAGAGGTTCCAATCTGGTGCTGACTCAATAATATTCGCAAAGCGTCCTTCTTTTAGAGACTTCGGAGTCCAACTTGTCTTGCTGCTTGCCTCTTGCATATCATGTTTTTGCGCCTGAATATCCATAAACCAGCTTGGATGTGCTCGGTACATTAGCTTTGTGCCGCAACGATGACAATGAGGATATTCATGTTTTATGTACTCAACTTTTAGTGCCTTGTTTTCAACAACAAGTGTTTTTGCAATATCTTTATTCACTTCCCAGATGTTGTGTTCTTGCCAACGACCTTCAGTGTAGTTTCCGTTCTCATCAACGATAGATACTACTGGAATGTTGTGTTTCTTACATAATTCATAATCTTCTTCACCGTAGGCTGGAGCTTCATGAACTATACCCGTACCATCGTCTGCCGTCACAAAATCTGCCGCCAAAACTACATGGCTTTCAGGACCACGATTCTCGAATAACGGATGGTATTTTTTGCCCACAAATTCCTTACCAGACACTGTTTTTATAACCTTATAGTCTAGAGGCTGGTGCTTCTCGTCAGTAAATACCTTCTCTAGTCTTTCTGTAGCGACATACAGTTTCTTACCTTCGTATTCGACAAGACTATATTCTAGCTTCTCATTGACCGCAATGGCCACATTAGCCGGCAATGTCCATGGGGTAGTTGTCCAAGCGACCATGTATTCATCGCTATCTTCTAGCTGAAAGTAGACATA
Organism: uncultured Candidatus Saccharibacteria bacterium; assembly: GCA_964590725.1. Taxonomy (GTDB): domain Bacteria; phylum Patescibacteriota; class Saccharimonadia; order Saccharimonadales; family JACQNP01; genus CAZPWF01. Next base: position 11,271 of record CAZPWF010000012.1, read on the forward strand.
TACACTAGGGTCGGTGTCCATCTGATAACTGTTTTCCATGGCTACTTCTGATTTGCTTATAGGTGTGGCGTCCTTTGTGCAATAAACTAAGATTTTTTCACCATCATAGATTTTGCCCTTTTCATACAATTCCTTAAACGCCCACCAAACCGACTCCATATACTCTGGATCCATTGTTTTGTATGCGCCCTTAAACTCTACCCAGCGACCAACTCGCTCAATAGTTTCTTCCCACTCTGTACCCGTCTTAATCATCGAGGCTCTGCATGCGTCAACGTAATCTCTGATTGATATCTTTGTGCCGATCTCTTTTTTGTTATTTATACCTAGCTGCTTCTCAACATATACCTCTGCTGGAAGCCCATGACAATCCCAGCCCCAACGACGTTCTACGTGCTTACCCTGCATTGTTTGATAACGCGCCACGACGTCTTTAACGGTAGATATAAGTAGGGTGCCATGGTGTGGCGTCCCTGTTATGAATGGCGGCCCATCATAGAAAACAAAAGAGTTATCTGCTGGCCTGGATTCAATCGACTTATTGAACGTGTCATCCTTAGCCCAAAACTTAACGACTTCCTTCTCTATCTCCGAATGTTTCTTCTTATCCCTTGCTTTAAACATCATATTTTACTCCTACTCTTAATTTGCAAAATGTACTTTTGTGGTAAATATGCCGTCTTTCATTGACTCAATCTCATAGTCAGGTTGACCTTTTTTAAATATCCCTCTGTACATCTTTTCTATGTCTTCGTCTGTCTGATTACAGCTAAATTCAACCCAACCATCGTCTGGGATTTCAATAGCTTCCGATCCGCCATCCCAATAATCATCAATCTTACCTATATAGTAATCTATCGGTCCACTATCCATATTGGCGCCTAGGCCATACAAAAAATCATTTGGGAGAAGTCCGCGCATTTCGTTCCAAAATTTTTCTAATTCCGCTATCTGGCTATACTTTTCATCAACCAAAATCATTCTTTTTTGTCCTGTAAACTTCATCTTTGTCCTTTCAAAAACAAAAGCCTTCTATGTGGGTTGCAGGAGTCCTGTGATTGGACGGTTCCATCCTGCTTCCTTATTAGAAGGCTCTTTCTTTCACCGATAACGTCGGTTCAACACGTCGGGGTCTAATTGGCTATTAAGCCTTTCTTCCCGCTCCTCGTAGCTGATAACTACTCTAATGGATTTACTAAATTGTAGACTTAATATACCACCGTAACCGCTGATAAACAACTAAGCACTCACGTATGCGGTAACTTCGTTTATAAGTGGCAACTCTTCACCTTCCCAGTTTTTGAGCAATTCTCCATTGTCGCGAATCGTTAAAATTGCCGGGTAGCGCACAACATCATAGACTCTTGCCAGTTCTGCACCCTCCTGAGTCTCCAGACTTATAAGGTCCATAGTATGCCCTGTTCTCTTTTCGAATTCATACACAAACTCTTCGACTTTGCGAGCACTCTCAGAGTCTGGATGATAAATAATAACCGCTTTCATTACTTACGATTCTAGCACAAGCATATTGGTATATCGACTACATTGATACTTGGTCGGCTTGAAATGTAACTTCTTCTGGTCGAGGCAAATCGAGACCATACCACTCAGCCGCTAATTCGTCCGTATCGCGCACTATCAATATAGCGGGCAACTTATCTTCTAAAATGTCATAGAAATCAGCTAATTGTGCGCCATCACCATTCCTAAGTGAAAAAATCTGAACCTCTCTTTCGGTGTGCTTCTTTAACTCATTCATAAAGTCAGTTAAGCGCCGTTCTTGATAACCGCCGCCATCATGTATCAAATAAATAGCTGCACCTTCTTGATCTTCTATTTCTGTTAAAAAGTCGAGACCCATGGTTATTCCTTTTCTGTTACGTATAGGTATAGTCTAGCAAAAAAACTTAAATACGGGGATTTCTCCCCGTATTTACTAACCTAACTACAGCCCGTGGTCGAGCCACAGCTTGTACAGACGTAACAGCTGCCCGCCTTCTGCGTTTGATTACCGCAGTTGTAGCACATTGGCGCCGTATCATCAGACTTGAGCGAAACCGTTGGCTTTTCTTTAGTTTCTGATACGATTTGTGACTGAGTAGCTTTAAGCTGAGTATCCTCTGTTCGCTCATCCACCAATTGACTTGCTGGCAACAAACTTGTTTGCTCCTCTGGCATATCATCAATTGAAGCTAAACCTAATTCTAGGCGATCATCAAATGAAAGATATGTAAGCGCCAGTCTACGGAACAAATAATCGATCAACGAGGAAGCCGTCCTAATCTCTGGGTCGTCTGTTATGCCCGCCGGGGCAAAGCTAGTACTTGTTAGTGAATTTACGTAAGTCTTTAGTGGCACACCGTACTGCAAACCATGGCTAACACTGATGGCAAACGCATCCATAATCCCTCGAAGTGTCGAACCGTGTTTTGCAAAATGAACGAATAATTCACCTGGTGTACCATCCTCATACTCGCCTACCGTCATGTAACCATGACTATCGGCAACACGAAAACTAAACGTCTTGCTCGCCCGAACCTTTGGCAGATAGCGACGTACCGCACCCTTTACGATTATCTTATCGTTGAGGGTTTCGATACTGTCTGCTTTTTCGTCATCTTTAGCGCCATCTTTTTTTGCCATAGAAAGTGGCTGAGCGACCTTACAATTATCTCTATAAATCGCCACCGCCTTGAGGCCTAACTTCCAGGCATCAATATGTAGCTGTTCGATATCTTCAATAGTTGCTTCTTCTGGCATATTAACTGTCTTACTGATCGCACCAGACAAAAACGGCTGTACTGCACCCATCATTTTTACATGGCCCAAGTAGTGAATAGAATTATCACCCATAGAACAAGCAAAGACATTTTCATCACCTTTCTTGAGATGAGGAGCGCCAAGTATTGTTTTTTCTACATCGATATAGTTAATTATCTCGTCAATTTGTTTCTTTGTATAGCCAAGTGCACGAAGTGCTCGTGGCACAGTTTGGTTAACAATGCTCATGGTGCCGCCACCGACTAACTTCTTAACCTTTACTAAACCAAGGTCTGGCTCGATACCAGTAGTATCACAATCCATCATTAGACCAATAGTACCAGTCGGTGCTAATACACTGGTTTGAGAATTTCGGACACCATACTGCTGACCTAGCTCAACAGCTTCATCCCAAGACGTCGCTGCAGCACTTAAGAGCTCTTCCGATACCAGACTGGCATCAATAGCTGAAACTGCCTCACGATGCTGCTTAAGCACCTTGATTGTGCCTTCTGAATCTTTATGAAAACCAGCAAATGGCCCGACTCGATTAGCTAATCTTGCACTGGTAGCATAGGCATGCCCTGTCATTAGTGCAGTAATTGCCGCTGCTTGCGCCCGGCCTTCGTCAGAATCATATGGCAGACCTTGAGCCATAAGCATGGCGCCGAGATTTGCGTATCCAAGGCCAAGCTCGCGGTAAGCTCGGGCATTTTTACCAATACTCTCTGTTGGATATTCACTATAGCCAACAAGAATCTCTTGAGCGGTAAAGATATGCTCCACAGTATGCTTAAACGCTTCTATATCAAATGTGTTATCTTCGCGAAGATATTTGAGAAGATTAATACTAGCTAGGTTACAAGCTGAGTTGTCCAGATGCATGTACTCACTGCAAGGGTTGCTGCCGTTAATACGTCCAGCGTTTGGCGTCGTGTGCCAGTGGTTAATTGTTGTATCGAATTGCATGCCAGGATCGGCGCACTCCCAAGCAGCTTTACTGAATTGTCGGAACAGGTCACGGGCTTTAATAGTACGCACCGTTTTACCGGTCTTAACAGCTTTTAGATCCCAATCAGCATCATCTTCTACAGCCTGCATGAATTCATCGGTAACACGAACTGAGTTGTTAGCATTCTGATATTGCACAGAGTGGATATCTTTACCGTCTAGGCTCATATCAAAACCAGCTTCTTGCAATACTCGAGCTTTGCGCTCCTCTATAGCCTTACACCAGATAAATTCTTCGACATCAGGGTGATCTGCATTCAAAATAACCATCTTGGCAGCCCGACGAGTCTTGCCGCCGCTCTTTATGGCACCCGCACTTGAATCAGCGCCACGCATAAAACTCAATGGGCCAGAGGCCGTTCCGGCACTCTTACCAAGCTTTTCGGCAGATGAACGAATAGTACTAAGGTTTATTCCTGAGCCAGAGCCACCCTTAAATATCATGCCTTCTTCTTTGTACCAGTTAAGAATTGAGGGCATAGTGTCTTCAACTGCCAAAATAAAGCAAGCACTTGCCTGTTGTGATCGTTCTGGAACGCCAATATTGAACCAAACTGGTGAATTAAATGCAGCACGTTGGGTTGCGAGAATATACTTAAGCTCTTCACGAAAATCTTCCGCTTCGGCGTCGGTTTCAAAGTAACCCTCTTGCAATCCTTGACGTGTAATAGTGTCTGCCACCCTGTCAATAAGATGCTTTAGAGAAGTCTCACGACCTTTGTCACCTGGTGTCCCAGTAAAATATTTCTGGGCAACAATGTTAATAGCGTTGAGTGACCACCCTTCAGGGAAATCTACGTCTTTTTGCTCGAAAACAGGTACTTTTGTCATCGGATTCATAATCACAGAATCTCGACTGACCCATTTTAATTGATCATATGCTTTGCTCTTGGCGGGCGTAAAGAATCTCCTTCGCCCTAGGATTGTTGATTGTCCCATAGTACCCTCACTTTTTGTCAGTCTCTTAAAAGCACAAGATTGCTCTCAAACATCTTGCTCACCTCAAGAAACTAAGACAGATTTAGATTATTAATGTTTTAGGTTTTTGTTAGAGTTGCGTTCGTTTGCTTGTTTAAGCGTTCGTTTGCCAGCTCTCTGACTCATTTTATTTAAACCCTTACTGTTTATATAAAATGAGCGCGAGAACTGACCTAAGCTTTTGGAGCAGCTGTTTTTCCTTCGCGTATTTGTAACAATTCACGTTCGAAACCAGCAATGTCCTTAAACCGTCGATATACACTTGCAAAACGCACGTAAGCAACCTCGTTGAGCTTTGCTAAACGCTCCATTACCATCTCGCCAACCTTATTGGACGACACTTCTTGCTCACCGCAAGCATAAATATGCTGTTCTATATCAGCTACTAAATGCTCGAGCTGCATACTTGTAATGGGTGTTTTTTCGCAGGCCCTATATAGCCCCGCAAGTAACTTTTCTCTATTAAAGAGTTCTCTGTTGCCATTATTCTTTATTACTATGATCTGCGGACGCTCGAGACGTTCGTAGGTAGTAAATCTATACTGACAGTGAGTGCATTCGCGGCGACGCCTAATAGCTTCGCCCTCTGCAACATCACGAGATTCAATAACTTTGGTGTCCACTTGCTGACATTGGCTGCATTTCATTTTGCACACCTCCTTTGTTCAATTTGAACGTACCGTCACTATATTTCTATCCCTACATATAGTGCCTATACAAACTATCTTAGCGCCAGCAGTAGCGTTTTGCAAGCATATTCTTGCTGTATTATTTACGGCTATTTACCGGTGTTGTTGTCGTCTTTTTCTGATTCTTTTTTAGCAGATTGGTCTTTTCGGCGTGTTAGTCGGCGCAAAAATGATGGCTTTTCAAGCTCATCGTCGTCATCTTCTGCATGTGTAACTGGTCCAGATACGACATTTTTATCATCATCTGTTTTTGTATTCAGGTCATCGTTTTTATTATCATTGTCAGCATCAATAGCCCAGATATTAGGAATCGGCTTATCGCTATGGAAGTCGGCAGCATCTTCATCTTTCTTGGTGTCAAGATCCATATCAATATCTCCGAGAGTACCTTCGTCCGTCACGACACTAGTGTTTGGCGAAACCGACGTATGTTCTTCTTCGTTTGGAGTAGAAGCATAGCTAGTAGGTTCTAATGGAGCTGCGCTAACTTTTCTATTAGAGAAATAGGCAGCATCAAAACCGGTAGCCACAACAGTCACAATCATTTCACCTTTTAGATCTTCGTTAATAGTTGCACCGAAGATAATGTTGGCATCTGGGTCAGCAGCAGCAGTAATAGTTTCAGCAGCAGCGTTTATTTCATGCATAGAAACATCATTGCCGCCAATAACGTTAAACAAGATGCCTCGAGCGCCATCAATCGAAACCTCAAGCAAAGGCGATTCAATAGCTTGCTGAGCAGCCTGAACAGCACGATCTTCACCGCTGGCACGACCTATACCCATCAATGCAGAACCGGCGTTACTCATAACAGCCTTTACGTCAGCAAAGTCGAGGTTAACAAGTCCGTGAACAGTAATAAGGTCAGAAATTCCCTGAACACCCTGGCGTAAAACATCATCAGCAACCTTAAATGCCTCTAATAAAGGAGTCTGTCGGTCAATCGTCTGAAGAAGTCGATCATTAGGTATGACAATCAAAGTGTCGACCGAGCCGCGTAAGTTGTCTATGGCAATATCAGCGTTCTTGCGACGTTTTTCTCCTTCAAACGCAAACGGCTTTGTTGCAAACCCCACAACAAGTGCACCTGATTCTTTTGCCGTCTTGGCGACAATATGACCAGCGCCACTTCCAGTACCGCCACCTGCACCAATAGTCACGAATACCATATCAGCACCATTTACTACATTTTTGATTTCTTCGATGGACTCCTCGGCTGCTTTTTGTCCAGCAGTAGGATTTGCGCCCGCACCAAGACCACGGGTAGTCTCGTGACCAATGTTAATTTTAACGTCTGCATGCGAATGATGTAGAGCTTGTGCGTCAGTATTTACTGCCACGAACTCCACTCCAGTGATGCCCGAATCAATCATTCGGTTCACTGCGGCACCGCCGGCACCGCCGACACCGATTACTTTTATTCGTGCGAATGTTTCAATAGCTGGAGCAACTTGTGGCATAAATCTAAAACCTCTCTTTGATTCCTATAGAGCGAGTATACCTCAAGCCTCGTGTCTGTTCAAATACTTGATGTACTTCGCTCTTTAACACTATATTATTTACGAAAACGCTTGAGCATACCTTCGACGGCACCAAAAACCGCATTATTTGGTTTACCAACAGATACACTACCTGGGGCCGGCATAAGAAGCATGTCGAGTAACATAAGGCCAACGGCGCCGACAAATGCACTATCCTGAACAGTGTCAACGAGTCCGTTTAGCGGCTGGAGCTTACCAACGCGCGCAGCCAGCTCTAGGCGATCTTTCGTAAACTCTGCTATGCCGGGTAATTTTGCAGTGCCGCCGACAATCACAACTCCACCAGGCAACTTACGTGATTTATGAATCTTTTTAAGCTCCTTATCTACCAACTCAAGTAATTCATCAATGCGCGCTTCAGTAATCATCTGGATTTCTGATCCATCAAATTGATAGGCCTTACCTTCATGCTCTACGCGAACATAGGTTTTGTGTGGTTTCTGCTCTAATGTTGCGTGTTTCACCTTTACAAGCTCGGCAATATCTAGGTCTGTTTTTAACCCAATTGCTAGATCATTAGTAACATTTATACCGCCGACGGGGATGACTGCTATATGCTGGACTTCACCATCTTCTATCACAACCATGTTAGTTGTACCTGCTCCAATATCAAGCAATAGAGTGCCTGATTCTTTTTGCTGTCGGTTCAGGACCGCCTCTGCCGCAGCAAGACTGGCTACGGTATGATGATTGGCGACTACATGAGTTTTATCTAGTACAGAGTCTAGGTTGCGAAGGTTTGGCGTTGCAGCCGTCACGATGTGAGTGTCCACTTCGAGCCTGACACCCTGCATACCAACAGGGTCTTTTATATTGTCTTGGCCATCTAGACGATAATTCTTGGCAAATACTTGGATAATCTCTCTGTTTGGCGGAATCTG
>CAZPWF010000012.1:19230-26145 GCA_964590725.1 uncultured Candidatus Saccharibacteria bacterium
GACGGCTTCGTAGGGTCGTTAGGATCTAACATACCAACAACACATCTAACCATGCTGGTACCTATGTCTAAACCAATGTAATGACTTGTCGGCGATTGATCGCGCATGCAAGCAGTATACCGCTTACGGTGATAAATTGGCAAGGATGAGGGGCGCTTTATAGGTAGAGTAAACCTAAAAACTTCATCAAACAGATGATCTACAGAGTGGTGAGGATTTCTGCCCCTGATTCTGTAATTAGAATCGTGTGCTCGAAGTGAGCTGAGCGTGAATTATCTGCAGTTAGTATCGTCCAGTCGTCTTCCGCAGTTATGACTCTGTGCGTACCAAGTGTCACCATAGGCTCAATAGCAATTGTCATACCAGCATGTAGTTGCATGCCCGTACCCGCCTTTCCGTAATTCGGGATATTGGGCTCTTCGTGCAACTGATGCCCGACTCCATGACCGACCAAATCACGAACTATTCCGTAGTCTTTAGATAACGATGATTCAATGGCATGGGCTATATCACCTACCATGCAGCCACTGTGAGCTGCCTGTATGCCCGCCATAAGCGCGCTTTCAGTGTCGCGTACCAATAGTTCGTCTTTTCGAAATTTTGCCTTACCAACAATTATTGTTGTAGCGCTGTCGGTTATCATCCCCTCATAAGTAACCCCGAAGTCCATGCTCAAAATATCACCCTCTTGAATGATCTTGTCTTTGCTTGGAATGCCGTGTACAACTTCTTCGTTAACTGACACGCACAGTACGTCTGGGAAACCATAATAACCAAGAAAAGTCGGGATTCCTCCGGTACTGCGAAGTTCGCGCTTAGCTATCTCTGCTAGGTCCTTAGTACTCATTCCTGGTTCTGCCGCTTCCTTAAGAGTTGCGAGTACAGTCGCAAGTAGTCGACCGCTTTCTTTCATTGAAGCAATTTCGGTAGCAGACTTTACTTTAGTTAACATAGTTTACAGCTTCTTGAAGATGGCTTCTTCAATATCATCATGTACTTTTTTGGGTTCCCGGTCGCCATCAATATCAACAACCGAAACATTTGCATCTCTAAAAGCTTTTAGCACCGGCAAAGTAATATCATTGTATTCTTTAAATCGCTCTGTAATAACTTCATGCTGATCATCTTGCCGTCCTCGACTGAGTAATCGCTCTCTCACTACGTCCTCAGTTGCTGTAATATGCACAATTGCTGTTATGTCCAATTGTCCATATTTCACTTGATTTAGAAGCCAATCTGCCTGACCTATACTCCTTGGGAAACCATCAAGCACAAACTCATGATCAGTATCAACTACCGCAAATATTTTTTGTACTAATGCAATAATTTCTTCGTCACCAAGTAGTTTTCCTGACAACATCTGCTTACGCTTATCTCCAGAAATAAGCATTCGCAAGAACTCTCCAGTCGACAACCAAGGCAGCCCTTGTTCATCGGCAAGCATACGACCTTGCATACTTTTTCCCGCACCAGCAACACCCATAAAAATAATCATGACAGCTTCTCCTTAACTATCTGCGCAATCTTTGATCCATCAGCCGCAGGACCTGCCTTGGCCTTAACTACACCAATAACTTGTCCCATCTGTTGCATTGTTGTTGCACCGCTAGCCTCAATAGCTTCATCAATAACTGTGGCTAGTTCTTCCTCTGACATTTGTGCTGGTAGATATTTTTCTATGACTACTTTTTCTGCAAGTTCAGAGTCAGCCTTTTCTTGGTTTCCACCTTGAGTATACAAATCTGCACTTTCTTGACGCTTTTTGGCCTCCTTGCTCAACAGAGCAACTACCAAGTCATCATCCAAGCCTGTGTCACGTACACCCTTGGCAACTTCTTCATATAAGATGACACTTTTAAGCCCACGCAAAGTTGTGGCAAGTGTTTTATCACCAGCCAGCATAGCAGTCTTTAGATCTGCATCAATTTCTTTAGAAATACTCATTCGCTAACAGTGTAACAAAGAAGGATTATCCTGTAAAAGATTATTCTGACAGGGTGTATCTGTGTTGAGATGCTTTCGTGTTAATCAAAGGAGATTATATCTACAGGCATAATTAAAAAACCAACCATTTCTGGTTGGTTGATTGAATCGAGAAACCTAGTGGCTATTTCTGACCGAGGCGCATCTTTTTCATCTTGATGCTTTTGCGTTCACGGCGAATAATCGCCTTTTCGCGACGATCACGTTTGCTCATTGGCTTTTCAAACCTCTGATTCATCTTAGCTTGTGCTAACACGCCAGATTGCTGAACTTTACGCGTAAAACGACGCAACATGTTTTCGGTAGATTCTTTCGAGTCTTTCTTTGTAACTTGTATCATAGGTGAGTATTGTACGTTAACAGGGATAAAAATGCAAGCGTGTTACGTGAAACCATATTGTTATAGGGAAAATACACTTAAGTTTGCGAAGGAGTTTGCTGCTTCTTTTGATTCATGCGTTGTGACTTCAACACTATACTTTGAAGCTCTTTGAAGATAATAAAGTGCTTATTGGTGTGGTAAATCTTAGTGTTACCCTGTCGTTCTGAAATCAAAAATCCAATTTTTTCTAGTCGCTTTAATTCACGCTGGATATTACCAGCATCTTCCTTTATCAGTTTAGCCAGGCCGCGTACATGCGTCTTAAAGTCCGGATACTTTGCGTATACGACTATGATCTTCCGTCTAACTCGTGAGGTAATGAATACATCTAACATAAGCTTTTATTGTCTTTCCAACAACGTAAAGTATAGGCCAGGTCATTAGACTTTTCAACACATTTTTTTCTAAACGCATATAATCATAGTTATGAAGTTTTATGAGGTTTGGGTTTCGAGCCCATCATTTCACGGCAAAGAACCGCTTACTTACTCCTGTGAATCAGCGCTTACCGTTGGTGCCGTTGTGCAAGTTCCACTTCAGCGAAAAACAGCAATTGGTATTGTAAATAAAGAAGTGTCCAAGCCCAGTTTTGCTACAAAATCGCTGTCTCTCATTCCTGAAAGCGCAGTTGTGCCAGCCGAGTTGATCCGGCTGATACCCTGGCTACAATCGTATTACCCTGCACCATTGGGTCAGATTACATCACTCATGGTTCCGTCAAATGTCGCACAAAAAAGTCGGACCACAAATACTTCTAAGACTAACAACGCAAAGCAACCACCATCCCTCCCAGTTCTGACAGAAGAACAAAGTGCGGCTATTAAAGCTATCTCGCCCGGATCTAGCCGCTCATATTTACTTCACGGGGAAACAGGCAGCGGCAAAACCCGAGTTTATCTAGAGCTTGCCAAAAATTCTATTGCTGAAAACAAATCGGTCATTATCCTCACCCCTGAAATTGGACTGACCCCCCAGTTAGTAGAGTTTTTTTCGGCCCACTTCCCAGATCAAACAGCTGTTATCCATTCGCACCTCACGTCAGCACAAAGACGCAAAGTGTGGCTGAGAATCGCCAATAGCGAGGAACCTTTAGTCGTTATCGGCCCACGTTCAGCCCTATTTGCCCCTATTAAAAACGTTGGGTTGATCGTAATTGACGAAGCTCACGATAGCGCCTACAAACAAGAACAAGCGCCACATTACCAAGCAACCAGAGTCGGCGCTCAACTAGCTAATCTACATAACGCAAAGTTAATTCTAGGAAGTGCAACACCTAACGTTGCTGACTACTATATGTTTGAGACGAAAAAGCTACCGATAATTCGAATGAACAAACAAGCCGCATCAAGTGAAGCCAAACTGGAAAATATCCAGATTGTTGCCATAAATAAAAGAGAAAACTTTACAAGATCAAGCTGGCTGTCAGATGCGCTCCTAACCAAAATACATGACGCTCAGCGCGCCGGCACACAATCACTCATATTCCTGAACCGCCGTGGTTCGGCGCGAATTGTAATGTGCCAAAGTTGCAGCTGGCACGCACTCTGCCCTAAATGCGACCTTCCACTTACCTATCACGCTGACAGTCATAAACTTCGCTGTCACACCTGTGGCTATACCGATCGTTCGCCAACTAGCTGCCCTACCTGTAAAAGCTCAGACATTCTATATAAAAGCATTGGAACTAAGGCAATTACAGAAGAACTTAGAAAGCTATTTCCAGAAGCTCAAATTGCTCGATTTGACAGTGATAACACAAAAAGCGAGAGGCTAGATGAACATCACCAATCAATTCATGAAGGAAATATAGATATTTTAGTCGGCACACAAATGCTGACAAAAGGTTTGGACCTACCGAAACTATCGGTCGTTGGAATTGTAACTGCTGATACGGCACTCTCGTTTCCTGACTACACAGCCGAAGAAATAACCTATCAACAATTAAGTCAGGTTATGGGTAGAGTTGGTCGCGGTCATGTTGATGGCTCAGTCGTAATTCAGACATATTATCCAGAAAATCCAGGCCTAAAAGCGGTTGTAGACAAAAATTACTCATTGTTTTATCAACAACAAATTTCAGAGAGAAACAAGTTTCTATTTCCACCCTTTTCTTACACACTTAAATTAAACTGCGGCAGAAAAAGTGCCAATTCGGCGAAAAAAACATGCGAAAATTTGTATACATTTATTACATCTCTACCCCTGTCAATTGAAATTATTGGCCCAACCCCAAGTTTTAAAGAAAAACAGAATGACACATACTATTGGCAAATCATTGTTAAAGCCAAAAAAAGAGACCAATTAACTGCCATAATAAATCAACTACCTAGCCAAATATCTTACGATATAGACCCAAATAATCTGTTGTAAACACTACCACTTTTTTTGAAGCCCAAAATTAAGGTATACTTGAATAACATGACCAAAGACGACATCATAACCCTACCAAATACGCATCTGCGCAAACGCTCAAAAAAGATTGGAATCATTACCGATGAAATACAAGAGCTAGTACAAAACATGCAGACTGCCACACTAGACTGGGAAGACAGTCGGGACCACGAAGTGGGCGTAGCACTAGCAGCAATACAGATAGATAGCCTTCTAAGATTAGTAGTTATACGTAACGATTTCGATAACAAAAAAGACAGATCTTTCCAGGTGTTTATAAACCCAGAGATAACAAAATACGAAGGTGAAATGATTGAAGATTACGAGGGTTGTCTAAGTATCACTGATATATATGGTAAGGTTCCTAGATATAGTAAGGTGCGTGTTAAAGCATTGAATGAAAAAGGTAAACAGGTGCGTGTCACCGCAGACGGCTTTTTGGCTAGAGTATTTCAACACGAAATCGACCACACTAATGGCGTGGTTTTTATAGACCACATCAAAGATAATCCAGAAGCATTCTTTCATCTTGATAAAGACGGTCATCTAGAACCTCTCGACTACGAAATGTCCGTCAAAAACAACAAAACACTCTGGGCTTAATTATGGATGAGTCATTGGTTTTCTTTGGTAGCGGTCCGGTTGCTGCAGAATCACTTAGACTACTAGCCAAAAGCTTTGTAATTGAAGCTGTAATAACCAAGCCGAAGCCAGCACACCACCACGGAAGCTTTCCTGTTATTGATATTGCAAACGATCTAGAGATACCAATATTTACAGTATCTAATAAGTCCGAATTAGATGACTTGATAGATAAAAAACCTGTAACTAGCACACTGGGAGTGCTAATTGACTTTGGGATTATTGTAAGCCAAAAAGTCATTGATTATTTCCCGCTAGGTATCGTGAATAGTCATTTTTCAATCTTACCAGAATGGCGTGGAGCCGACCCGATAACATTCTCTATACTCAGTGGCCAAAAATCGACAGGAGTAAGCCTCATGCTGCTTGTAGAGAAAATGGATGAAGGTCCCCTACTTGCCTACGGCCTATATGATATGCCGACTGGCATAACCACACCTAGGCTCACGGAGCACTTGATTCAATTTAGCTATCAATTGCTAACAAAAGAGCTTCCAAACTACGTCAGAGACCATAATGTTGTACCCCAGAGTACAACCAAGCGCAAAGTATCATACTCTAGAAAATTAACAAAAATAGACGGAGTTATTGATTGGAACAAACCAGCTATTCAAATTGAACGAGAAATCAGAGCATATATTGAATGGCCTAAGAGTCGCACAAATCTGGCCGGTAAGGATGTGATAATTGTAGAAGCCCACGCAATACCAACAAACGACCCTAGTAAAAAGCCTGGTGATATCGAAGTTGTTGGTAACGCGCTCATGATTGAGTGTGGTGAAGGTTACTTGTGTATAGACAAACTAAAGCCGGCTGGTAAAAATGAAATGACCAGCGAAGCGTTTATCGCTGGTCATAAAGAACTATTATAATAATTTGCCTAGGCAGGAGCTGGTGGTTGATCTTGAGCTGCGATTGCCGCCTGGCGCGAAGCTTCCACGATCTGAGGAGCTGACGCCTTTATCTCATTCTTCAAGCTCTCAAGCTCGCTTGCCACAACATTCTTATAGTCAGGGAAGTTAGTCTCAAGCCACTTTAGTGCACCAGCCTCATCGTTTCTATCAATAAAGCCTTCAAACTCATCAAGCTGCTCATTTGTCATCTGTTCGGCAAGCTTCATGCCTACACGCATTTCAAGCGTCTCATAAATATGACGCAGCATAGCGTTCTTCTCCTGAGCTGGCAAATCGCCCAAGCCAAGTTCTTTTAGCAGATTGTCATCTAATTTAAACATAGTTACATTTTACCAATTTATCGGTGTAAACCAAACCTAATTTATTCATGATACGGCCACAGCAACAACAACGGCAACGACAATTGCGGCTATAAATCCGTACTTAACTGCGTTTTTATAGCCAAAATTATGCGATCCCTTTTTGCTAGAATCGTAAGAAGAGTCATCAGATAATCTGGCGTTGCTTATCTGTTCCTCTGATGGTTTCGGCATCTCGTAAGTAGCAGCAGGCTTAGTCTTTTCCTGCAATATAGCACCAACGGATTGCATTGGTTGATAACCC
>CAZPWF010000013.1:0-26052 GCA_964590725.1 uncultured Candidatus Saccharibacteria bacterium
TAGGACATCAGGTTCTCATCCTGGAGATTGCGGGTTCGAATCCCGCCGGGGTCACCAATTGCGACTGAAGCAGTCGCAAAGTGATGTTTTAGTGCTAAATATGGCGCTAATTTTGGTGTTCCAGAAACTAAATCTTGGTAGGTAGGCATCTCATCAAATATTAGTCCGAAAAAGGCAGCTCTTTTAAGTGGATTAGCCGTATCTATCAACAATTCTTCAAGGTGTTCCAGAAAATACCCAATGTGCTCCATGACAACCTCCATATTTATATTGTTACCAGTATTCTTTTTATTGGCTTTTTCTTGCTCAAGCTGTTGAATTTCCGTCTCGGCTTTCACCAGATCGGCTTCCATATACCTAATGGCTATTTCCGAGGTTAAGTACTTAATTTTTTCAGCAGCGGCAATGGCCGAGGTTTTAAGTTCCTTAATCTTGGCATCGATGACGTTTTCATCTTTACCGGCATCGGCTGTTCGTTTATTCCATTGATCGACTACATATTTTTTCAAATCTTCAACATACCCTTTATCGACCTTTAAATCTCTAACAAACATTTCCACCGTGTCTTCGAGTTCTTTAGCTGGAACTCGGAAGTAATGGCCTCGCTTGTTGCAGTGGTACGCCGGATAATGCTTACCCAACTTACCACGGGAAGCGCTACCAAAAAGAGCTTTGTGACAGTGAGGACACATAATGTAGCGCTTATATGGGAATCTTGGATTATTAATTAGTTTCTTAGTCATCCAGTCCGGTAGTTGTTTTTTCCAAAACTTAACGCCCTCTCCATCTTCGGTGATGGTAAATTTACCTTTGTTAGCTAAGTTGAAGGTTTCAATGGAAACCAATCCAGGGAAATTACCTTTAATCGGTTGGCCTTGTGTCCATTTCTCGATATTTACTCCGGCATAGATTGGATTGTAGATATAGCGCCAGAATTGTTTGATGTTTAAGGGCTTACCGCCTCGATTGCCGATTACCTTTGTCCTATCGTTAGGATTCCTCACATATTGAACCCGGGATTTAAAACCAAGGCGGTTAATTTCTGCAACTATTTCATTGTCGGTTAAGGTTCCTTGAACCCGTAAATCAAACATCTTTTGAATCCATTTGGATTCTTCAGGATGAGGCTTTAGAATCACCCGTTTACCATGCGAGGTTTCGGTTTTTTCGTTCATATAGCCAAATGGAGCCTGACGAACCCTATAACCCAATCGCACATATCGAATTTCGGCCCCAATCATGCGGGTCATGATGTCCCGCATCTCGTCTTTAGCTCTCTCGGCTTCAAGGATTTCTGCTTTTTTAGTCGGACTATAGACACTCCATTTATAGGAAACATCTAAGTGCTCAAGGGTATTAACGTCTTGATAACCAATAATTCCATATATATCAATAAGCCTAACGTGATTTTTATCCAACTGCATCTTAAGGTGGTCATACAAGTAAGAACCACCACGGGTAAAGCGGTCTATGGATTTAATAATGAAGAGTTGAATATCGTTTTTGGGGTTTTTGCAGTAATCTATCGCTTCTTGTACCGGCTGTTCTTCCTTAGAAGCCGATTCCATGAAGATAAAGAATTTTTTAATGTGGATATTATGACCTTGGGCAAAACGTTCGATTTGTTCTTTTTGTGCTTCCGGGGAATCTCCCTGCAAACCTTGTTTTAATGATGATATGCGAATAGCGGCAACGGCATTTTCTTGTTTAGGCAGATTTTCCATATTCGTTAGCCTTTAATAATCCCTGCTTTTGCTGATCTAGCAGCCGATCAACTATTAAATTGGCAATTATCTGAAGACGTTCTTCTACCGTTAATTGAGTCCCATTTTGAGGTAAGTTTTGGTTATCCTGGCGAGTTTCTCTTATCCGTTTCATATCATGTATTTAATCAAACTATCACTATAATGATAGTTTACCAAATACACTGATATTGTCAAGAGAATAGGTGTTTAAGCAGCTATAAATTTGGCTATCAAAGAATTTGTTAGATCAGGTTGTTCGAGGTTTACCATATGACCGGAATTAGGTACATCTATAAGCTTCGAATTTTTAACATTATTGTTTATAAAACTAGCGATATCGTGATAATAACTAAGATCTTCAGATCCAACTAATATTTGTACAGGAATATTAATTTCCTTTAGTCTGTCTTTGGTTAATGGATTTAATTTAGTACGCGGATCGTGATTAAGCCAATGCCATCCTGAGTAACTTGCAATAAAATTACTAAGTTTTAACTCAACATCAGGTTTAGAGATAGTAGGCGCAAAAACAGGATGATGAATCCAGTTGTCTTTCGCTCTTTCTAACCCCTCCTCTTTTGCTTTAACATCCCAATCAACCTTTCCGGTGAACCCACCAAGCGAACTATCTATAAGTGTTAGTGATATAACTGAATCCGGATAAGATAAAACAAAATCGAGAACAATTTCGCCACCCAACGATAAACCGACGATATGAGCTGCTTGAATGTTTAGGTAATTCAATAAAGCATTTAAATCATCATGATGGCTGTAACTGCCATTTGGTAATGATGATTGTCCAAAACCTCTTAAGTCATAAGTAATTACTTGATAATTTTTAGAAAAATATTCCTTCTGGTTATCCCACATTCTTTGATTTAATGAAAAACCATGGATAAAGACTATCGGAGTGCCATTACCATTCTTCTCATAATATAGTTTCCCATGGTTGTATTCGAAATATCCGGATTCCATACGATTATTTTATCAATAAAATCCAGATCTTTGCAGTAATGCGGCCCCTGGGGTATCATTCAAATAGCATCAGATACTATAAATTGTTGATGTTACTGCCTATATAGGGCAGTATGTGGCAAAATAACGTCGTAATAAAATTTCTTGAATTCGAGTTTACCAAGTTAACTAAATACTTCAGTTCCAATTTTTCTGTTTTTTCCGGCTATTTTTCGTTGATTGAACCCTACTTGATCGTTTTTCTCGTAGTTAGCATTATTCTGTTTGCGGGCTATTGGATCATCAGATTGTACTTAATATTTAAGGAGTCAAAAAAGCCATGTACGTTCTTAGAAGTCTCCCCACCAAAAACAACTGAGCAAAGCTCATATACGACTACTCAATTATTTACCGGGGTGCATGGCTTATTAAGGCAACGATCCTGGATATATAGGTTTTTTGATATCTATAAGTCATATTCATTTGAATTGGCTTCGTCGAAAGAACACGGTATTCGCTACATCATGAGAATTCCGGTTGATGATGCCCATATAATTAAGAAAAACCTAATTGCCTATCTGCCAGGTATCCAAGTTAAGGAAATTGGTAATTATCTGATGCCTTCGGAAAGTATAGAAGCCCATGTAACCGAATTCGCTCTATCTAAAGCATTTCCATATCCATTAAAAAAACAGGACAGTCTTCAAGAATATGATCCTATCGCTTACATCACCGCTACCATGACCAAGTTGCTTGAGGATGAGCAAGTGTCCTTCCAAGTAATAACATCACCCATTGGAAGAGACGCCAATAAAAAAGTAACTAAACTTAGACAAGCTTTTTTAACCAACCAGAACGCATTTATAGATATTCAAAATCTAAATGACAGCTACGGGCTAGTTTGGTTATTGGTGAACATCGTTATGAGAATTTTAGTGTTACCTGCCGGTTTGATTGTTTGGATATTTACGGGTGGAAGAGAAGGTCCGTTATTACCAGTCTCGTTCTATTCTAAGAAGCCGGTCGGTAACACCTATAAGGATATAGTTGAAACTCAGGTAAAACAGAAGATTGACCAGCAGCTATTTAGCGTTTCTATAAGGTTATTTATACAAACTAAGTCCTTAGTTAACCGATTAAGAATAGAAAAGGGTTTTGTAGCCGCGCTATCGCCTTTCACAAATGGCGGGTTTCAGTCGCTTAAAGTAAGACGTTACTTAAAACTGAATATTATTAACCGGATATTGTTGTTCCTATTCGAACACCGTTTGCTGATGGGAAGTAACTTAATATTGTCTTCATCAGAACTATCTGATATTTATCATTTCCCCTACACCTCAACAACCAAAACTGAAAATTTATCAAAAATTCACAGCAAGGAATTACCGGCTCCTTTATCGCTAAAGCAGAAAAAATCATGCGATCTGTATTTTGCCAAGAATACCTATGGAGGCACGGATACGTTAATCGGCTTAACTGAAGATGAACGTAGAAGACATGTATATGTTCTAGGGGCTACCGGTACGGGTAAATCTACCATGCTGTTATCAATGATCAAGCAGGACATTGATCACAATAAAGGCTTATGTGTGATCGATCCGCATGGAGATCTAACTGATCAGATAATATCCATTATCCCGGAAAATAGAATTCCTGAAGTAATTTACTTTAATCCTGACGATATTAGCTATCCGATGGGGATTAATCTACTAGAATTAACACTTGGGTTAGATTCAGAAGATACGATCAGAGAAAAGGAGTTCATAGCTGAAAGTATTATCTCCGTTTTTCAAAAGATTTATACTGATAAATATTCCGGCCCCAGGATGGAATATATCCTAAGAAACACCATACATACTGCCTTTACTGTGCCTGATGCCACTTTATTCACGATCTATAAATTGCTTATTAACACTCCGTTTAGAAAATCGGTAGTTAAGAATTTAACTGATGAGAATCTTAAGGATTTCTGGAAGTATGAGTTTGCTAAAGCCGGAGACTACCAAAAAGTCAAAATGATCTCGCCAATTACGAATAAGATTGGACGGTTTCTGTTTTCGCCGACGGCTAAACGCATATTGGAACAACCTAAATCGACTATTAATTTCGATTCGATAATGAATGAAAGCAAAATTTTGCTATGTAACCTTTCTAAAGGAAAAATTGGTGAAGATAATTCCAGCGTGTTTGGTGTGTTAATTATGGCTAAGATTCAACTCGCAGCTTTGAAGCGTGCCCGGATGAAACAGGAGGAGCGTAAAGACTTCTATCTTTATGTGGATGAATTCCAAAATTTCGCTACTCCGGCCTTTGCCCAAATCCTTTCGGAAGCCAGGAAATATCGACTAAATGCAATTCTTGCCCATCAAACAACTTCCCAACTTGAAGAAACATCATTAGTTAACGTCACCCTGGCTAATACCGGAACAGTTATTTGTTTTAGAACGGCTAATCCTGAAGACGAACGAGTGATTTTGCCTCAATTCCAACCATATATAGATAAGGGAGAAATAGCCAGTTTGCCGTCTTATCGTTTTTATATGCGTTTAGGTGCCATGAATCCTGAAGAGCCATTCTCAGGAATAACCATGCCCGTTAAGATCGACCAAAATCAGAAAAATGCTAATGAGGTCATTGAGTCATCCAGAAATTTATTCGCTAAAAAATATACTGGTGCGTCTGAAACACATATAAATACTACACCGAAGCAACAGCCAAAAAAGTCATTTTCCGTACTTCCTTGATTTCCTACCGGTAGGTAATGGATAAATTAGATTTATATTGATAATACGGTATTATTTATTTTTTCTTTTCCCTCTTATTCCTTATATATAAGGGAGAGGAATGATACAATCATTCCAAGCTGCCCGCGACTAGTAAACTTATGGACAGCACCAAACTACCAACAGCTCAAATAGATATTCTTCGTTACCTCTATAGATTTCGATTCTTAACCAGTCTCCATCTTCAAAAACTTCTCAACCAATCAAACATTAGACTGACTAACTACCATCTTAAAAACCTCATTGCTCAAAATTACATCGGTAAACATTACTCCAGGTCAATAGGACAAGCAAATCAACCAGCCGTTTATTATCTATCATCCGGAAGTATCAAATTACTATCTGATAGTCACGATTTTGATAAACGAGCCTTAAAACGAATTTACCGGGAGAAAATCAGATCAGGTCAATTTATCGCTCATACTTCATATTTAGCCGAGTATTTTTTGTATTTACGAAATGAATCTGATAAGACAAAACACACCCTCCATTTTTTCACTAAAACCGACCTGCTGGCACATCCTTATGTGATCCATCCCTTGCCCGATGCCTATTTTTCCCGAATCGACGTGGCTGGTAATACCAAACGGTATTTTGTCGAGTTGGTCGAAGATAGTTCACCTCGTTTTGCCCTGCGAAAACGCATCGAGCAATATTGCAACTATATCGATGACGGCAAGTTTTCAGAAGTTACCGGCCATAATTTTCCAACTTTGCTTTTCATTTGTCCTGGAGTAGCAAGTATGATTTATTTGAAAAAACATATTGGTCGAATATACGAAGAAACTTCACTAGATCAGATCGAGATTTATCTTGCCACTAAAGAAGGGGCATTCGCCGGACATTGGGAACAAGTAACAACCGAGGACGAATAACCCCTTCAAACATTAGTCTTCTATTCTGCCTAAATATCGATTAATTTCTTTCCTGCCTTCTTCAGTTTGGCGAAATTCATAAAATAATCTGGCTCCCAGGTCACAAGTAAATGGTACGAACTCCGGTAATTTATCCATTTCAATTTTTCGAAATTCCTGTAAACGCATATCGACGGTATAACCTTTGTAGATTGGTAGGATTCTTATCATATTTATTCCTTTTGGTTACCCAAACCGCGGGGTTGGGACCCCGCGGTGGGTGAATTATTATTTTGCATTCGGTACTACCTCGCTGATTCTCTTCTCCCCAAAGTAGAGATCCCGCTCAATCCCTAGTCCAAATTGGCCGCGATAGCTTTCGAGCTCATCCAGTGAAAATGAGCCCCATTCATCGTTCCAATCGCCAAATATGGACACGTAACCAAAAAACATCCTATCGTTAGGATCATATTCGGTAGCGTACCAAGTCCCGGCTCCGGCGGGATTGAAGAATTTGGCAATAATAATTGGATCAGAGACATTTTCCTGTCTACCTACCTTCTCAAAACGTTTTAAAAGAGCTTTAGTTAACAGTTGCATAAGTTATCACCTCCTTTGGGCTGCTTTCCGGAAAATTTAATTGTTGGGAAGCATGCGCATGCTTCCCATACCAGGTGCAACCAAAGCGGGGTGAAATTTTGCAAGGGCAAGCGTAGCGCAGTTTATTGAAGGCGAAGCCGGAAACCCTTGCAAAAAGAGGGGCAAGACCCCTTAATGTGTCTTAAAAATACCCGTTTTATTGTGATATAACGAATATATATGGCAGAGAAGAATGCGAAGATCAAAGACTCTGAAGAAATTCCAAAATGGGCAAAAGTTCTCGAGTATACTTTGGAATCCTTCGGCATCTTTTCCAAGGTGATGGAAGTGAATCTAAACGAAAAAAATACCGAATTCTGTATTGAGGTTGCAGTAGGAACTAAATTTCAACGTGTATTTGATTTGGAGCCAGAAATTTCGGCAGCTTTACTTTCACCTACTGGACATGTGCAAATTAGTGGACCAAAACCAGGCACTTCCTTCTTAAGTATTTTGGTTCCTACACCATCGGACCAGAAGCATGCTAAGAGAGCTAATTATGAAATAGTACATGTTACCAAAGAAGTTCCTGTACCCGCCTATTCACTGGCAACAATGTTACGAGATGGTGCTACGGCTACTCTTAGGATTATTGGAAATTTTAGTCATAAACTGGCAAATAAAACTGAAAAGATTGGCCAAGAAAACTATCCTAGGTGAACCTTTTTGGCCGCCAGTCCATGATATTTTCCTCAAATCGCGGTTTTAATCTATCATCTATGGATCTAGCAGAATTAATGAACTCGGAATCATGATTAAAAAACGGTACATACTGGTAGATTCTTTTATCCTCTGAATTAATTTGACACCAAATAATAAGGTCAATGTTTTGCATATCTGATTGTGTGTTGGTAACAAACCTACTAGTACTAAAATCATTTAGTAACGTATCGCCACGTTGGGTTTTACCATTTATTGCGTCCTTCATATTTGTCCAATTTAACAACATATGATCAGAAGTAAATAACAATACCCAAGGAATCATGTGATGAGGATCAACGCTAACGAATTGTTTAACTGCAGTATGCATAAAATCGCGCAACTTAGACATTGTAGTAGACCAATGAAACATATTTGTTACTGGGTGTGGGTGCAATTCCGGAGATTTCAATTCACAGTAGAATTGTTTCCGGCCATCTATTAGAACTTCAAAATCAGGCACTTTTGTACCTACAGGAAACTGCTCTGGTTTTAATCTTTTATATAGATATCCATGATCAGTTAAGTATTTTTGAACAATGTCTAGAGCGATACTTTCTTTCATAATCAATTGAACTGCTAACTAACATACTTTATATTATTGACTTTTGCCAGGCTATATATAATAATTTCCTCAAGTTCATAAAAAGTTTTTCTGCCCCACATAGGGGCTTTTTTTGAACTTATACCTGCCTACAATTAGGAACTTATATTTAATAATTGGAGGTCGGTATGAAAAATAAAACAAAAGCACTCATTACTCTTCTTTCTTTAGCTTCTTTTTTAAGCATCGCCTCACCTGTTTTTGCCGCTTCAGCCGACGTAACTAAGATCGAGACTTTTATTAAAAGTGTCATTCAAGTATTAGTTGTCCTTGCAGGTTTAATATCAGCCGGATTTTTTGTATATGGCGGAATTGGCTACATCACCAGCTCCGGTAATCCGGAATCATTGGATCGCTCCAAAAAAACTATATTCTACTCAGCAATAGGTTTAGTGATAGTTTTAGGCGCTTTTGTCCTTACCAATATTATCTCTGACCTAGCCACAAGCGCATTTGGAGCCACACAGTAAATCGGCTTGAAGTAGAGATATGAAAAAACGATATGCAAAAAGTAGTGTACGCAATAGCACTAGCATTATTCCTCTTAATAATGCCAACTCCGGTTTTGGCACAAACAACTGTTCCTGAAGTTTCAAATTTTACCAACGAAGCGCTTAGCATTATCACCATTATTTCCGCTGTAGCGGCTGTTTTTTTCTTAATTCGGGGCGGCTACATTTACATCACTTCAACCGGTAGACCGGAAGCGCTTGAAGAAGCCAAGAAAACCATTAGAAATGCTCTTATCGGCTTGGTCATCATTCTAGCTGCAAACCTGATCGTTTCAGTCTTTACCCAAAGTCTTAACGGAGGCAGTAATGAAACTCCTTTAAGCAGCCTTAATATTTCCCAAGTTGAGGCTGTAAAACCCAGCAATGGTTTAACTCAAGTATTGATCGATGCGATTAATGGATTTTTGCAAAATGTGGTGGAAAGCGCCACCAAACCGGTAGTTGATGGCATATTAGGTTTCTTAACTACTACTCCTCAATTGTTAAACAATTCGGTTATTACCAAGTTTTGGCTCATTATCCTCGGTATTACCGACACCTTATTTGTCCTATTTGTAGCCATCCTAGGATTGCAATTTATGAGCGCCGCGACTTTTGGATTTGAGGAAATCGAGTTTAAGCATTTGTTGCCTCGGATCGGTCTGGCTTTTTTAGGAGCCAACACCTCACTCTTCCTGGCTGATTATGTAGTTAAAGCCAGCAACGCAATGGTGACTGGCTTATTATCAGCTACCGGAGGCTTAAACTATGCCTGGATTACTAACGCTATTACCATAAATAACGTCACTAATGGTTCAGCGCCCCTAATTACTCTGATATTTTTGTTGATCTTCCTGATTGTGGCGATCGTACTGCTGTTTATGTACGTGACCAGATTGATTGTGATTTCTCTTGGAGCCGTATTATCTCCCTTTGCGTTTCTCTTATGGCTAATGCCTAAAACATCTGATTTTGCGGAAATGTCGGTGAAAGGCTATTTTGTGTCCGTATTTACCGTGTTTATTCATGTAGTCACCATCCAATTAGCCGGATCATTTTTAGCTTTACCGGAACAAAACGGTAATTCGATTATTGCTATCGCTATTGCCATTGGCCTGTTGTTTACCTTATTAAAGATCCCCTCATTTTTGATGCAGATGATCTTTTTCTCCTCGCGTATCAATTCTATGAAAAAAGTTGGCAATCAAATAACTAACGTAATGAGCACTGATACGGCTAGCAATGCCAGAACCAAGACTGTTGAGCGAGTTATAAAGACCCCACGAAAGGCAGCTAATCTATGAGAACAAACATTATTCCGGCACAAATAACTACCGTTGAAGATAAGATTGCCGGTTCACTCAACATGACGCAAATACTGCTTTTAATAGCGCCGGTACTATGGTCAGCCCTGGTTTATATTTTGCTTCCAAACCAAATGAAATTAACCGGTTATAAATTACCACTAATACTATTTGTTTCCATAGGATTGATGGTTTTAGCCATCAGAATTCGAGGAAAGATTATTTTAGAGTGGTTATCAGTACTGATTGTCTATAGATTACGGCCAAAAATTTACGTATTTAATAAAAATTCGCTCTACGAGCGGCAGATAGATCTGCCGGAGATTAATAATCAAGTTTCAAATACTAAGCCGATTAAGAAATCCATTAAGTCGAAAAAATCCGATGGTTTATCGGTTACGGACTTGGTTAAGTTGGAAACATTGATGAATTCAGGAAAGTTAGCCGTTAGTTTTAATTTTAAAGAAACCCAAAGATGAATATACTTTTATCAAAAACCGGTATAGCCACTGCCCGAGATCAAATCAGGATCAAAAAAATTGCTGACAATATCTTGGTACTGCCAAATAACGAATATCGGATGATCTTGGAAACTTCGAGTATTAACTTTGAGTTGAAAAGTGAAGAAGAGCAGGATGTGATTATTGACAGTTTTCAGAACTTTCTTAATGCCTTGCCATGCCAAATACAAATTTTAGTTCGGGTACGGGAAGTTGATGTAGATAAGTATGTCGAGGATCTGGAAACCCAAAAGAATAAAGAACCTGAAGCAATCTATAAGCAGCAGATTAAAAATTATAGTGAATTTGTCCAAAAGCTGGTATCGGGCAACACCATTCTTTCCCGCCGTTTTTATATCGTTATTCCGTACCACAATCCGGAACGAAGTGAGGATTGGAAATTGATTAAGGAACATCTCAATCTGAACGTGGACATTATCACTAAAGGATTGGAACGAATGCAAATGAAAGCTAAACCCCTAACTTCATTGGAAATTATTAATCTATTTTATGCCTTCTATAACTTTGGCAATCTTAAGACCCAACCCCTAACTCGCGAAAGTTTAGAAGCATTACTAAAGCACGACTATGTATAACCTTAAACGGACAATATTAAACCTAAAACCGGTAAAGCGTTGGCAAAAACGCCAAAAACTCAAAAAACTAAAGCATCAAGCAGTCAATATTACTTTTGGCGGGCAAGACCAATTGGACTTATTGGCTTATTCCGGGCTTAAAGAAGAATCATCCTATTTAATTGTTAATGATCGATATGTCCGAACCTTGTTTGTTTCCGGCTACCCTTACGTTGCATCGACCGGTTGGTTATCGATGCTGATTAACTTTAACCACAATATCGATATTAGCTATCACATTGAACAGGTTGAACCTCTAATCGCCTTGCCTAAACTGAACCGGAAGATCACTGAGCTGGAGTCAACCAAGCGAACCATGCTCAAAGAAGGAAGAGTTATTGGTAGTGAAATTATCGATCCCTTAGAATCGGCCATGGATTTAAGAGACAAGATTCAAAGAGGCCAGGAAAAGCTATTTCAAATTAGTATCTACATGACCATCTTTGGCGATACCCTGGAAGAGCTAGACAAAACGACCAAATTGTTGGAAACCGTGATGCAGACCCGGATGTTTTACATTAAAAACGCTTTGTATCAGCAAATCGAAGGTTTGCAGTCGATCTTACCAAGAACGGAAAACCAACTAAACCAAAAACGAAATTTAGATAGTTCCAGCGCTGCTCTAACTTTTCCGTTTGTGTCTTCGGAGTTAGTCCAGGAATCTGGAATTTTATATGGGATCAACAAATCTAATAATTCGCTTGTTATTATTGACAGATATAGCCTCAATAATGCCAATTCAATCATTTTTGCTCAGTCAGGATCAGGTAAAAGTTATACCGCTAAAGTCGAAATTTTGAGACATCTGATGCAGGGAACTAAAGTAATCGTTATCGATCCGGAACGAGAATATAAGCAACTAGCCAAAAGCGTTAACGGTACATATATTAAACTATCGGTCAATTCCAAAGAAAAGATTAATCCATTTGCCTACAGCCTCAAAACGGTAACGGAAGAAAATAATTTACCAGAGCAAATTCAGGATTTAACCGAGTTGATTTCCTTAATGGTTGGCTCTTTAACATCAGAAGAACGTGCCATGGTCGATAAAGCACTACTCTCGACATATAAAAATGCCGGACTGACGAGCCGAAAAAACAGTAAAGTACCGGAGAAAATAGTTTACCCAACTTTAAAGGACTTTTACAAAGAATTAAAGCTTTTTAAACATAAGGATCTTTGTGATCGGTTGGAGCGATTTATCAAAGGTTCACTGTCAGAAGTATTTAATTCCCAAACCAATATAGAACTAAACAATCGGTTAGTTGTCTTTGACATCAAAGACCTAAACGAAACCTTGCGGCCGATCATGATGATGGTGGTCGCAAATTTTGTGAATAATGAGGTGAAACAAAATCCTCAAAAGAGAATGTTGGTAATTGATGAAGGTTGGATGCTGCTTCAAGAGCCGGAAAGTGCCCGTTTTGTTTCCAGTTTGGTACGACGCGCCAGAAAATATTATTTGGGTGTCACCATCATTTCCCAGCAAGCCAATGACTTTTTAAATCTTGATTATGGTAAGGCCATCGCTTCCCAATCTTCGCTACGGATTTTAATGCGCCAGGACACTACAACCATTAAAAAAGTAGCTGAAGAATTCCATTTATCCGCATATGAGCAGAACTATTTATTAACTTGTGATCGAGGGGAAGCGATTATTATCGCCGATCAAAACCATGTAGCGGTAAAAGTTGTTGCTTCGGAAACGGAACATCCACTACTAACAACTGATCCTCGGGAAATCTACCTGTAACCATGAACCCACGAACGATTTTGGCTCTGTGGTCATTTCGAAAGGAATTGAAATACGTCATTGCAGTCTTTCTAGGAGTACTGCTACTACCGGTAGTAGCAGTCATTCTACTCACCCAAGTAGGAATTAACATCGTTTCTGATAAGCTTGTAAGTCAGAATCCGCAGACTCAAGCGATCCAAATAAAAGATCCCTTAACCGGTGAGGTAGTCCAAACATTATCACCTTTAGTAGTTTGGCCAGCCAAAGGTGTAATTACCCTAGAATTTGGAGAATCGAGTATATACCAGCCT
This sequence comes from uncultured Candidatus Saccharibacteria bacterium, assembly GCA_964590725.1. GTDB lineage: Bacteria > Patescibacteriota > Saccharimonadia > Saccharimonadales > JACQNP01 > CAZPWF01. The sequence continues at coordinate 13,255 of CAZPWF010000013.1, forward strand.
TTCCACACCGGAATTGATATTGCCGGAAAAAAGAGTGATCCTATCAATCCGGCGATGGATGGAAAAGTGATATATGCTGGTGAAATCTTTTGGGGATACGGTAAACACATCATTATTGATCATGGAAACTATATTCAAACCATATACGCCCATTTAGATAAGATTTACGTCTATCCCGGCCAAAAGGTCACTACGGCCTCCGTAATAGGCTCAGAAGGCCAGACAGGCTGGGCAACCGGCATTCATCTGCATTTTCAAACCAATGTATATGGAATTCCGGTCAACCCGAGGAATTTTTTAGGGAATTAGAAAAAAATATAGATATGTCATGTAATGTATGACATATCCTTCATTTGAAGCTTTTCAGCATAATCAACCGCTGGGTAAGAGGCAACTAGACCTCTTTTACCGTCAGTTGGCCCAAAAAACATATAACCAAATTCATAATCAGATCTTTTAGGTATAAAGAACCAAGAAATTCCAATTCTGTAATCCTGGTTGGGTATCTCTATTATTGTTACTTGCTCTCTTAGTCTCATAAAAGAACTTCCATCAGGAAGCTGTTGCATCATCGCTATAGTGGATATTTTCTTTCCGTCTAACTCGTGTATGTCACCTTTTATAGTATTTGGAACAATATACATTGCCATAGCAAACGCTAACTCGTCATTACTTTTGTAAGTTGCCTTTGGGTGAGGTAATGCTTTTCCTATTTCGAATAAATATTGCCTGTTTACTTTGTTCTCAGATACTTCAGGTAGTTTGTTTAATCCCCAAATAGTCAGGCTCATGCTAGGTCCTGTTGAAATTGGATTATTGAGAGGCCAACTTGCTACACCCAAACCTTTTGGTGTTCCATCAAGATTTCTTCCAGAAATAATTCTGCTATTTGTTGCGCTAGAGAATTGAACGAACCCATCGGAATGATAAGAGAATTTCACTATATCTCTAGCGAAAAATTGTTCTGATTCATCTCTCTTTGTCTCAAGATGGGTTCCCATGTTTTCATAAGTTACGAAGGTTTTCTCAAGTCGCCCAGTTTGGGTATCAATATATCTTGGTAATATAATCGCAAATCCACCCGAGGTATAGGGAACAATCTTAAATAATTTTCTATATTTATCGTCCTCGTCAAGGACAGTTATGTTAATTTTCCTCGACATATTAGAGTTTCCCTTTTTTGTTGAAAAATTAAGGCATGAACATATAGCCGTATTCGTCGTAGGCGAAATAAGTTGGCTTGTTAAGAAGTTCATCCGCTAACTGCCATGTGTCCATATCTTCTGAAATCCGATAATAAGCTCCAACATCGATAGTCCCGTTTTTACCGACTTTAAGAGCATTTGATTTACCCGGGACCGCATCTTTTGTATTTTCCAGGGCATACATGAAAGCTTTTTCATCCCTGATGAAACCGTAGTAACGGAGATTACTAATTAATGCTTCTAGTGTGGTCTTATCGGATAAACGAAGCGAGATTTTGCCATCGTTTCCCTGACCTCTGGTTCTGATTGTTTTAGCTTCTTCAGCAGGCATACGAAGCGTTTCAATAAAGTAATCTTCAACTTTCTTGGTAGATACAAAGTCTTTTCCGGGAGCCTTTAGGCTTTCGTCAGAAGGTCTATATAGCTTAGGTTTTAGTACCTGAGATAGCAAAACTGCTATTACGACCACAATTGCTAAGGCAAACCACTTACGCATATACGTATTCTAGCAAAATACTGACTTATAACATAACTAAAGCAAGCTTTTCCCTCTGTTACGTACTATAATGGATTAGTATCTGTTGGTATGTAGATAACTGGACATTATGGAAGAACTTTTAACTTTAAAAGAGGCCGCAAATATCCTGAAAGTTCATCCTAACACCTTGAGGGATTGGGATAAAAAAGGGATACTTAAAGCAGTTAGGATTGGCATTAAGGGTGCACTGAGATACCGTAAGGCTGATCTGGAGAAATTTATTAACGAAAAGAAAAAATAACATGGCTTTAATCGACAATCAAACCCAAACAATGCACCAAGCACTTATAAATGCTCTTTCCACATCTGACAGTATTGATATCGAGGTAGGTTACTTTTACTTCTCCGGGTTCGAGCTACTAGCCAAGGAGTTCAAGGATAAAAAAGTAAGAATTTTGGTTGGCAAGCAGATTGACCCAAATGCTGTACCAAAAATTATTGCAATGCAACAGAAAACAGGAAAATCTGTAGACTTTGATCGTTTTCAGCCTCAAGATACATATTCTTCTCGTTCAGAGCAAAAATCTGATTACTTTAAGGGTTTCACACGACTTTTTAATGAAACACAGGTATTTGATGATCCTAAATCTCAAGAAGCTTATAAAATCTTTGAGCAAAAAATTATTAATGGAACTCTCCAAATAAAACTGACTAATACAGACGAACATGGGAAAATTTATCTTGTTCATAATGCTCCAGAATTCAATCAAGGTGGCGATTTTCCTGGAACTAGATTTTTAGGTTCCAGCAACCTTACTTATAACGGTCTTATAGAACAAGGTGAACTTAACGACTCTTCCAGAGATAAACAGGTGTTTTTAGATGGATGTGTCAAGTTTGAATCAATGTGGAAGGACGCTCAAAACATAGATATTGCAACACCAGAGAATAACGAAGAGTTTAAAGACGTAGTCAAAAAGCTTTGGATCAATGCCACCGTTCAACCTTACTTGATGTATGTTCGTGTGCTCCATGAGTTATTTGGTAAAGACCACAACACTGACGTGGAATCACCAGGGGAAATTACAGACGATTCTTTTGTTGATCTTGAATATCAGTTGGACGCTATCAGGATGGGAATTGATCGAATTAATCAATATGGTGGCGTAATTATTGCTGACGTTGTAGGTCTAGGTAAAAGTATCATTGCTTCGGCTATTGCCTACAACATGGCTCAAAAAGATCATCTCCATGTCGTCATCATTAGCCCGCCTCACCTAATGACTCAGTGGGAAGAATACCAAGCACATTTTCGACTGCCAGGTACAAAAATCTTTAGTTCAGGGAAAATTAATGAGGCATATCAATGGTGTACAAATCAAATCACTGGCCCCATTCTTCTTATTCTTGATGAAGCGCACCGTTACCGCAATGAGCTTACAGATGATTACACTTTGCTACATTCTTTATCAAGAAGTAACGCAAATAATAAGGTTGTGGTTTTAACTGCTACACCGTTCAACAATGATCCTAAAGACGTTTTTGCCTTAGTTAAGCTATTCCAGACACCTGGGCAATCAACTATCCGCTCGGTTGACAACCTCTCACTGCGTTTTAGAGAATTAATAGACCGCTATAAAAAACTTCGATCAAGTCTTCGAAATAATAAACTTGCTCCAGATGAAATTACAGCAGAAACCAAAGAAATAGCCCAGGAACTCCGAAGGCTTATCGAGCCAGTCATTGTTCGGAGATCAAGATTAGACCTCCAAACGATCTCTAGATATCGTAATAACTTAATAAAGCAAGGTATTTCATTTGCAAAAGTTGAAGGTCCGGACTTGCTTGAATATGAACTTGGTGAACTATTTGATCTCTATCTCAATACTTTAGAGACATTGACTAATGAAGATCATGGATTCGAAGGTGCTCGGTATAAACCAGTTACCTACATACTGGACGAAAAAAGGGATGCTTTTAAGGAAAAGTATGGCACTTATCTTGACGATGTAGATCTACAAACCGCGCAAAGCAACTTGGCTGCCTTCATGAAACGCTTGCTAGTTATGCGTTTTGAAAGCTCAAAGGAGGCTTTCAAAATCACCTTACAAAACATGATTGATTCCAATCTAATGATCGCTCGATGGTATAACGATCAAGGAAAAGTTCCGATTCTTAAGAAAGGAAAGATTCCTGATCCAGACTCGTTCATTGACGATGCGGGAGATGATTTGACAAGCGAGTTTTCCGAGCAGTTTAACGAAGACGATGAATCAAAATATAAACTTCTATTTGTTGAGAAAGATTGGTTAAAGCCTGACTTTATTAAAGAAGTTGAGGAAGATACCAGGTTGTTGATATCTATTCGAGAGCAATGGTTTAGAGAAGATAAAAAAGTGGCTGATCTTGATCCAAAACTAGATTGTCTCGTTGACAATATTAAACGACTTTTGAGCGAAAACCCTGAGAGAAAAATCGTCATATTCTCCGCCTATGCAGATACAGTTGATTATCTTGGTCTAGCAATTAAAAAAGCTGGGATAGATAGAGTTTATAAATTCTAAGAAATAATTTTGACGCCGGAGTCAAATTAGACCTTCAATCTAATGATTACGATGTCCTCGTAGCAACTGACGCTTTAAGTGAAGGCTACAACTTACATCGAGCGGGAGTAATTTTTAACTACGATATCCCATTTAACCCCACCAGAGTAATTCAGCGTATAGGTCGTATTAATCGTATTAATAAGAAAGTATTTGATTCACTATATGTTTATAATTTCTTCCCAACTACTATTGGTGAAGCCGAAACGAGAATCCAGCAAATCAGTACGCTTAAGATGACACTAATTAACGCGGTTGTTGGTAGTGACACCAAGACTTTAACCAGCGATGAAGAGCTAAAGAGCTTCTTTAAAGAAGAATACAACAAGGCAAATTCAGAAGCCGAATTTGAGTCTTGGGATGCAATTCATCGAGAATTATACGATCAAACACCTGATGAAATTATTGAAAAAGCCATGTCTATCAGACCAAGAAGTCGTGTATTACGCAAAAACCAGCAATTTAACGGTGGCATCGCTTTCGGGAAGAAGGGCAATCATGCAGTGTTTGCAATTAAAGATGGCGTAGATGGTGAGCCGGAAGTAGTTTCGGCCGAACGAGTCCTACCATTATTTGCAGCCAATCCAGAAGAAGAAGGCTCTACCCCAGATGCAACCTTCAACGAACTATTTGTGCTAATTCGCAATAAACTTTTTGAAAAGCATAAACTTCCACGCTTGAGTGGTAATCGAGCCAAAGCACTGGAACCGTTACAAATGCTAATCGAAAATTACCCACAAGCTAAAGATTACGCCATGGATTTAATAAAGGTCATTAAAGAATACGATGATTTGAGTGAGGGTCAATATAAGCAAATTGGTCGGATTAAGATGGACAACTTAGAGCAAGCGTACAAGGACTTACAGGAATTAGTTTCCAAACAGTCAATTGCTACGAGCTTGAAGCGCGTAGATCAACTTGAAGGGCTATCAGAGCTTATTGTCTTATCAGAAGAATTAACAGTATGAAGTTAAACGAAAATTTTAATCAACAAGAATTTATTGACTGGATTAGTGGTTTTTTACCTGACTTTTCGAAAGATATTCGCAAAGTTGATGTTTCCAAAAGTTTTCAAGGCATTAAATCAATTCAAACTATTGGTGAATCGTCTCTTGGAGTCAGAGTATATATTATTGAAACTGAACAGGATCCATCCAGAAGAAAAGTCGGACTAGCTACAGAAAGTTTTAGTCTCCTACGTGACTATGGAACCCCAAATGCCATAATCGTTTACTACTCAGAGAATTCATCACTCTGGAGATTATCACTTTTAACAAGTATTTTAATCTGGGATGAAGGAAAAATTAAAAAAAAGCTTTCAAATCCCAAAAGACAATCGTATGTTCTTGGTTCTAAAGCTAAAATAAAAACTCCACACCAATACTTGATTGGTAAAGGTAATGTTACTGATTTTGCGGATCTAAGAAGTAGATTTTCACTTGAGGTGGTTAATAAAGAATTCTACAAAGAGATTTCTAGCGCATTTATTCACCTTGTAGGCGGTCAAATTGCCAATGGTAAGTCAAAAAAGACCGTTGAGGCTCAGCTCAAACTGCCATTTGTCAAAGATCACAGCCAGACAAGTCAAGAATTTGCAGTCAGACTTATTGGCCGTATTATTTTCTGTTGGTTCTTAAGAGAAAAAAGAAGTGCTTCCGGCCATTCTTTGATGCCAAAAGAATTGCTTTCTTTTGAAGCATCTAACACTATTGAAGACTACTATCACAAAATACTCGAACCGATATTCTTTGAGGTACTTAACAAGCCAATAAAGGCTAGAAAAGATGCATTTGTAAATGATCTGTTTTCTGCAATTCCATACTTAAATGGTGGATTATTTTCTCCTCATGAGGATGACTTTTTTAGCTACAACGAAGATAAACAATCAGTTAACCATAATATGGTAGTAATACCTAACTCATGGTTAATGTCATTATTTGAAACACTAGAAACTTACAACTTTACAATAGATGAAAACACTAGTTTTGACGAAGAACTATCTATCGATCCTGAAATGCTTGGTAGAATTTTTGAAAATCTTCTTGCTGAAATTAATCCCGAGACTGGAGAATCAGCAAGAAAAAGCACTGGAAGTTATTACACCCCACGCTTAATAGTAGATTACATGGTAGATGAAACATTGAATTTATTTATCAAAGAAAAAACAAACATTTCGGACGAAAAACTTAGGTCGCTTATAAGTTATGATCTTGAAGATGATAACAATAACCCTCTGAATGATGATGAGAAGGATAAAATAGCTCAAGCACTTGGATCTGTCAAAATATTAGATCCAGCGTGTGGATCCGGGGCTTTCCCCATTGGTGCACTTCAAAAGATCGTTTTTATACTACAGCAAATTGATCCACAAGGTCATCTTTGGTTTAAAAGACAAATTGAAAAAACTCCGAGCATGATGTTAAGGAGGGTAATTGAGAGAGAATTTAAAGAAAAAAACTTCGACTACATTAGGAAATTGGGAATTATTCAAGACAACATTTTTGGTGTTGATATTCAACCTATTGCCACTGAGATTTCACGCTTAAGATGTTTTCTTACTCTAGTTGTAGACGAACGTATTGATGATACTCTTGAAAACCGAGGAATCGAACCTTTACCTAACCTTGATTTTAAATTTGTTACCGCTAACACTCTTGTAAGCCTTCCAAAACTTAATAGTCAACAACCTGAATTGTTTGATGACCACTCAAAAATTGAGAAGCTTAAGGACTTAATAGAGCAATACTTCACTGCAAGAGACGAAGAGCGAAAAGATGTGATGATCACTTTTAGCGAACTCCAATCTGAAATGATTAATGAACTGATTGATAAACACTCTTTTACAGGTGTTGCAAAAGCTGAATTGACAAGAAAATTAACCGACTGGAAACCCTTTAAACACAAAACAACCGACTGGTTCGATCCTGAGTGGATGTTTGGAATTAAGAATGGATTTGATGTAGTTATCGCAAATCCTCCGTATATCGACTCTGAAGGAATGGTAAAAAATAATCTGGAATCTTTACGAGAGTACATTGTAAATAACTACCATTACACAAGGGGTAATTGGGATATCTATATCGCATTCTTCGAGAAAGGTTTTGACTGTCTGAATCAGGATGGAATTTTGACTTATATAAGCCCGGATAAATGGATTTCAAAGCCCTTTGGAAATGAGTTGAGAAAGCAGAAAATCGATACGATGTATTCATTGTTGAATGCTGGTAGAAAAATATTTGAAAGTGCAAAAGTAGACTCAATTGTTTCCATTTTTTATAAATCTAAAAGTCTTGATAAATTAAAGGTGTGCAAAATTAGCGACGACCAAATTACGCTGACAAGGTATTTTCCTAAAGAGAAGTTGAAACCGCCATATGCTCTTGATTCAACTTTTTCAAAGCATCTTGAACTATTAGATAAAATTGAAAAGTCAGGCGAAACGAAATCCTTAAACTGCGAAAATGCTTGCGCTACTTCAGACGCTTATAAATTATCTCCACTAATACATGAGTTTCTGAATGGTGATGGGAAGTATCTAAAAATAATTAACACGGGAACAATTGGTAAGTGGCTTTCAAAATGGGGCCAAAAAGACATGACCTATCTCGGAAAAAAATATCACATGCCTGTTGTCGATGCTGATGAGTTTGTCGAAGCATTCCCAAACTCCTATTCAAGTAAAAGCGTAAAACCAAAGTTAATAATAAAAGGATTGAATCTCCTAGATGCCTGTATAGATTTAGAAGGAAAAATAATTCCCGGAAAGTCAACACTAATAGTAAGTGGGTTTGATAACAATACGCTTAAATACTTAATGGCATTTTTAAACTCACCAATCGCATTCTTTTATCTTAAAGAGAAATATCCAGCGTCCAGTTACAACCAGGGGACAACTTTTACAAAGGATATGCTAAATTCGCTACCCCTCCCACAGATGTCCGATGCTAATAAGTCCAAAATAATCGATCTAGTTAATGAAATTCTTGAAGGAAAAGATGAGATTCGGATATCTAAAATTAAGCGTGATATTGACTATCTAATTTATTCTGCTTATGGGTTAAGTCAAGACGAAATTGATCAGATGCAAACTTAAATATGACAAAACTTTCTCGCTCAAAAATAGAATTGCTCTTTGATTGCCCTAGATGCTTTTGGCTATATGCAGGCAAAGGACTTGCTCGACCATTTGGCGCCCCTTATACGATAAATAACGCCATAGATTACTTGCTTAAACAAGAATTTGACGAACATAGAAAATTAGGCACACCTCACCCTTTAATTATGCGAGAAGGTATTGATGCAATCCCGCTTAATCATCCCGATATTGATAAATGGAGACATAATTTTACTGGCATACAACATCATCACTTGCCTACAGATTTTCTCGTATTTGGGGCCGTCGATGACGTATGGGTAGATTCTCAAGGAAACCTGATAGTAGTGGATTACAAAGCCTCAGGAGCCAAAGAGGGAGAGCTATACGATAGTTACAAGCGTCAGATGGAAATCTATCAGTGGCTTTTAAGGCAAAACGGTTTCAAGGTGCTTGATAGAGGGTATTTTGTATATTGTCGGGTTAACAAAGATGACGGATTCGAGGATGGCCAGCTGAGCTTTAACGTCAAAATTCAACCATATGACGGTAAAGCAGATTGGGTGGATGACAAATTAATAGAGGCCAGAAAAGTCATAGATTCACCAATTCCAGATCCAAATCCAGATTGCATTTATTGCAATTACCTGAGAAATACTAAAACATATGATCAACAAAGTAATTATCAAGAATTATAAAATTTTTAGAGATTTTACGCTTGAATTGAGTTCTGGGTTGAATATTTTGGTTGGGGATAACGAAGCAGGTAAGTCCACCATTCTTGAAGCAATTAACTTATGTTTGTCTCGCAAATTAGGTGGACGACCTATAGATTTAGAGCTTACATCGTATTTATTCACAAACAGTGTGGTAAATGAATATATTTCGGCAATCAAAACTCAAGGTACTCCTACTTTGCCAGAAATCATCATCGAAGTATTTTTGAATGACGCGTGTGGACTGAACGATTACAGAGGCACTAACAACAGCCTCCGGGAAGATAGTATTGGAATTAGAATTCAAATATGTTTTAACCCTGATTTTCAGGATGAATATGAAAAACTCATCTCAACCGACCCAGATCAAATACAACTCATTCCTACTGAATTTTATAAAGTTGTTTGGCAATCATTTTCCGGAAACGCTATTTCACCAAGGGGAGCAAAAATAATATGCTCATTTATTGACGCGGGTAGTATCCACCTACAAAACGGAACCGATTATTATCTCCAAAACATAATTAAGTCGGGATTAAGTACAAAAGAGCGCGCGGAACTATCTATTGCATATAGAAAACTTAAAGAAGAATTTGCTCGCACTGCCTCTATTCAAAATATTAATAGACAATTAGACACAGATAAAAGTTCAATAACTAGTAAAAATCTTGAAATAAGTCTTGATGTATCTCAAAAAACAAACTGGGAGGCTAACCTGATTCCACATCTAGATAAACTCCCTTTTCATTACTCAGGAAAAGGTGAACAGAGTTCGTTGAAAATAATGCTGGCTCTCCAAAGAAAAGCTGAAGATTCTCAAGTAATTTTGATTGAGGAACCAGAAAATAATCAATCGTTTTCTTCAATGAACATTCTAATAGACAAAATTACCGAAAAGTGTGATGGCAAACAAATAATCGTAACAACTCATAGTGCTTATGTGCTAAATAAACTGGGTTTGAAAAATCTAATTCTTCTTTCGAAGCATCAAACAACAACCACCTTGTCTAATTTACCTCTCGACACCCAACAATATTTTAAAATTCTCTCTGGTTACGATACTCTACGAATAATTTTGGCTAAAAGAACGATATTGGTTGAAGGCCCGTCAGATGAATTAATAGTCCAAAAGGCTTACGTTCAAAAACATAAAAAACTACCAATTCAAAATGGAGTTGACATCATAAATGTTCGAGGCTTGTCATTTACGAGATTTCTAGATATTGGCAAGGAGTTAAATTTAGAAATAAGTGTTGTTACAGATAATGACGGGAATTATGAGCATAGGGTGAAGAATAAATACGCAACTTACGAAAGTGAAAAGATAAAGATTCATGCCAGCCAAGATAACACTAAAAATACTTTGGAGCCTCATCTGGTATCTTCAATCGGACTGGAATCGCTTAATAGTATGTTTCAAACGACACACAATCAAAACGAAATGATTAAGTACATGACAGACTGTAAAACAGAGTGCGCATTAAAAATATTTGAGAACTTAGACGATTTAATGTTTCCGGAATATATAAATAATGCCGTTAATAAAGAATAAAGTTATTATTGCCTGTGCTGGTGGAAGAAAGACAACCCATCTTGTAGAAGAGGCTCTTAAAATAGTTGATGAACCTGTCTTGATAACTACTTACACTTTGGAAAATTTAGACCAAATATCGTCGAGCGTACAGGTTTTGTTCCTCCAAATATAAGGCTTATCTCCTGGTTTACTTTTTTGCTGCATGATTTTATTCGACCATATCAAAACAATGTATTTCCAGATATTGAGAAGGTAGAAACACTAGATTTCAATTCAATACCACCGAGGGGACTCTCTAAGCATGATTCAAGATATTATTTTAACCGTTCGAACGGGATATATCGTGATAGAGCGTCCGACTACGCATATAGATGTAATGAGGCAACGACCGGACTTGTGATAAAGAGGTTGGAGCATGTATATAAATACATTTTTATAGATGAGGCTCAAGATTTGGCTGGATGGGATTTAAATCTAGTTAAGATGCTCTTTGAATCAGATATAAATATATTTATGGTAGCTGACCCGAGACAAGCGACATATAGTACAAATCGATCTAATAAAAATAAAGGTAAAAGAGGTCAAAATTTTCCAGAATGGATAGATGAACAAGTAAAAGCTGGAATATGTATCAGGGAGGACATATGCGCATCTCACAGGTCAGTTCAATCAATATGTGATTTCTCTGACTTGTTGTATCCAGATTATCCTCAAACTATTTCCCAGAATCCCGACACAACAGAACACGATGGTGTATTTGTCATAACAAACGATTTTTTAGCTGAATACATTACAATTTATAATCCAACTTGTCTCAGGTTTTCGAAAAAAACTAAAACATTTGGATACAAAGCAATAAATATCGGAGTCTCTAAGGGAAGAACATATAAAAGAGTTCTCGTTTTTCCGACACAACCTATGAAAGATTTTTTACATACAGGAGATATATCCAAAGCCGGTGATCGATCTAAATTTTATGTTGCAATTACAAGAGCACGGCAAAGTGTTGTTTTTGTACTAGACTCGACTAACGTTTCTAGCATAAAAACATCATTAATATCCAGGTACCCGACTATGTAATTACTTTGTTGCAGGTCAATATTGAAATATAATAAACCTATGTCACCTCAGAAAATCGGTAAAAAACTAAAACAGGCAAGAAAAAAGATAGGCTTAACTCAGGAAGACGTAGCTAAAAAAGCAGATATCAGCATTAACTACTATGCTCGGATTGAGCGGGATGAAGAGAACCCAACTTTAGAGACTTTGGAAAGAGTATTAAAAGCGTTAAAGCTTAAATCGTCTGAGGTGCTACCGTTTTAGTCCTTTTTCAGTTTCACCGGATCGATTTTACCGCTTCGCTCATCCTCTACGATTTTTTCTGCTGCAATGTGAGCTAGGGCTGCCTTTTCTTCCAGATGTTTTATAGCATCTTCCCGGGTACAAGGTTTGCCTTGAGTTTTGAGAAAACGAATAGTTGACTCAATATCTTGCTCGGTAATCTGGTAACCAACATTTTTTCCCATATGCGCGAAGTATATCATCTTCATATATATCTCCCAAAATTTAAAAAAATAAACATATCCTCGGCGAAGCCGCCGCCATCCAGGCGGCGCATAATCTCCCTGCTTTTGGTTTGAGAAAGAATATTCAAGCTACCTTCCCATAGTACGCAACGATCAATAATTGCCAACTTTCGATGATGATTACCGGTACAGAGCAATACTTGAACTCCTAGAGCCTCACATAGCCTAACTGCCGCCTCCGATTGAGTTTCGTAGCCGTTGGTGTGTTCACTTGGATCTCGGGTGATAATAAATACCTTTATGCCTCTATCGACCAGCTTTCTAAGGATACGTTCAAATAGCTTCATACGTTCGGTAGTTATGAACGGACTTTCGATAATGACTTCCTGATTACAATGCTCTAAATCTTTTAGGAAAGCCGAATAAAACGTCTTTTCATCATGGAGTGAGGTGGTGAAATTAATCATTAGCCACCTCCTCGGTCCCAATAACTACAATTTTACCGTTATAATAAGTGAAACCTAGTTCTTTTAATCGTTCGTAAGTCTTTAAAATGCTCTCCAGTAGGTGTTCCACCTGTGGTACAGTGGGCTCACAAATCAACAAATCCAGGCTAAATAAAATAATCCTGGATTTTTTGTTT
>CAZPWF010000014.1:0-17087 GCA_964590725.1 uncultured Candidatus Saccharibacteria bacterium
TACATCGAAATTAAGACCGATCAAAAAAATGCCTCAGGTAAGCAGTTGGAATTTGGAAAAGTGCTAAACGTTTGGGGCAAGAATGAGACAGCTGATGGTAGCGCAATAGGTGAACTATACGGAGACACTTCGCTGGGACTTTTCTTGTTTGCAGATCTTCCGGCTAATCAGCGCAACCAAATGCTTGAACTTATTCAGAAAAATGGCGTATATACGACAGATTATGCAACGACTAAACGAGTAACAAAAAATGGTCGACCATATTTTATATACAGAGTTAGTATCAAGCCGAGTGCGTACATAACTATGCTAAAACAATACGGCGAATTCGTCGGTATCAAGCAATTGAGTAGCCTCGATCCGTCAGCATATGAAAAACAGCAACCTCAGGAATTTGATGTTGCGGTAGATGTTATTTCGCAGAGACTAACCAAGGTGACGACTGTTAGCGGTAATCGCCAGGAAACCTATAGCGGATATGGAATAATCCAAGAAATAAAATTACCCACAGAGTCTATACCGTTGCCCGATCTGCAAGAACGCCTCCAAGCTAGCGCTAGTGCTTAATCCTGCTTAGGGTTATAATCATTGTAATTATATGTAATACGGAGAGGTGACATGGAGCCTGATAAACAAAGTTCGCCAAATAACGATTCATTAAATTTGCCCGATCAAGTAGCTTATCAGCCCCCAGAAGTTGTCAGCCCCGTTGTTGCTCCTGTAGTTGAGACAATAAACGCAAAGGCTGATTCTGCTGGCCCAGCACCGGCTAGTCAGATCGCTCAACCAGCCCAGCCAACTGTATCGGGTAGTTTGGGTTTGGATCAACCAACCCCAACACAGCCATCACCACCGGTAGCCAAAAAAGCCAAAGGTATAAAAAAGATTGGCATGATTCCAGCGATTATAATTGTAGTTATCTTACTATTGGGAGCGACTGCAGCAGCATATGTCGGGGTGGTAGTGCCTAATAAACCAGAAAACGTCTGGAAAACTGCAATGACTAATACCTCAAAAGGGTTGGATAGACTAATTACTTACACCAAAGGACAAAAAGATATAAAGGGCGCAAAAGCAAAAGGTAACTTTAAGGTAGAGACAGAAGGGATTGTGGTTGACGGAACTTTCGAGGGAGCCTATTACGAAAAAAATAGTAAACTTCAGGCGGATATTGGTGCTGCTGGTAGTAGGGTTAAGCTAGATATGCTTACTCATGTTCCTGAAGGCGCAGATACGCCTGATGTATATGCTCGCGTAAATGGTCTATCCGGATTAAGCAGTGTGTTGGGTGCGACTGACCCTAAAGCCTCCAAGCTACTAGCCTCTATAGATAATCAGTGGTACGTACTAGATCACACAATATTCGACCAAGTTCAATCTTCGTTAGCCAAGTCGAAGGATAAGACACCTGAGCTTTCTGCTGAGGATGTGTATGCAATCCAAGGTGCTATCACAAAAGTAAGTAAAGATTATCTTTTTAGTACAGATGAGGGTAAATCTGTCTTAAAAGTGAATACGTTTGTTGGCACGGAAAAAGTAGATGGCCGAAAATTGTATCACTACAAGGTTGGCATCAATAAAGAAAATGCTAAGAAATTCGCCACAGCACTCAAAGACGAGCTCAAAAACACTAAGCTCGGAGAGATGTATAAAGATCCTAGTTTTGAAGAATCAACCGGATTCAATGAAATTATTAAATCAATAGACAGCGATCTTAAAGAGGATGAGACAGTAGATGTGTGGGTTGATGGCTCGACTAAGCTGGTACGAAAAGTTAGCATTACGGATGATAAGGAAAAGTCACGAGTAGAATTTTCACTAAATTATAATGGTGGCGATATCTATCCCTTTGTCATAGGTCTCTACTCTGATAATGAGAAAGATAAAGGTTCGGTAGTGCTTAATCTTGATCTAAACACCGTATCAAACACTGTAAGTATGAAAATGGCTGCCGATATGGGGAGTCAAGGAAAAGCGGCTGTAGAGGTGGGTGTTGAAAAGAATGATTCCCCTGTGGAGTTTACAAAACCAAACGATGCCAAATCTATATATGAGTTATTAGGTGGCTCGCTTAGCCCAGCGCTTGGTGGCGGCATACCTACGACAGTACTTGGCGAGAGTACATTTAGCCAGCTGATTCAGTAAGTATGATTACTCGTTTATGAGAACAAGGCTCATGTATAATTGTTAACAATGAAAAAGCAAATAAAAATCAGGCTTGCGGAAGTGTTGTGGCGGCAGGTTAGCCTGTTAAGACGCAAGAACAATTTTATTGTCATTGGTGTTGTTGGTAGTGTAGGTAAAACTTCTACAAAGTTAACAATTGCAAAGTTTTTGGGTGAAGAAAAGAGAGTTCGGTATCAGGACGGTAATTATAATGACATGCTAAGCGTACCGTTAATTTTCTTTGGGCTGGAAATGCCTAAGCTCACTAGTTTTTCTGAGTGGACAAAAACCGTGCGCGAAATGAAAAAACAATTAAAAAAAGACTATCAATATGATGTTGTAGTGCTCGAGCTAGGAACTGATGGTCCGGGGCAAATTGAACAGTTTGGTAAATATATAGAACTCGATATAGCTGTAGTTACAGCTATCGCTCCAGAACACATGGAATTTTTCCATAATCTTGATTCCGTGGCTGAAGAAGAGCTGAGTGTAACGGAGTATAGTAAAGAGCTTTTGATCAATGTAGACATGATTGAGTATGACTACTTAAATAAATTGAACAGACCCTACAGTACTTATTCAAATCACAAAAAAGCTGACTTTGTGGTCTCTAAAAGTGAATGGAATAAGAAAGCGATGGCTTATGATTGTGATTTTGTCTCTGCTAAGTCTAAGTATAGTGGAAGGGTTAATGTTATGGGTAGGCACCAGTTGCAGGCTGTGAATGCAGCTGTGGCTGTTTCTGAAATTCTAGGATTATCAAGTCACGGTATAGAAAAGGCGATTACTTCAGCTAGGTCCTACCCGGGTAGGATGAATATTCTGAGAGGTAAAAATAATATAACCATAATTGATGACACATATAATTCAAGCCCAGAAGCTGTAAAAGCCGCCCTGGACACTGTATACAGTCTAGAGTTTGAGCATAAAATAGCTGTTCTTGGCAACATGAATGAACTTGGTGAAACCAGCAAGGCTTTGCATAACGAAATTGGTTCATACTGCGATCCTGAAAAGTTGGATATGGTAATTACAATTGGGCCAGATTCTAATAACTATCTAAAAGCAGCGGCTGATAATCGCGGCTGTAAGACTATGGCTTTTGATAATCCTCAGGAACTTGGTGAATATCTTGAAAAAAATGCACCAAACGGTTCGTTGATTCTTCTTAAGGGTTCACAGAACAAGGTTTTTCTTGAGGAGGCAGTTAAACTACTTCTTGAGAATGAGTCTGATAGAGCCAAGCTGGTGAGGCAAAGTAGTGCATGGTTGAGGCAAAAAGAAGCGAGTTTCGAAGGTGTCTAAACTGCGGATAGCGATAGTGCGCGGTGGTCCATCTGATGAGCATGATGTGTCATTGTCGTCAGCTCGATCGGTTAAAGAAAACCTTGATATGACAAAATATGAAGTTGTTGACGTTTTTGTGTCTAAGGAAGGTAAATGGTCAATCGAAGACACGCGTGCCATTGACGACGATGAAGCAATTGAAAATCTAAAGCTTTTAGGTATTGATGTAGTATTTCTAGCTGTTCATGGTACTTATGGTGAAGATGGCGTATTACAAAAAAAATTGGAATCAGCTGGATTGAAATTTACCGGTTCTGGTTGGCAGGCAAGTCAGTTGGCTTTTGATAAAAATAAAGCAGATAAAGTTTTTCAAAAAAATAGTCTACTGGTTCCTGCAACACAATTAATTGATAAGATCGATGATAAAATATCCATAGAAATTCCAGTGGTAATTAAGCCAGTATCTCAGGGTTCTAGTGTCGGTGTAACTATTGTTAAAAATAAAGAATCTTTGTCTGATGCAGTTAAAAAAGCTTTTGAGTATGACGACCGCATACTTGCTCAAGAACTTATTGTAGGACGTGAAGTTTCTTGTGGCGTAATCGATACCGAGGATGGATTGACTGCGTTGCCGCCTACAGAGATTATTCCTAAAAGTGCTGAATTTTATGATTATGACGCAAAATATATCGCTGGCGCTAGTGAGGAAATTACTCCTCCGAATATGCCAGATGTGACTATTGGTAAAATAAAACAATTATCAAAACAGGCTCATGAAGCACTGGGGTGTAAGGGGTATTCGAGAACAGATATGTTTGTTACTAGTGTTGATGAAATATATATAATTGAGACCAATACTCTACCTGGTATGACTCCAACCAGCATTTTACCTCAACAGGCTGCAGCTGCCGGAATCAGCTTTAGCAGCTTACTAGATCAGATCATAGTTAACGCTTAAATAAACAAGAGGATAATTTAACTGTATAATGATTAA
The DNA here is from genome assembly GCA_964590725.1 of uncultured Candidatus Saccharibacteria bacterium. GTDB lineage: Bacteria > Patescibacteriota > Saccharimonadia > Saccharimonadales > JACQNP01 > CAZPWF01. Next base: position 4,448 of record CAZPWF010000014.1, read on the forward strand.
GATGCGAATGGATATTGTTCACCCGGGTGCTAGCGAATTACGATATGAGATTCGTAGTATTGTTGCTTTTGCCCAGAAGTTGGAAGAATCTGGATTAGATATAACTTGGGAAAATATCGGAGACCCAATCGCCAAGGGCGAAGAAGTACCTACTTGGATCCGAGATATTATTGCTTCAGAGGTACGGTCTAACAATAGCTCGTTTGGTTATTCGCCAACAAAGGGGTTGGATGAGGCTAGGGAATATCTTGCCAATATGAGATCAAAAGAAACAGGTAACACACTAGATGCGAGTAGTATTATATTTTTCAATGGTTTAGGTGATGCTATTACAAAAATCTACACATGGCTTAATCCAATTGCGCGTGTTCTTGGCCCAAATCCAGCCTATCCAACACACTCTTCGATAGAGGGTGCTCACGGTAGGTCGCGACATATGACCTATAACCTAGATCCCGATCAAGGCTGGCTGCCTGATATGAATGATATTAGAAACAAAGTTAAGTACAACCCAAGCATAGCTGGCCTGCTTATTATTAATCCTGATAATCCTACTGGCACTGTTTATCCCAAGCAAATATTGGAAGAATTCGTAGCTATAGCTAAAGAATATAACCTGTTTCTAATTGCTGACGAAATTTACGCAAACCTAGCATTCAAGCCTAAAGAGTTTTTGTCGATTGCAGAATTAGCAGACGATGTCCCGACTATGATAATGCGCGGACTTTCAAAGGAAGTGCCATGGCCGGGTAGTCGTTGTGGTTGGGTTGAGTTCTATAACTCAGATTCCGATGCAGACTACGCAACCTATATTCAGTCAATTGAAAATGCCAAAATGAACGAAGTATGTTCGACTACCTTACCTCAAGCTGTACTACCCAAAATACTATCAGATGATCGATATCAACCGCACTTAGAAGTTCGTCGCGAGAAGTACCAGGCTCGGGCTAAAATGGCAGGAGAAGTATTAAATAGCAGCAAGTATTTCCGGGTTACAGAACCAAAAGGCGCCTTCTATCTGTCTGTTACTTTTACGGATGAATTATTGCAAAATACACCGACCTTAAAGCCTGCTAACTCACATGCAACGAAATTACTTAATCAAGAAATTGCGAAAGATCCAGACATGGCGATAGATAAGAAGTTTTGTCTCGAGCTTCTGGCGGCCACTGGCATATGTACAGTTCCGCTAAGCAGTGGCTTTAATAGTCATGTTCAGGGCTTTAGGATGACATTGCTTGAGGAAGATGAAACTAAGTTTAAAGATACGCTTCAAAGAATCATCACTGTAATCTAGTTAACGAGTGTGCATAATTGCTTTATCGGGTTGAACATAGTTTGTACGATTGGCGAAGAAAATGATAGCCCAACGCGCACAGACCGCTTGAGTGCTTTCTGGCATGTGACGGCCTTCGTTCAGGGTTTCTGAGCCGATAATATCGTGCCAACCTGGCCGGAATGGAGAGTTAGGATATTCACCTATTTTTTCATCACTAAGACTACCAGATGGGAATAAAACAGCCATATCAGCCGGCCGTCGAACTATTTCCAGTGGGCTATTCTTATTTGTTGCAATTCTTAGGCCTTCGTGGCTTTCGGCTATTTGTATAGTTAAGATGCTCTTATCGTAGTGACCGGCACCCAAAGTTTTCGTTTGTCCGGGGTGGTAAAATAGCAACCGGACTGGACTGGTTAGTAATGATTCGGGTGTAACAAGCTGACTTATGTCAGGGTGAACATCTTCAATAATCTCAAGCGTTTTTCGAGCAATAACCATTCCGGCGGTATGAATTCTTTCGAATGCGGCATCAAGCATTGTGACTTCTTGCGGAAGCGCACCCCAGTTGTTATTTGCATGATTTTTTTGCATTTCTTTTTTACCACCAGGAGAGTAATGGTAGTACTCTTTATCATCTTCTGGAAGGAAAATACCGCGTGTTTCTAGAATTACATCGCTCTGGAATTTTCGATTGGTATAACCGCCTGGCTTTGCTATCCAATCGTGATTAGTACGATATTTATGCCATTCATTTTGTGTATCTGCATTGCGGTCAAGGTCGTCTAGCGCTTTTGCAAGTTCATCTTCTGGTAAATCGGGCAACATGGCGTCCATTGTTTTTGGTTCTGGATCGGGGAACTGTGAGGTGAAGATGGTGTATCGGTCAATTAAATTGTCGATAATATCAGAGGGGATATTGTGTTCCATCATGGCAGCGCCACGTTTGTTTATTTCCTTTAATAACGCAGTACTCTCAAGAGAAAGTCGTCTACCAGTAGACATAAATTTTACCCTCCAATATCTTGATATTTACTTTACAGCAAATTGATTTAATTTGTGAACAATAATAGTAAAATCACAACATATTACATCTGTTTGATATACTTATTCTTGATGAAGAGATATAACCCAAAAGAGATTGAACCAAAATGGCAGAAAACCTGGGCAGATTCTAAAATATATGCTGCCAAGGACTTTGATACTGAGCGTCAAAAATATGTGATGTTGACCGAATTCCCGTATCCATCTGGAGACGGGTTACATCTGGGGCATGTTCGAGAATATACGCTTGGTGATATTATGGCTCGACATAAGCGTATGGAGGGATACAATGTGTTGTATCCGATGGGTTACGATGCATTTGGTTTGCCGACGGAGAATTACGCAATTAAGAATAAAATTGCGCCACAAGTTGCAACTGACCAAAATGTTGGCAACTTTCAAAAACAGTTTGAATCTTTGGGCTACAGCATAGATTGGGATAGGAGTTTTCGAACTACGGACCCCGAATATTATAAGTGGACGCAGTGGTTGTTCTTGCAATTTTATAAGGCTGGTCTTGCTTACCAAGAAGACACTGCTATAAATTGGTGTCCAAAATGCAAAACTGGCTTGGCTAATGAGGAAGTTGTTGCTGGACGTCATGAACGTTGCGACACGATAGTTGAAAAGAAGCAATTAAAACAGTGGCTTCTAGGCATAACGCAATATGCAGATAGACTAATTGAAGGCTTGCAGACCGTTGATTACCCAAGTCGAATTGCCGATCAGCAAGTAAATTGGATCGGGCGTAGTGTTGGGGCTGAAGTCGATTTTAAGGTTGAAGATTCTGACCAATCAATCACTGTATTTACGACTCGACCAGATACTCTATTTGGGGCGACATTCATGGTGTTGGCTCCAGAGCATCCGTTGGTCGGTAAGATAACTACCGAAGAGCAGAGTGACGAGGTTAATAAATATATCGTAAAGTCTCAAGCGAAAACTGAAATTGAACGTCAAGATACTAGTCGAGAAAAAACTGGCGTATTTACTGGTGCATATGCAATTAACCCAGTTAATAATCAAAAAATTCCTGTGTGGATCGCCGATTATGTCTTATATGGTTACGGTACTGGTGCAATCATGGCAGTGCCTGCTCATGATGAGCGCGATAATGAGTTTGCAAAGAAGTTTGATTTGCCAATAATAACTGTCATTGAGCCTCTATACATCAATGAAAAAGGCGACAGCGCTGTTAGACCAGATCAGCCAGTTGTGGGGCGTAATGCCATAACCGCAATTGTTAAACATTGGTCGGAAGACAAGTATATTGGCTTAAAGTGGAAAAAAGTTGATTGGGATACATTTATTACTGGCGGTGTTGAATCAGGACAAACACCCGAACAGGCCGCCATTGCTGAAATTCAAGAAGAGACAGGTTACCAAAACTTAAAAATGGTTAAGCAATTAGATAACTTTCACTCTAAGTTTTTTCATGGACCTAAGAATGAAAATAGATTTGCCCACTTTTCTAGTTTTTATTTTGAGCTTATTGATGATACCAAAAAAGAAATTGCCGAAGATGAAATACAAAATCACGATGTAATATGGTTGACCAAAAAAGATATGGAAGAGTTTGATTTGCCTCCAGGCCATAGGCATGTATGGAATCAATTGCATGGTCTTGAATCGGTTAACACATCCGAAGGAGTAATGATTAACTCTGGTAAGTATAACGACATGTCATCTTCTGATATGCGTGAAAAAATTGTGGCTGATCTAGAAAATAAAGGTTTCGGCAAAGAAAAGGTTAACTATAAGCTCCGTGATTGGATTTTTAGTAGACAGCACTATTGGGGTGAACCCATACCAATTATTCATTGTGAGAAAGATGGTGCTGTAGCTGTTCCCGAGGCAGATCTACCAGTTGTTCTGCCCGATGTTGACCATTATGAGCCTACAGATAGTGGCGAAAGTCCGCTTGCTGCAATAACGGACTGGGTGAATGTTCAGTGTCCAGTTTGCGGTGGTCCAGCTAAGCGGGAAACTGACACTATGCCAAACTGGGCAGGCAGTAGTTGGTATTATCTACGCTATTTTGATGCTCATAATGATAAAGAGTTCGCGAATCGAAAGAAACTTGATTATTGGGGCCAGGTTGACATGTATTTGGGCGGGATGGAACATACGACCCTGCATTTGCTTTACTCACGATTTTGGCATCAGTTTTTTTACGACCAAGGCTTAGTTCCTACACCTGAGCCGTATGCCGCGCGCCGAGGGCAGGGTATTGTTCTCGCAACAGACGGCACAAAGATGAGTAAGAGCAAGGGTAATGTGGTTAACCCTAATGAAATGCTCGAAGCTGGTTACGGAGCCGACGCAGTGCGTCTATCGATTGCATTTCTTGCACCTTTTGATCAAACAACGCCCTGGAGCCCTGAAGGTGTAGCCGGTACGTTTAGGTTTATACAACGATTTTGGACACTGGTACAAGATTTTGTTTCGTCAGATGAAGTCGATAATTCTAAGCAAGATAGTGTTTTGGTTGCTGCTCATAAGGCAATATATAAGGTTTCAAAGGATCTAAATAATATGGCATTCAACACAGCTGTTTCGGCTTTGATGGAATGCGTTAACGATCTGTATAAAGTTAAGGCCGACTCTGGATTTTCTGATCGAGATAGCTGGAAGTTTGCTCTTGGTGCCGTTACTCGATTATTAGCACCGTTTGCTCCTCATGTTAGCGAAGAAATATGGCAAGATTTAGGTAACGAAGGTTCGGTTCATATTGCTACATGGCCAGTTCATGACCAGAAATATCTAGTATCAGATACTACAACGATAGTTGTTCAAGTTAACGGAAAAGTTCGAGCAAAGCTTGAGATGCCAACAGGCAGTGATGAGGAGTCCGTAGTTGCGGTTGCTAAAAAAGACGGAAAAGTCACAGGTTTTTTGGCTGACAATTCAGTAAAAAAGACTATTTATATACAGGACAAACTACTTAATATTGTAGTTTAGTTATTGCTGAGGAAAGCGGTTCAAGTAATCTTTGTTATCAATAACTGGGTAATCTTTTGGTATGTTTTGTATGGGTGCGGCGTGTATATCGCCGTCTTGTTCTCTGATGATAGCGATCTCTTCTCCCGCTTTAACGAACTGATTTTGGCTGCCTTTGGTACCAATTATTGTAATTTCATCTGCTAATTCTGCTATTTTGTCACTACCGTCGGCATAAACATCTGCGGCTATAACAGGATATTGTCCGTTACCTATAGTGTGAATTGTTACTGCTGCTGATTGATCATCAGGCTTTCTGCTCATAACTTCTTCTACATGCTCTCGTCGGGCGGATGCTGAACTGTCCCTAAGTTGTTCGAGACTCACTTTTGTTACTGTAATTCCCGCTCCAGCAATTAACAATAACCCAACCAATGAAGCGACTGTACGGGTTCCGGCGCCACGTCTTTCGTGACGTGAATAGTTTCCTGGATCATCATTGTCAATTTGAAGCCGCCAATCCCCAATCCTCTGTGGTAAGTTAGGTTTTTCGATTGATCTAAGATATATCGAGCTGTTTCTTGACGAAGTAAACATAGCATAAATAAAACATATAAATAGAGTAGGGTCAATAGTGATTCAACTCTAGTCTTGAGGTTTAGGGGTAAATACGCTAGAATAGGTCAGATACTATTATTAATAACAGTTTAGGAGCGTTAACGCTTTTATGGGTAAGCCCAAAAAACGAACCACCCCCCGCCGGACAGGCGCACGTCGTAGTCATCTAGCTTTAAAGCTTGCAAGAGCAGTTAATGCTAAGTCGCCAGTTAAGGCTCATACTACACGTAAAGAAACAGGCAAAAAAGCCTAACAACACCTTGCTTTTTAGCGTATACTGTTACTAAGCAAAAGAGGTAATTAACAACATGGCATCAAACCGTCATCTCGGTCGAATCATTGCACTTCAGAGCCTGTACGAGCAGGACTTTCGAGTAGATTGTGGTGACAAAGATATCGATTTGGATGACGTGCTCGAACGCAATATAGAGCGATATCATGATATGGTCGATGACCGCGAATTCATTGTAAGGCTTGTCCACGGTGTTCATTCTAAACAGGCAGAGATTGACTTGTTGTTACAGCCAATAGCACCTGAATGGCCGATTGCACACATTGCGCGCATGGACCGTACGGTACTGAGGATTGGTGCATACGAGTTAATTCACGAGACTGATGTGCCGCCTAAGGTAGTCATCAACGAAGCTGTGGAGCTAGCTAAGGCATTTGGTGGTGACAATTCGAGTAAGTTTATCAATGGTGTGCTCGGGACGCTGTTGAGAAACCAGGAAGAGGCTGCCGGTAATAATAAGCCAAAGCCCAAAAAGGTGAAAGAGTAATTATGAAAAGACCTAAACCAATACAAGGTATAAAGAAGTTTGTGTACAAACGTCGCCCAGCGATTAGTGAGGTTGTTAGAGAGCCTACGGCTGGTGGTGTCATATTCCGACGCAACGGTCCCAAGAACCAGCTTGAAATTCTGCTTATTCAAGACGCAAAAAATCGATGGACTATTCCTAAGGGTCATATAGAAGAAGGCGAAACAGCCAAGCAGACAGCTGAGAGGGAAATAAGAGAAGAAACTGGCTTGCAAGAGATGAACGTTATGGGCTGGCTTGGAAAGATTAACTTTCGTTATCGAAGAGCGTCCAGTTTGGTTCTGATGACGACTGACATTTTTCTTGTTCAGGCAAAAGGTGACACAGACAAGCTAAAGCCAGAAGAGTGGATGAATGGTATAAAGTGGTTTCCTACTAATGACGCTCTCGATAAGATCGAATACGAAGACATTGGTAAAATAATCTTACTAGGATTAACGAAGATAAGGCATGCAGGACTTTAGCTCATACCAGACATTTGCTCATGACCAACTAAAGGTTGATTTCAACGATATTCAGCTTCTGGTTACCGCATTTACGCACCGTTCTTATGTTAATGAACATAAGAAAACAGTTAAAGAGCACAATGAACGATTAGAGTTTTTGGGCGATGCTGTACTTGAGCTCGTTGTCACAGAGCATTTATACAATAACTTTAGTGATCCCGAGGGTGTTCTAACTAACTGGCGAAGCGCTCTTGTGCGTACTGAAAGTATTGGTGCTGCCGCTGTTCGTTGTGGGTTTGAGCCGTTTCTTCGTTTGAGCCGTGGCGAAAAACGAGGCACAGAACGCGCACGTTCCCAAATTCTGGCAAATTCGTTCGAGGCAGTAATCGGAGCAATTTATCTCGACCAGGGATACGATGTAGCAAAAGAATTTATTAGTAATAATTTGATCGTTACGTTTGACGAGATTCTTGAAACAGGCTCTTGGCAGGACCCTAAGTCGAGCCTGCAAGAGGTTGTTCAGAGCAAAGAAGGTTTTACCCCGCAGTATCGCGTGTTGGCTGAAGAGGGCCCTGATCACGAAAAGACATTTACCGTTGGTGTATATATTGATGGCAAGCTTTGCGGTAAAGGCGAGGGACCTAGTAAGCAGGCGGGTCAGGTCGCTGCCGCTGAAGTGGCTATGAAAAAGTACACTAATGAATAATACATTTGACAACAGAGGCGCTAATCTGTAAAATAACAAAGATTGTTTTACTAAGTTTTAAGTCGTAAAGAAAAGAGAAGTTTTAGATTTATGTTAGCTATCAGGTTGCAACGTACCGGCCGCAAAGGTCACGCACAATTTAGAGTTGTTGTTCAAGATTCACGTCGTACACCGACTAGTGGTCGAATTGTCGCTGCACTTGGCAGCTATGATCCGCATGCAAAAACTGTCGCAATAGATAAAGAAAAGGCAGAATTGTACCTAAAAAATGGCGCACAGCCTTCAGAACGAGTTGCTTATTTACTTAAAAATGAAGGTATTAAGTTGCCTGATTGGGTAAAAATTAGCACTGTTCAGAAACGTAACGTTAGAAACCCTGAAAAGCTTCGCAAGAATCAACCGGCCGAAGAAGTGGTAGCTGAAGAACCCGCAGCAGAAGTTGCAGAAGAAGCTAAGACTGAAGATGCGCCAGTAGTTGAGTCAACTGAAGCAGAAGTGCCTGAAGAAGTTGCTCCTGAGGAATAAAAGAAAGAAGACTAAACTTTTTCTAATTTGTTTTTAAAATGCCGCTGAAAAAGCGGTATTTTTGTTATAATGAATACTATCAGTAAATAAAGGGAGACTGTAAATGAGTACTACTATTGACCAACAATTTGTCGAATATATCGTAAAATCCTTAGTCGGAAATCCTGACGCGGTTAGCGTTGAGCGCAGTGTAGATGAAAAAGGAGTATTATTAGAGCTTACTGTTGACGCAGAAGATCTTGGTCGCGTAATCGGTAAGCGTGGAGCAACTGCTCAGAGTTTAAGGACGCTACTAAGGGCGCTTGGAACTAAAAATGACGCTCGCTATAATCTAAAAATCGTTGATACAAGTGATGGTGAGCCACGCCCAAATAGATCAAATGATCGCGAAGCACCACAACAAACTGCAGAACCAGAAGAAGATGCACCAAGTGACGTAGTAAGCAAAACCAGAAAAGAACTTGACGATCTAGACGATCTTGATATATAGTTATTCTACATTCTTCGGCTGTGACGCAGCGACCAAAACAAAAACTAAGCTCTGCGAGCCAATCGCCTAAAAAACGATTGGGAGCTTTATGTGATATAAGAACCCTGCCTGGCAGGGTTTTTATATTTGTGATATAATATGTATTAATGAAAATTCAAATTATCAGTTTGTTCCCAGAGATGTTTGAAGGCGTACTTAACGCTAGCATGCTTTGGAAAGCACAGGATAAAGGTGCTGTAGAGTTTTCTTATGTTAATCTCAGAGATTTTGGGCTTGGCCCCAGGAAACAAGTAGATGATACGCCCTACGGTGGAGGCGACGGAATGGTGCTAATGCCCGAGCCAGCAATAGCAGCTATAACTTATGCAAAAAAACAATCACCTAGTGCAAAAGTTTTATTGCCTACACCTCGCGGAAAGTTATACAGGCAGTCAGATGCTAAGAAACTAGCTGCCGACAATCATGATTTGATAATATTTTGTCCTCGATATGAGGGTTATGATGAACGTATTGTAGATTATATTGATGAGCAATTTTGTATAGGCAATTATATTTTAACAGGTGGTGAGATTCCTGCGATGACGATTATTGACAGTGTTGTTAGACTTTTACCTGGAGTATTAGGTGGTGAAACGAGTGCTGAAAAAGAATCATTTCAAGAAGATGACATAGCCATCGAGCACCCACAATACACGCGCCCAGAAGACTACAAAGGCAAGAAGGTTCCGGATGTGCTTTTGAGTGGCCACCATGCCGAGATTGAGAAGTGGCGGAAGGAGCAAGGTAGATAGATGATCGAAAAGCCAAAGTTTTTGCTTTACACTAATCCTGATACGATTATTATGAACGGACAGCAAGAGTCACTTGGTGTAGCAAGAGACTATTTGTCAGATGAAATGGCCGACGCTTTAGTGAACCCAGATACAGGGGCTGTAGTTGCCAATGATGTTAGGGCTGTATCAGAAAGAGTTGCAAACGGGAAATGGAAACTAAAGGACATTCGGCTGAGCTTTGAGTACGTGAGCACTGACGAAAGTGGTTTATCGGTTTACGAGGAAGATGGTAAGGCTGTAACGCTCATACCTGGATTATCTGGGCTTGAGTCATACGACATTGATATTGCAAGTTCAGACATAACCCAAGCAGAATGCGCTGCACTAGAATTAAGATTGTATTGTGGGATTAATCTTGCACATTTACTAATAAACGATAGATTGTTGCACGATAATTTTTTTAAGGTTAAATTTCGGCGGCAATTTGGGGTTCAAAAGCAAGGAGTTAGTGACTCGATCGATACGTTCAGTGAAGATAGAGTGAATGATGCGTTAAGACGACGACACCACCGTCTCTCTATTGCTAGGTTAGCTTCAGGTATTGTCATGAGTACGATCATTAAAGAAGATGACCAGGAATTAGTTCGGAGAGTTTTGGCTGTTCGATATGAGGATGAATTAGCTATGAGTGAGATTACGGCAAATGAAATAATTACATTATTTAATGTACAGGAAGATAAATTACCGCCTGACACGGTACCGACAACCGCAAGAGGCTACTTAGACCCACTGTCGCCTAGTTTAGTTGATTCATTATTGCTTAGTACTATTAGAGTTCAAGATTAACCAAATAGCAATGTCTTGCTATACTAGTTAAATAATATGGGGGTAAATAATGTCAATCTTTTCAATCAGACCAGTTTATGCACATTGTGATTTGCCTTGTGGTGTCTATGATCCAGCACAGGCAAGAATAGAAGCAGAATCAGTTAAGGCGGTCATGGATAAGTATTCAGATGATCTGCACGACGAAGACAAGATTAGGGCAATTTTGATAAAAGAGCAGCGAGCTGAGCTTACCAAACACCACTTGTGGGTTCTTTGGACAGATTATTTTAAGCCGGAACACCTAGAAAAATATCCAGATTTGCATGATAAATTTTGGAAAGCAACCAAACAAGCCGGGCAATGTAAAAAAACTACAGATCCAAAAGAGGGGCAAAAGCTGTTAGATATGATAGATGAAATTGCCAAAATATTTTGGGAGACTAAGAAAGTCGCATAATGCTGCCATTCTTGCTTCGTAGAGTACATGGGCATAGTATGGTGCCGACACTTCCACCAGGAACCTTAGTATGGGGATTCCGATGGTTTAATCGATTAAAGATTAACGACGTAGTTATTATTACTCACGATGGTAAGGAAAAGATTAAGCGGATTAGTAAGATTAATGACGATAGGCTGTATTTATTGGGAGATCACGCTAGCGCGAGCACTGACAGCAGGGATTTTGGCTGGATAACAACAAGTGATGTTCAGGCTAAAGTCATTTGGCCTCATACGCCAATAAATTAGAACAGACGTTCAAATTAAAAGCAGTATGGGCATGATTCTTCTTCATCATCCTCTGCCATCCATAGTTTTGCAGCCAGGTCCCAGGGTAGATAATCTCGATATGCCATAAAGTCAGCTGTTCGGCGCAGAGTCCATCCGATTATTCCGTACGCTCGTACTCTTCCCCATAGAACTGCAGCAAACTTAGGGCCCGCAGGAATGACGTATACAGGTTTCTTAGCCTTATACGGTATGGGGTCTTTATTGTTGGCGAGCAGTTGTAAATTTTTTGCCAAGTATTTCCCATCATACAATGCAGTTTGTGCCATGCCGCTATATGGGGTGTCTGCATTATCACCAATAACATAAATTCCTGGTTCTGTTTGCAGAAATTGATCAACTCTAACTTTGCCGTTTCGAGCTAATTGAAAGTTTTGATCTGTAAAGAATGGGTGGTTTGCGACGCCAGCCGTCCAAATAACCGTATGGCTTCTAATGGGTTTATTATGAATCATTAATGCATCGGCAGTTTGGGCTTGTACCGCTGTCTTTAGGTATGTTTTTATTCCGAGTTTTCTCAGATGTCTTGCAACTCGCCTTGAAATGTCTTTGGGCATTCGGGGCAGTAACCTTGGTGCTGCCTCGACTAGATCAATATGTATTTTTTTACATGGCAACCCATGAGATTCTGCAATTTTGCGTATGTATGTAGGTAAAACTCCAGCAAGCTCAATACCTGTTGGTCCACCCCCGACAACAACATAGTTCAAGTCTAGGCATTTATCATCTATCATCTGCTGGTGTAGGTGAGATTTTAATTTTTCTGCATCCTCGATTGATTTAATACCATAAGAGAATTTTTCTAGTCCCTCTATATGAAAATAATTTGTGCGGACACCCAAAGCCAAAACAAGTGCGTCATACGGGATAGAGTGCTTTACTTTTGTAATTACACAACGTTTGTCTCTATCAACAGAAATAACTTCGTCGTTAATGATATTGATCTGTTTGCCGTTAAAAATTTCAGTTAAAGGTATGTCAGAAATGAGTCTTCGACCGCCGGTGGCAGTCCGATAAAGAGTGGGGTAGTAGCGGAATGAAGCCAGAGAACTGATGAGTGTCACACTGAATCTATGATCATCGGCAAGCTCAAGGGCAGCTTTTATGCCAGCAAATCCGCCGCCGACTATGACTATTTTGTGTTTGCTCACAGTTTACAGAACCGTTCTTATTGTTATTAATGCTTGTGTTTATCTTATCACAAAATGATATGCCATAAATACCTTGATAAAAACCACTCAAACAGCGTAAGCTTAATCAGTATGGATATGTTCATTGATCTATTAAAGAAAACTGGCTTTAGGGGCGACATTGATGCCAGCATAGAGTCGAAAGACTTTTATAGTCATGACGCAAGTATGTTTGAACTTGTGCCAAAGTTGATTTTAAA
>CAZPWF010000014.1:17187-21836 GCA_964590725.1 uncultured Candidatus Saccharibacteria bacterium
GGGATGGTTGCCAATAATTCTGGTGGCGAAAAATCACTTGAACACGGGAAAACTGAAAAGTTTGTAACCAGCCTAAAGGTTATTTTCTCGGACGGGAAAGAATATGAAGTTAGGCCCCTGACAAAAGAAGAACTTAATGGAAAAATGTCACAAGATGATTTTGAGGGCAGGTTGTATAAAAAGGTATTTGAACTTATTGATAGCAATTACGAGGTGATAAAAGCCGCTCAACCGCATGTTTCGAAAGACTCCACTGGATATCATTTATGGAACGTCTGGGATAGAGATAAGGGCGTGTTTGACATGACTCAGCTTATTATCGGCTCTCAGGGTACACTGGGAATAGTTACGGATATTAATTTCAAATTAGTTCCGGCTCCTAAACACTCGGGTACGCTTGTCGTATTCTTACGAAAGATTGATGACTTGGGTGATGTGATCAACAAAGTACTTGACCATAAACCTGCAACTTTTGAAGGTTTTGACAATTACACTCTTATGCTTAGTTTTAAGTTGTTTTTTTACTTTCATCAGACTCTTGGATGGTGGGGTATGATAAAACTTGCTTTCCAGCTTATACCAGATGCGCTTATGTTGTTTAGGGGGGTGCCCAAGATGGTATTGCTCGTGGAATTTAACGGAGAAACACCAGATGAGGTGACTAAAAAAGTTCACGCTATGCACCAGGATATGCGCGAGTTTGGCCACAAAGCATTGTTTGAAGAAGATGATACAGAAGCTAAAGCTAAAAAATTCTGGATTATGCGCCGAGAGAGCTTTAATCTACTTCGTAAAAAAGTAAAAGACAAGCACACTGCGCCATATATTGACGATCTAGTCGTGCCCCCAAAGCATCTGCCAAAGTTTTTGCCTGAGTTGCGCCAAATATTGAGTAAATATAAATTACTTGCAACAATCGCAGGCCATATGGGTGATGGAAATTTTCACGTTATACCGCTAATGAAAATTGAGGATCCGAAAGAGATAGCAAAGATCCAGCCGTCCATGAAAGAGGTTAACGAGTTAGTCCTTAGTTACGGTGGGAGTTTGAGTGGTGAGCACAATGACGGTATGAGTCGTGGGCCTTGGTTGAGGCAGATGTATGGCAACGACATATTTGACTTATTCAAACAGACCAAAGAAATATTTGACCCAGAATATATATTTAATCCAAAGAAAAAGACTGATGCTGATTGGGAATATAGTATGTCACATTTGCGTGATCACTTTTAAGGTTGCTACTCGTAATTAGCTACTTGGGAGTTGTATATTTTTACTGAGTGATCGTGTTTGTTTCTGATGCTTTTGCATCGCCCTAAGTGTGCATCAATCTGACGTATCATAAAGAAATCTGTCATATCATAGGTATCTTTTTTGTATTGTAGGCTATTTTCGCAAGATTGATAGGCTGCTTCGAGTACTTCGATATCTTCCTTTTGTCTTTGGATAGTAATAGGTAGTCCATGCGGCCTTTTCTGCCAAAAGAATATACCTGGGGTTAGTAAGGTTATAATTAATAACCCAAGTCCAAAAATTTTCTGTCTATTGATCGATCGTTTATGAATTTGTAATGCGACGAAGTCCTGTTCTTTTAGTTTAGTCGAAGTAGTTATGTGTATATCGGTATGTTTACGGACCCAAGGCGTAAGGTGTTCGACTATTATCCTGTGGTCGAGTTCGTTTCGAGATATGTATTTAGAGAATAATCGAATATATTCTTCGCAACCGAAGTAAGATAGCACGCTGTCGTCTATTTGTAATCGATGCTTTATAGGGATGGTTCGATAAAATCGATCCCGCAAATTTGAACCGCTGTCTATGGCGTTTAGCACTAATAGCCCAAGACCTAGCTCGATCAAGCCAATTTCGATCAGTTCACTATCGCCAGTATAATCTTTGCGGTAGAGATAGTAGACCATGCAGCCCCGAGCGATTATTGCGGCTGCAACCAAAGGATTATTTCTACTTTTTGTAGTTAGGTTTATGCAATGTTTCTTGTTAGTTTCTATATAACCATCAGGTAGCTCGTCGTTGCACAGAAAGTGTAAAGTATGGGGTTTAATACCTAGCCAGACACATATTTTTTTACTGACTTTTTCAATATCCTTTTTTTCGTAAATAGTTGGGTAGAATTCATCATCAGGTAGTAGTAGCTGATCTTTACGATGGAATGAATCACGAAACGAATTGGTTAGCTTTATCTTATCTTCTCGAGTGAGTAGGTGCAGGGGGGTGTTTTTCATAATTGTTATGCTTCTTTACTACATCTTAACAGAGTAATAAGCGCTACCAAAATGAGAGGAGCAATATTTGTGCTTATGGTTGAGTTATGTTATTAGAGTGTTATTATTGGAACATAAGTGGGCGAGTAGAAAACTTAATCGGAGGATCATACCATGACACAGCCTCAAGGTATAACAATTGAATATAAAAATAATTTCTTAGGAACTTTCGTTTCGACTCTCGTAGCTGTTATGGTAGCTGTGCCAGTCGCAATGTTTGTTTCTTATACAGTTCTAAAAACAAATAGCGCCAATGCAGCCAGCTTTCAACAGACAGCAACTGCTTCGCCGGTTACGACAGCAGCTCCTGCTCCAACCGTAGCTGGGCACGGTTATAGTTGCGCAGTGCCAGCATCAGACGAAGGTAGCACAGGCTCTTCTTCGGTACCAGGGGCAACGGCGTATTTGCCAATGACAGGTGGCTTTCCACAGTACGTGGTCAATAACACTTCTTCTATAACCCAAAACCAGACTGAAAATAATACAACCAATAATACTTCAGTAACAAACATTACAGATAGTTATAACGATAACAGCTACAGAGATAATTCAAATAAGACTAAGATTGATGTTAATGTAGACATTAAAGATAGTTTCAAGATTGGTTCAGAAAATACAACAACCAAAACTGTGACAAACAATACTACCAACACGACAACCACAAACAATAACATCAACACTGACAACTCTGTTGATAATTCGATCACTACGGACAACGACGTAACTGTTCGTGATTCGTTGGGTGTTATTGTCGGCAACGGTACTGCAATTATCCCTGCACTGCCTTTCTAATTAAAAGAACTAGGGCTCTATACAAAATACAACGCGGCAATATGTCGCGTTGTATTTTGTGTGTAGTCAGTATTTACTAGCCAAAATAAAATACTTGTGCTATAATAGAGTCAAGTTGTTTTTTTCGTGGATCCAAGTTGTTAGTTCGATAAGTACTTAGGCTTCATAAAAGGGCAAATAATAAGTACTAAACTAATAACAAAAGGATTCTATTTTTATGTACAAATCAAATTTTTCGCGCCGTCCGCGCAGTGGCGGAGCAAGCTATGGTAACAAATCACGTTACAGTAGCTCAAATAATCGTAGTAGAGGCAAACGTTCAGTTCAAAATATTGACCCGCGGCGATTTGTTAAGGCCGCCAAGCCAGTAGAGCAGGTGGACTATGTTCCACAGAACAGTTTTGGCGACTTTGAACTTCAAGAACTTTTAAAAAAGAACTTGGTAAAACGAAATTATAATACTCCTACGCAAATTCAAGACAAAGCTATTCCTGTCGCGTTGCAGGGGCATGATGTTGTGGGCATCGCTAATACAGGTACTGGCAAGACGGCTGCATTCTTATTGCCATTATTAAATAAGCTTATGACCCACCGTGGCCAAAAGGCATTAATTATTGCACCAACCCGAGAACTTGCACTACAAATAGAGCAAGAATGTCGCTTATTTGCCAGCGGCAGTGGTCTATTAGGTGTTCTGCTTATTGGCGGTGTACCAATTGGGCCTCAATTAAGAAGCTTAAGGGATAAGCCTGAAATTATAATTGGCACACCTGGGCGAATCAAAGATCATATCGAGCGAGGTACCTTGCTTATGAATGCTGTTTCTACAGTCGTTCTAGACGAAGTAGATCGTATGCTAGACATGGGATTCATTACAGATATACGAATGATTCTCGGACGGCTATCAGAAGAAAAACAATCGTTATTCTTTTCTGCAACTATGAGCTCGACAATCGAGAGTCTCATAGCAACATTTACGCATAGTCCAGTGACAATTATGGCAAAAACCGCAGAGACAAGTGACAATGTTGAACAGTCGATCATACATTATTACGAAACATCAGAAAAAGTTGATAAGTTACACGAGTTGCTTTTAGCAGAACACGTTGGCAAGACACTTATCTTTAGCGAAACCAAACGTTCGGTTGAGCGACTTAGTAAGGAACTTGTTGATCGTGGTTTTAAGGCCGATGCAATGCATGGCGATAAAAGCCAAAGTCAACGCCAACGAGCACTTAGCAAATTCAAGCAAGATCATATCAATGTATTGGTGGCCACTGATGTAGCCGCCCGGGGTATAGATGTCGATGGTATTACGCATGTCGTAAACTTTGACGTACCACAAACATACGATGATTATACTCACCGTATTGGACGTGCTGGCCGCGGTAGTAATACTGGCTATGCTGTAACTTTTGTTACACACTAGATATTAGGCGCGCCAGACATGGTAAAAGAACAGATTATTTGATAAAATCTAATCTGTTCTTTCTATATTACTGGGGAGTCGCCAAGTGGTAAGGCACATGGTTCTGGTCCATGCATTCGGGGGTTCGAATCCCTCCTCCCCAGCCA
>CAZPWF010000015.1:0-15596 GCA_964590725.1 uncultured Candidatus Saccharibacteria bacterium
CATATTGTCATTGATGCTCGTAGCCGCCCCGACAGTACCGGTAGATATGTAGACCGACTATTAGAGCATTTGCAGATAATTGACGGCGTAAACTCCTATACTGTTCTTTTAAGACCAGACGATACTTGGAAGCCAAAAGCTAAGAACTTCCGGAGTATAAACATTGCTTACAAAAAGTTTGCATCGAACCCTATGGAACACATTACCTTTGCCTTGTTCTTAAAAAAACTCAAACCTGACCTCGTTCATTTTGCCATGACCCCCCAAGAACCCCTTCTCTACTTCGGTAAAAGAGTTACGACCACCCACGACCTAACAATGTTGCGATTTGCTAGGCCGGGTCATCGCACAAAATTACTGCATGCAGTTCGTATGCTTGTTTATCAAATCCTCTTCTGGACTGCTCACAAAAAAGCAAAGCATATTATTGTACCAACAAAGTACGTAAAGAAAGACTTAGTAGAGCTGTTCCCGTCCTCAAGCAAAAAAACTAGCGTTACTTATGAGTCAAGCGAGCCACCACTGAAAGTAAAAGCGGAAGCTCTAGCTGGAGTTGGTAAATTATTCATTCTGCACGTTGGCAGCCCTTTTCCTCATAAAAATATCGACAGGCTGGTTGCGGCTTTCGAAATCATGAAGAAAAAACACCCAAACCTTCAACTTGTACTTGCTGGAAAGAAAGAGTACTATTTTGACCAGCTTGAAAAACTTATAGCCAACAGCCCCGTACAAGACTCAATTATTCTGCCAGGATTTGTGAGCGACGGTGAATTAAAGTGGTTATACCAAAACGCTTCAGCGTACGTATTACCATCAGAGAGTGAAGGGTTTGGACTACCTGGACTTGAGGCGATGGCGCATAAGTGTCCTTTGGTTAGCAGTAATGCTACTTGTTTGCCTGAGGTTTATGGGGATGCGGCAGCGTACTTTAATCCATTAGATATAAACGCTATTGCGAGAGAAGTTAGCAAGGTCATCTCAGACCATGGGTTGCAGGCTAAACTGGTTCAAAAAGGTACTGAACGCTTAAAAAGCTTCTCTTGGCGCAAAATGGCCGAAGAAACAAAAGCTATCTACGACTCAGTCTTGTTTTCTTGACTAGACTCTGCGGCTGGTTTTAGGACGATATGACGGTCTCCGCCCTCACCTACTGATTCTGTTTCAATTCCATGCTCACCAGCGAGTTTATGGATCGTGCGACGGTCAGCGGCATTCATAGGCTTTAGATCCATAGGTTTTCCAGAAGACTTAACTTCGCCTAACCATCTAAGTGCAGTTTCGGACAGTCTTTCAGCCCGAGCTTTCTTGTATTCGGCAATGTCAACATTTACCCTAGAACATTCGTAACCGTTATTTCTAAGCGCATTACTAACCATGAACTGTAGAGCTCGCATGGTGTCGCCGTGTTGACCGATCAAGAAACCATTAAGGTGAGTGCTCGGTACATGTAATTCAATAACTTCATTATCTTCGGTGGTCGCATAAATGTCGGTGTTCAATCCAAAAAAAGATAATATGTCTTCCAGATACTTCTTTGCGTATTGTATTGATTCTTCCATTAACGTTTCCTCCTCTTTTTAGTTGGCTTTTTCTTGGGAGGTGTTTTTGTTTTGTCTTTAGGAGACTTTTCTACGACTTCGCCTTCGATAATTTTTTTGTCATCTTTCTTATCTGCAATTGTTTCTAGCTCAGTCTCGTCTTGCTTTAGAATTCTTGATTGCTGCAATAATGCAATTAATCCACCAACAAACCAGTACAAACTAAGTGCTGAGGCGATATTAAGAGTGAAGAATAAGATAGCCACCGGTATAAGGAATTTGGTGCTTCGTCCGATTGCAGCGTTTACTTCTGCCTGATCTGCTTGTTTACCACCACTAGCGTCCTTAAGTATATGCCTGAGCTTGCGACCATCTTTATTGGTCGGCATAAGTTGACTACTCTGGAAAAATTGCGTGATAGCGCTTCCGATAACCAACAATAATGCCGGGATGTATACCGCACCGGTCGCCTTATCTACCGCTGGCTTACTTAGATCGATGATTCCAAAAAGCGTGGCATCAAACTGAGATATATTCTGAGCTAGCGTTTTCATCCATGGTAAATTAGCAATCCAGCTATATGAAAAATCTAGTATTGCCTGCGGATCATATACAACTTTGCGCAACCCAGAATATAGTCCAATCAAAACAATAAACTGAACGATTATTATCCCTAGAGATCCAACCGGACTGATCTGACGCTCTTTGTAGAGCTCCATAACCATTGTCGACTCTTTTTGGCGATCACCTTTCGTAGCTTCTTTAATCTTCTTGATCTCTGGCTGCAGTTCGCGCATCGCCTTGGCATGATGTAGCTGCTTCTTCAAAAGAGGCCACATCATCAGACGAATAACTATAGTAAATACTATTAAAGCTAATCCGAAATTGTGCCCCGGGATTAGAGCGTAAATTAGCGCTAGAAGATTGAAAAGTGGTTGGACAATAAGTGTATTAAACATAGCGTGTTACTCCTATAATATCACGCCGGCCTGTCTAAGCTGGGTGGTTATTTGTTCTTGTAGTTTCTGATACTCCATATCTGCGCACTGTTCACTAAATACTGTGATTACCAGATCAAATGGTTTTAGTATCACATCCTCGTGTGATCTAACAATTTCATAAATACGGCGACGAATCCGATTACGAACTACGGCAGATTTACTAACCTTTTTACTTACTACAACTGCTAGTCGGTAGGTTTTTCGACGATCGTTCTGAATATATTTTAGAGCCAACATCTGACTACGCACAGTGGTGCCGTGTTGATATACGTAACGCAAACTACCGTGTCCATGGAACCGGTGTTTTGTAGAAATCATATATTTTGCTTAGCTCGAAATGGACTTGCGACCTTTAAGGCGGCGACTTTTGAGAATCGATTGACCAGCCTTGGTGCTCATTCTTTTCATAAAACCATGCACGCGGGCACGCTTACGAGTCTTGGGTTGATGGGTTCGTTTGGGCATAAGTATCCTTGGGTTGATCTTACTAGTGAAGATCTATTTAGTCACGCTTGTTTTGTTGAATACGTGAAATTAACAATATTTACCCACCAATCTTATCATTTTTTCCACCATTATTCAATTGTTTTCCACACAATTACAGATGAGTGTGTTACATGTGTACAAATACTCATCAGTTCGGCACGTTTTACTAAAATATTTTCAACAACACCTAAAAACTTGTGGAAAACTCTGATTTCTTTGCTATAGTATGTGGAAACGAACGAATGTAACGAAGGAGAGGGTCGATGCAGGAAAGTGTGTGGCAAGCTGTGCTCGGTGAAATTGAACTAACTGTTTCACGGGCTAATTTTGCGACATGGTTTATGAATACTCGGCTTCTTCGTTATAAAGACAATGTATTGGTTATTGGTGTTCCTAACGTATTTATCAAGCAACAGTTGGAACGCAAATATAATGACCTAATTATGGAGATGCTTAGTAAGAATGGCGTAACTCCAGACAGAATCGAATACAAAATTCATTCATCTATAAACTTACCTAAAAAGAACAGTGAAGAAATAGTAATTCTCGGTGAGCAAAAGCCAGTCACCTCGTCGCGACCATCCTCTGGCTTGTCACACACCTACCGACAAGGCCTGAACAGTAAATACACTTTTGAAAGTTTTATTGTAGGCTCCGGAAACGAACTAGCCTATGCAGCTTGTCAGGGAATATCACAAAACCCGGGCAGCAAATATAACCCACTATTTATTTATGGCGGCGTAGGAATCGGTAAAACTCACCTGATTCAAGCTGTTGGAAATGCGATTGTCAGCAATAACCCGGATGCACACGTCGTCTATATTTCTACCGAGCAATTCGTCCAAGAATTTTTGGATGCAATTCGCTACAAAAAGAATACCGACTTTGCTGGTTACTATAGAAGCGCTGATGTCCTAATTGTTGATGATATGCAGTTTATTGCTGGCAAAGAAAAAACCCAAGAAGAGTTTTTTCACACCTTCAACGCACTACACCAGGCTAACAAGCAAATTATAATTAGTAGTGATAAGCCTCCACGCGAAATCCCGACATTAGAAGAACGATTGCGCTCACGCTTCGCCTGGGGTATGTCAATTGATATGCAAAACCCGGATTTTGAAACCCGCTGCGCCATCGTACAAACAAAAGCTGGCGGACACTCAGTCGAACTACCGCCTGATGTTGTTGAATATTTGGCGAACCTTGTACAGACCAATATTCGCGAATTAGAAGGTGCACTTAACCAACTTCTGGCTTTTTGTGAAATGCGTGGCCTCGCACCAGACCTATCAATTGCTACCAGCTTGATTGGGTCGAGCAAAAACCGACCTAAGCACTTAAGCGCCAAGCAAATCATTGAACGGACAGCTAAACACTTCCACATTCAAATGGAGGATATTCTTGGACCGAAGCGCGATAAAGATATCGTAGTACCGCGTCAAGTAGCCATGTATATGCTTCGTAGTGAGCTTCATTTGAGCTTCCCTAAGATCGCTCGTGAACTTGGTCGTAAAGATCACACTACTGCCATACATTCAGTTGAGAAAATCCAAAAAGAGTCTAACTACGACCCGGATATAAAGGCAGCAATAAGCGAAATAAAGGAGCGATTGTATGCGTAATAGTTGTGTAGCGGCTGTTGATAACACGATCCGAACTGTTCATAAAACACCGGCTTATACACACGTGTTTTTAAATGCATATTTGGGTTGTGTACAACACCTGGGTTTTTTAACCAACCAAGCTGAGTTTAAACAACGTGTTACGCACAACCAAAAATTTATATTTTCATCTGTTAATTTTCACTCATCCACATCTTACACAGACCTAATAATAACGACTACTAACTTATAAATAAGGAATAATAGTAATGGAGCTACAAGTCACTCAGGAAAACATTAACAAAGCTTTCAATAGCGTTACTCGTGTAGCGAGTAGTCGGGGCACCCTGCCTATTCTTTCCAATGTTCTTGTTAAAACAATCGGTAACAGACTAAGCATAGCGGCCACTAATCTAGACATTGCCATAACCCATTACATCGGTGCAAAAGTAGCAAAAGAAGGTTCGGTAACGATTCCTGCAAAACTAACTCACGAATTTATCAGCAACTTGCCATCAGAGGTTATTAATTTAAAACTAACTGACAATAAGCTATCAATCAAAACCGGAAAATACCAGTCGGTGATCAATGGGATTCCAGCCGAAGACTACCCTGTTATGCCGGTTATTACAGATGGTAAAACATGGAAGATAAATAGCAAAAACCTTAAAACCGCTTTGCAGCAGGTTATTGGGTCGGCTTCAAACGATGAGTCGCGTCCAGTTTTGACTGGAGTATATTTTTACTCTAACCAAGGTAAGCTTTTTGTGGTTACCACAGACAGTTATAGACTTTCCGAGAAACAGATAACCAGCACTAAGGAAGATATAAATATGCTTGTGCCAGCAAACGCTATGCAAGAGTTGTTGCGTTTACTAGGTGACGATAATGAAGAAATAACGGTAACTCATGACGATCAGCAGGTGTTGTTTACGGTGGCTGACATTGAGTTGGTTGCTCGGTTGATTGACGGCAACTACCCTGACTATAAAAAACTAATTCCTGAGAAATTCTCAACAAACGCTGTAATAAAAAGAACTGAATTCGCCAACATAACTAAAGTTTCCAGTCTTTTTGCTCGGGAGAGTGCCGGAAGTATTACATTGGAGCTTAATGAAGAAGATCAGACTGTCGGCATTCACTCTGTAGCCTCGCAGATAGGTGAAAATACCGCAGTCGCTGATGCAAAAGTCACTGGCAGTGGCACGATAACTCTTAATTCAAGATATGTAATAGATGCGCTCGGTGCTTGCGGTGGCGAAGATGTACAGTTCTCGTTTAACGGTAAGCTCGAACCTTGTTTGCTTAAGGATGCTAAAAAAAGCGACTACATGCACATCATTATGCCCCTTAAGAGTTAACAGTCTTAAGGTAAGCTACAATTAGTTGGTATGATTGCAAATATAAGACTACAAAATTTTCGTTCTTATAGAGATTCGTCGTTTGAGTTTGATAAAAAAACAAATATTATAGTTGGCCCGAATGCCAGCGGTAAAACCAACCTACTAGAAGCGGTTTATGTAATGGCAAAAGGTAGATCGTTTAGAGCCAAAGAACAGGATGTGGTTAACCATTCTTCAGATTGGGGGCGACTAGACGCCTATATAGCTAACCAGACAAAATCTATAAAAATAACCAACCAACCATCTTTATCAAAACGATATGTCGTAAACGAAAAGGAATACGTTCGGTTACCTAGAGAGTTTGTTTCACCGGTGGTTTTGTTTGAGCCAAATAACCTGGCGATGCTGTATGGCCCCCCTGACGCTCGAAGAAGTTATATCGATGAGATTATTGAATACACGACTGTGGGCTACGCAAGTACACTGAAAATATATCAACGTTCGTTAGCGCAAAGAAACAGACTACTAAAACAACAAAAGATATCTAATGATGAGTTATTTGTTTGGGATGTAAGGCTCAGCGAACTCGGTGAGAAGATTTATAACCTAAGAAAGGTACTAATAAATGAAATAAACAAAAAGATATCAATTATCTATTCTGAGATTGCCGATCAAGATAGTGTGGTGTTACTTTCGCAAAAAACAAAATGTAACACAAAACAATACGGCTCATCAATGTTGCATATCCTGTCATTAAATAGAGAACAGGACATTCTGAGAGGCTTTACAAGCGCGGGCCCGCACCGAGATGATATCGAGGTAGTTTTGAATGGAGAAGTTGCCACAAACACAGCCTCACGTGGTGAATTCAGGACTATTTTACTAGCATTAAAAGTTATTGAGCTGCAGATACTGGACAATCTTAATATTGGTTCGCCCATACTATTACTAGATGATGTGTTTAGTGAGCTTGACGGTAAGAGAAGACACCATCTGACTAATTACGTACAAAAATATCAATCATTCATAACAACCACCGACGCCGACATATTAATAAAAAATTTTATTGGAACATGTAACGTTATTGCTATTTAGCTTTATTACTCTAGAGTATTAATAACTTTATATTTACTGTCTAGTTGTGATTTGTTAACCAGATCTTTAATTTTGATATTAACTTCTCTGAGTTTTATGGGGTCATAGTCAAAAGTGCCGTCTGGAAGGGCTATCATTTCACCCGCTTGAGGTGAAATGTAAATGTAGTTACCGTTTATTGAAACATTTGATATTTCTGGTTGTCGTTGCAAATCAGATATTTTTTTGTCTATAGAATCGCTAACAGAGCTTCTATTGATTAGAATTGCGACTCCCTTAAGTTGGTTATTTGTGAGGTTAAGTATGTAGTTTCCGTTCTCTTGAGGATGTGTAGAGTTATAGGTTGATTCACCAAAGCTAAATTCCTTATACCCGGTTTGTGAATTAATATTTATGTTAGTAATTCCCTCATTCCTGACAACTATAATCTCAGCGTCACCGACAGGTTCTACGTTACTCACATCCATGACCTTAAATTTTAAATGAGGTTTTTTATGGTTAGTTTCGTAAACTTCGAGGTTTTCACCATCAAACAGACATATAGTTTCTTGTGGACATAGTTTTGCAGAGAAATAATTCCCATTAAATGAGTAGCTAGTCGTGTTGTTGTTTACATATTTGATCACTTCAAATTTTGGTGACACCGAACCACTGGTTTTGTCGGTGCTGTCTCCTCTGTTATTTGAGTATGTTATGACAAAACTGTCGTTGTCCGCGTTTAGTGATGTGGCAATTGAGTTCTTTAGTTTCGTTTCAACCAATGATATTTTTTCTGGTGAGGCCTTTAGGGATTTGTAGTAAAAAACCTCATCAATACTGTCGCTATAGACTAAAAAACCATCTTTATATTTAGTAATTTGGTATTTTTTATTTTGGTCTAGATTTTCAAGCAAAACCTCTTCTTTTGGTTTAAATACATTAGTTTTCATTATTTCTATATAGTGGCCTCTTCTAGCTTCTTCCTCGACACTATAGTAAGAATTCATTAACACTAAATTGCCCTCTTTTGTAGAAGCACTACCTTCAATATAGCCATCGACAGAAACACTATTATTTTTAAGGACATAGGTAGGTGTTGTCTGGGTCGCAGGAACATGGGTATAAGCCTTACTTAGCGCAGCGCCACAAGCGTAACTAGTGAGTATCGAATCAAAATAACTCAAACAGGTCCCGGGCTCGTTGCCGACAAAACTCCTACCTTTTTCTTCCTCTAGCTGGGCATCAACTTTAGTATTAAGGAAAAACCCCTTAGTCGTATTTATGGAGTAAAAGCTTTTACCGTCTGTGTCGACATCAACTTCATACGAGCCTTTTGGTATGTAAAACTTTTTACCAGACAGCTTACCCTGATAATTTATACTTTTACCGTTACCTTGGTTTAATATCTTAACAGTGCTTTCTTTTTCGGGCTCTGATGAATTAATTTGAATTACCGAGCGACCACTAAGCCATAGTAACGCAATGACTATGATTGATATTGTAGTCAAAAGCTTCCAATGCAATTTAACAAAACTTAAGATTATGACTGCGTATTTATAAAACATTATATTATTTACATCCTGCTGTATTTTTTACTCCTGGCGGTATCGACAGTCCGTTTGCTAGGGGGTTTACGTTCTTGTTGTCCCAACCGCTGTACGTTCCTGGGAACACATTGAAATGAAGGTGATTACCTTGTGACTGTCCTAGATTTCCTTGTTCGCCAATTTGTTGACCTTGCGTTACGGTGTCACCTTGCTTGACAGACATTTTTGACATGTGGCCATAGCTGGTTCCAAGGCCGTTATTATGTTGAATTACTACAAAGTTGGGTCCGTAGCCTCCCGCGGGACCAGCTTTTGTTACAGTGCCGTCGGCTGCGGCAAATATAGCTGGACCATCACTCTGGCCGATGAATATATCCATTCCCGGATGACCCCCAGGAGTCATGCATTGAGAAATAACTGATTTACTTGGATCCATTGGCCACGATAGTGTGCCGCCTGTTGGGCCTTGTGCGCCTCCACCACCACCGCCACAACCACCTCCTGTCGGTGTGGTGGCTGTGGCGGTTGAAGTGGGAGCAGCCGCACTAGAGCCGTACTTTGCTAAAAGATCCTGAGCAGATTTAAATCTTGGTTCAAAACCAGCACCAACTTCATATTTATCTTGCCAAATTTTAGTAGCTGCTGATAAATCGGTTGCCGCCAACAAGGGAGTAAGTGCTGCGTTCTTGTAGGGCCCTTCAAGCTCTGACCACATATAATCAAGCTGCAAAAGCATATCATAAACAGGCTTACCTTGAGTATCGGCCAAAGCTTTTAACCCATTTTTCCTGCCAGGCGATGTCCACTGTACTATGCCGTATCCTGGTTGACCCGCAGGGCCTGCTGGGGGCGGTATAGTGTCCATCTCTGGAGGATAATCGTCTTGTGTATATACCCACTTTCCGTTTGCAACACCGCCATCCTCAACTCTTTTAGGATTGAAGCCACCTTCGTGCTTCATGTTTCCTGTTGATCCTGCTGCCTGGATCGGTGTCATTCCTTTGCCTATCAAATAATTCCACGCTTGAGCTTCTCCGTCGCCACCCGAAAGACCCGCTCCACTAACCGTGCAAGCACAAGAAGGGCTTGTTGCTGCGACGGGCGCAGAACTTACTGAATTATTTCCAGTAACAGCGTTGCTGCCTTTTTCTGAAAAATCAATCTTTGCAGAATACTTTGATTCGACAACTTTTTTTACATCAGATCCGTCACCAGTATCTTTAGATAGCCATCTTTTTAGGAACGCACCAGTGATATCATCTACTGCATCTTTAGATTCAGAAGAGTCTTGAGTAATATATTTATCGTGATCGGCACCCTTAACTTTTGCAAAAGCAGTATATGGTGTTTGAATTGAAGAATAAGCAGCTTCACTAGAAGATATGTTTTGAATTGAATCACTTGTACCGTGTATCAAGAGTAATGGTGGTCCAGCGACATTTTTTACACCACCATATATAGCCCCATCGGCAGCGATTACTGCAGAAACCCTGTCATGCTTTTTGCCTTCCGCATAACCACTCATCAGGGAGATGAATCCACCATCTGAATGTCCGACTACTCCGACGCCTGTTGCCGGGTCTATTCTTCCTTTGACTTTTTCTTCCTGAAGAAGTTTGTCTATCACGAACTTAACATCATCGGCACCCCTGCCTGCCGCTTCATATGAATTGTTGTCACTAAAGTTCATTCCAGCTACCACGAAACCTTTAGAAGCAATAGCTTGAAGATATCGCTTATAGAACTGGTCTTTTTTAGAACTCTGTCCACGACCCGGTGCAAATACTACAAGAGGCCTTGGTGACGCGTCGCCGCTTGGCATCCACATGGTCACGCCAATTTTTCGATTTCCTCGGGCAGGATCTTCGTACTCCAATTCTGTATTTTCGCTTGGGTTACTACTAGCGCTAATTGTTGGGTTACCGGCGCTACAACAACTTGCGCTTGTCGATGCTGGTTTCGGTGTCGTAGTACTACTTTGACCGTTGTTGCCTGCACCCCATGTATTGGTTGTACCATATTCCCAATGCCATGCTTCATCGGAGGCTTGGCCGCCATGACCTTTGTAGTATGGGTTTTTCCACCCTAGAGCTACCCCGTCAGTTGCCAGCCATTTATATTCTTCAGCGTCATAATTGCCACTGTTTGTTTCCCCGTAAAGTACGCCTTGCTCTAGGTCGACCGCCAGGCCCCAGCCGTGACTGCTTTGTCCCACAGGTGCGGCGCGTTCTGGCTTGCCTTTGGCTTTTGCACTATCAACCGACACTTGTTGTTCAGCGGCATTTCTGTAACCGCTAAATATGCTAATATTTCTGTTAAACTTTTTCTTAAAGCCGTCAGCTAGTTTCGTTAGTGGCTCTACTAGCTCTTTGCGAATACGTATACCGCCAGGTGCACTTACGTTTGGTACGCTATTTGCCGCAACTAATTTATCGTCAGCAATCTTAGCGTTTTCTATTCCGTCGTTACTGATAACGGGCGGATTTGCAGGAATAGGTATGCCTGTGCCCGCTGATTGAGTTTGATTATTTGGTTGCGTTGTTGTGTCAGCAAGTACTTGACCGTAGCTACTTAATCCTTGAACCGCAGCCGTTGCGGTTGTTGGGGCGCCTCCACCTCCAGACGTGGTCGTGTTAACAACCAATTCGGCTAATTTTTGGTATCCAGCAGGATTCGGATGTATACCATCTGCGAGCAGAGGAGTAGGGTCGTTTTTTCCATTACCTGATGGGTCAACAGTTTTTGCCCAGTCGATAACTGTAAATTTACCTGCTGATTTACTAGCAAGCGCGGCATTAAATGGCGCTAAATCCCCAGGAACTTTCGTGCCAGCTACATTTACCCAGTAAATCTTAACGTTGCCTTTAATTTCATTAACTTTTGTTATTACTTCGTCGATAGGGTTGCTGCCCTCTAAGCCGTTTGTCCCAAGAGCTATTATTACGGCTGCTGATTCTTTTACTTTCGCCTCATCAGCTTTGATGGCGTCTTTTCCGGCCCCCTGTGTACCTGTTGCTCCAAGGTTTGGAGAGCCCGCTCCATTCCATGACCTGCTAGTAACTCCGCTAATTGTAGGGGTGATTTGTTTAGCAGAAAACAGTTCGGTGTATTTTGCGCTAGCTCCATGAGTAATAGAATCGCCAAGAATATACACTTTATCACCACTCTTTAATGCGCCGCCACTTGCTGTCGACTGTGTTGGTGTCGAACTAGAAGAACACTCCTCGGACCAGTTGAAGTACTTTATGCCGCTTTGATAGAGTTTTTTTTGTTCAGGCGATAGTGCGAAAATACTAACGGTCTGAAAAACCAGTATGGTAGTTATGATGAAAGTGGATTTAAATAATCTAAGAATAAATTTTTTCACGTTCTAATGTCCATCTATTGACCAATGCCACGATTCGGCTGGTAAATTTTTAAAACCAAATTTCTCAGCATTCCCCTTTAGCCAATTAAATGACGGGCTTCCGGCGCTGCAGTTTTTAAAGTCTATAGCTACACCCATTTGGTGGTTAGAAAACCCGGGAATTGCTGTCTGTGGAGTACAACCGCTAGACGGCGTTGATGGGTCTGGGCAACCATGAGCCTGTCTCAGAGAAATTTGCTCCTCATTTGACCTAAAGCCGCTACCCGTAAGTGTCACTCCTTCACTCTTAGCTGCCGTTATCATCTCATCAAGCTTTTTTGACACTTGGGCATTTACTGTTATTCCTTGGACTTCGCATATTTTAATTTTGGTCATTTTGCCGCCAGCATAACCGTCTGCTGCTCCTTTATCGGTACCGGCACCGCACTGCGCACTTGAAGAGTCCCCACCTACTGTTACATTATCTCCGGTTGTAGTTGTTTGCGTGCTTCCTGTTGAGCCGGCGCCTATTAGCGCGCAAGAACTTTCGTCGTCCTCATAGCAGGCTAAAGAATCACCTAGCTGAGTGTCGAAAATATACGTCCGGATTCTTAACCAATCCTCGCTTCTGTCTGCACAATTGAACTCAGGTTTGTTAACCTCTGCCATTTGAGGTACATCTTTTTCTTCTGATGAGTTAGGGTTATTACTGTCATCAAACGTTGTTCCAAAACAAACTTTAGCTCTCTTCTTTAGCTCCTCACCTTTAGGACCGCTCAATAAAGTATCAGCCTTCTCGCCATTATCATAAGGATTTTCAATTTTTTCATTTTTGAGTTCCCCGATATCAAAACCGTATGTATCAAAACCGTAATCATAGCTATTAGCTGCCGCCGCAGAAGCTTTCGGTATAATTATATTACTAAAAGTTTTCGTTAAGTTGGGTATTAACCGAGTTGAGCCAGTAAAGATGCTAGCAATATTTCCAGTTGCATCCGTATTCGTAGAATCAAGAGTTCTCCCCGCTAATGTTCTGTAGTCATAAGGATTAAATATGCGACTAGCTATACTCATGCTTTGCATATCTTCTTTCTCAACAGCTATTCTGTATTCTTTCCATTCCATTGCGCTCTTCTTGCCGAGGTTTTTACCGCCTGAAAGCATAGCGGTTGAACCGGCTGAAAGTCTAGCGCCGTAGTTAATGTAGTTACCTAGGTCCGCCCCAGCTACATTTACGTCGATTGGATTACCGGCTAACCAGCCAATAAGAGCTTCTCCGAGAGGCCCGGCTACAAAAGTGCTGAAGGCTAAGCCGCCAGCTGCAGAGAACGGACCACTTGCTACATCAATAGCAAGTGAAACAACCTGACCCACTGTACTGCTTACTGCTCCGCAGACTTCTTCAATCGGTACGCCGGCGCTTTTTACCGCTGATAAAGCTTGTGTAACGGGGTTGCCTTCGTTTTGAATGGCTGCTTCTGGAAGTATGTTTTTTCCAGTTGGTTCTTTACCCAGCTCGGCTTGGATACTCATAGCTTCCGCCCAAGATGATTTGGTCTCAGGATCGTTTAACATTCGGTTAAAGTTTCCAAGCGCCTCCATATCAACACCTTCTCCACTCATAACCTGATTACCGACAGCTATTCCTTCCATACCCAATCGCATTAATGGTAAAACAACATTTGTATGTTTGATTAAATCTAATGATTTAGACATTGAATCTAGCATGCAGACAAAACCTACTGCGGCAGTTACACCGCCTGCAACTTTACCCGCCGTTTTGAATTTTCCTTTTAGCTTTGCCTTGGGGCCTTCAGGCTTAATATCTCCTGATCTAATTTCTGCACCCACTTCACCGGCTTCTGCCCCGGCTGCTTCAACTGCTGCTTTGTTGGCGTCGCCCCCAGGGTCTGGCTTTGGTTTACCATCCGCATCAGTCTCACCGGGATTGGTTACTTTTACCTCTTGTTTGACACCTTTATTATTTCGTTCGGCTCTATTCTTTTTCCAGTCTTTGTATCTGGCATCGGCAGACTCCTTGAGTTTCTTGTCTAGTAATTTCAGTGGGTGCAGGGTTGCTCCGCTGCGCTTTGTCATGATTCTAGCCTTCATTGCACCACCTATTCGACTATGACCCATGTCGCTCATCATTGTTTTTGACAGTTTTCGGTTTTTAAAATATCCCAACTCATCGGTATTTATTTTGCATTTTCCTCCTGAACAGCTCGCATCAACTCCGTACGTAGTTTTGATGTGTTCTTTTAGTGAGGCTTCGGTATTTTTGATACCTTTAGATTTAGCAAACTCTTCAGAGTCTATATCGTAGGACTTTAGGTAACCATTTTCGAAATTCGAGCTGATACCTTGTTTTTTAAGTCGTTCGTCGACCCTTTTTGCTATCTTACCTTCGACTTTATTTAGCCTTAGGTTTTCCTTAGTTTTCCTATTTTTCAAATATTTATGTATTTTAGAGACTCGATCATCACTGGATTCTTCGTTACCAAAGAAATGAAAATTCTGCATCATTTGAGCCATGTGAATAAACTGCATGGGACCAGAAAACATTACTGAAAGCCCAAAAATTCCTCCAATACCGAATCCGGCTGCGGCACCCCCGGCTGCCAGTCTTCGGTTGATTGACACTTTACTGGACTTTTTTTTGCCAATGTTTGTCGCCCAGCCACCGGAGTCGTCTCCAGAATTTGAACCGAGGCTACTTAATTCTTTATTGCTTCCGCTGTCTGCACTAATTCCGCCAGCTCCACCTTCAGCTTCCTTGATTGCGCTAGTTGAGAGTTTCTTACCTTTCGAACTTTTATTATCGTCGTTTAGGCCACTAATGATTTTTTCAAACTTATCATCATAAACACCTTGAGAGGTGTCTTTATTAAACAACGACTGATTATCGTCGTCTTGCTCGGAATCCGGTTTTTCTAATAAGTCAGTTCCCAATTTTGCTCACTTGTCTATTTTATTAAGTATAGCGTTACCATTATATACCGGGGGTTAGTCGATTGCCTAGATCAATTGAACCTTGAGGTTGGTTAATATCTTGTCCTTGCTCCATTTGGGCAATTTGATCTGGATTTGTGGTTATTAAGCTAGTTTCAGTTGGACTGGCCGCGATCTGGATATGGACGTGGCTTGACCCTGCAAAAAACAGACCTTGACCCACTGGAAAGTTACTTAATCGCTTCTTTTCTTCACTTGTTAGCTTGAAGGTGTCCGACAATACGTCTACTGCTGACGTTGATTGTTTTAATAATATCTGCATTGATGCGTTAGCTACGATTGCGCGACCCATTCTTGAGCCCATAAAGTCTTCGACATCCTGAGAAATTGTAGTAATACCTAGATTATATTTACGAGCTCTCTTGGCTAGACTGAACAAAAAGTTTGCCGAATCTTCATATTTCATAAGCTGCCAGGCTTCATCGACAATTAATAGACGTCGTTTAATATCAGTTTTTGTTTTATTCCAAATAAAGTTAAGTACGATATACATCGCAACTGGTCGGAGTTCGTCTTCTAGGTCACGCACATTAAATACTACCATTTGATTATTTATGTCTATATTACTTTGCTGAGAGAATATACCGGCAAATGTACCAGTAGTATACTTACGTAACCTTTGAGCAAGCTGAGGACCGGTTCCGCCCA
>CAZPWF010000016.1:0-5650 GCA_964590725.1 uncultured Candidatus Saccharibacteria bacterium
AAGTTAAATTAGGTCTAGGAACCAGGTCTAACTTATTCTCTGCTTGGTCTGGCTCCCGGGGTCGGACTCGAACCGACAACCTCGAAGTTAACAGCTTCTTGCTCCACCATTGAGCTACCCGGGAATAAAATAAAAGGTACTTATTCCGAATCTTCAGAATACAGGGATGGATTATATCGAAAATTACTAACTACCACAAGTAAAACGATCAAAGTATTGCAAAAAGCATGAAATACGGTATAGTATCTTAATATGTTAAAAACCCCCGAGTTATTACTCCCATATCCAAGCTATGAACTAGAGACTGATAACGAAGTTCATCAGCGACTTGCTGCTACTTCATTAGAGCATTATGTTGATGAAATGGAGGGTCTTGATCGAGTTTTGAGCCTTCCGGGTGATCGTGATTTACGCGTAATTGATCTGAGGGCATCCAATGAAGCTGATAGCTCAAAGGCAGTTGTTTTACCGCTACCTTGGGGGAATGATTACAGTGCAGCTATGCATATTCGAGCTCGTGCACTGCAGGAATATTTGCCAGAAGACATAAGATTGTTAGTTGTGCCAAATAACACCGACAAAGATCGTTACTATGAATTGCATGAAAATTCTGCACCAGTAAAAGAGCTTGGTCATATGATTTTAGCCGGATGTGAATTTATGGAAATTGAAGAGATTGCAATTGCTGGTTATTCGCAAGGGGCAACAGTTGGAGCTAGTATGTTGAGCGAGTCCGGTTCATTTGACGTTAACGTTGAAGCGGCGTATCTTGGTGACCCGGCCAATGTGGTTTCTCGTACTGCAAAGCAATTAAAAAAAGCGTTTGTTGGCGAAGGTCTAGGCGAATTGAATCAAGCAATAAATGATTCAGGATTGCCTGCTTTAAGTGAGGCACAGCATAGTCGAGGCGGGCTTGATTCGGTGAAGCAAATTCTGGGCTTAAGAAATGTTTTAGCAAGCTCGAAAGTTAAAGAAAACGTTATGCTACATGAAGGTATGACAGGAAATGATTTCTTAATGAATATTCATTCAGCAATCAATCAGGGATTTGACCCGAAGGGTCTTATTGTTGCAAAAATGGAAAAAAGTGGAATTTGCACTCAACAACTGGTCGTTGATATGGTCAGAACTGGGCTTACTAAGTACCTGGATGTAATCCAAGGCTATAACCACGGTGGCGGTGATAACGTTATTGATAATGCGTTACGCGCTAGATATGCATTTCAAAGTGGCGGCTTTATAACAACTTAATTATAGGGCTAAACAAGGTCAAACATTTCTAGCCAAACTGGCGAGTGAAATCCAAACTTATTATCGTGTTTTTTAAATTCAGAAATGACCTCATCTTTATTGCGCCAGGCAAGCTGTTCAACTTCTGATTTTTGAATAACAAATTTTTCAATTGGCCAATCGAGGATCAGTTTGTAGCCTTGAGTTTGACGATGGCCAAAATCAGCTTTGTAGTGGATGAGTTTTGCCTTTTGTAATTGCATATTGTCTACGCCAATTTCCTCAGAAAGCTCTCGAATAGCCGTTTCATCATAGTCAGATCCGTATTCAACCGTACCTTCAACCGCACAGCTCCACTTGCCTGGATTAAGCTTTTTCTTATAGGAACGCTGTTGCATAAGCACATTGCCTTTGCCATCTTCGATCCAGATTGCAATAATTCGCCAACAATCTTTGTCTGTCAATTCGTCGCGCCATTTTGAACCAATGACATTATCATCCTGATCGACTAAATAAACTTTTTCTCTCATCTCAGTGCTCTCTTCAGTTCGACCTGTGCAGCTCTGGATTCGTCACGTTGTTTGATAGTATTGCGTTTATCATAAAGTTTCTTCCCTCGACCGGCGGATATGCGTAACTTTATATAACGTCCACGTGTAAGCAAATCGAGAGGTACGATAGTAAGTCCCTGCTGTTTGGCTGCGATTAATTTATCAAGTTCTTTGTGCTTAATAAGCAGTTTTCTGGCGCGGGTTTGATCGGATTCTTCTATATTTATTGATGTATCGCCAGTAATAGTGCAATTGATTAGCCATAGTTCGTTGTCTTTTATTGTAACGTATGCCCCGCGTAGGTGTCCGTGACCACGACGAAGGGATTTTGTTTCGGCGCCACTAAGCACAAGTCCTGCCACGAAATCTTCTTTAAGATCGTAATCGTGTCTGGCTTTTCGGTTGGCGATTGTGCCGGTTGATTGACGCTTCTTTTTTGCCATAACCATATAAGTATCGCCTAATTTGCGACAGAATACAATATGTTACATAATAATATGTCTAATTGTAGTTAGGTGGTTCGGCATTTAAATGAACTAGCGCGAAATCTCGCATTTCTTTTATCATTGAGTCGCAGACATGTTTACTGAGTGAACGCAAACCGATATCTACTAGGAAATCTTGGAACTCGTCTTCGAGCAATAACTCGTCTTCATCTTTGTTTGAATTGTCATTATTAGCAGCAAAGACCTGGTCCTCGCTGTACTCTGATTCGTCATCCGCATAGATAATATAGGCCCGTGATTCGTTGAGAAAATTGTTATTTTGTATTATTTCTAGATGAGCTATATGAGTTTCGTCGTCTTCGGGTATATTTCCGATATATCTTCTGACATAAACTTCAGTTTCTAAGTTGTCGCCATCTGATATGTTAAGGCTTGTCTCTTCTGTAGCTATCTCAACTGAGTTTCCGACCGTGCGTCTTATTACGTCAGCAAAGTGCATTGATCTTGAATTGTCATAAAGTTGTATATTCCAATAATCATCTGGGTCATCAAGTTCCCCGAACCTTATGATATTTAGGAAAAGAGCCTTTTCTTCAGTACTTAGCGACTGGTTGCCATTTATATCCATCAATATTGCAATAACATCATTGTAAATTGAACCTACATTTTCTGAATCTTCAGGCAAGTAGTTAACGACTGCGTTATTTGGGTCGAATTCAATATGTAAGAGGGTTGATTTGTCATTTTCTGAAACCATATCATCAGTATTACTGGAGATCAGTAAACAAGCGTATTCACCTTCTTCGCACATCTCGTCATCGGATTCGTATACGCAAAAGACAACCTGTCCGGAGTCTGCTCTTAATCTGTACTCTTTTTCCAGGCGTGTTATGCCGAGTTCCTCAATAATTCCATATGCAATACCGTTGAGCATAGCGTGATCCTCGCGATCTGCTAATTCTCCGGTGAATTGTCTAACAACTTCCATAAATTCAGGATTCTCAAATTCATGATATTCTTCCATAGCTCATAATATATATCAGATTTTCTTAATAACCATGAATGGTTACGATAGTTGCATCCCGATTAAGATTTAAAATGTACATCTGGTAAACAAAAAGTGTTATTATCTGTGTAATGAAGAAGTGGATTGCAGTAATTGTATTGGCTTTCGCACAGTTTGTCATGGTGCTGGATAGTACTGTCATGAATGTTTCTATTTCGACAGTTGTCAAGGACCTGAATACGACAGTAGCATCTATGCAGGCGGCGATAACATTCTATACGTTGACTATGGCAGCTCTTATGTTAATCGGCGGCAAGCTTGGTGACATATGGGGGAGCAAGAGAGCGCTCATGATTGGAGCTGTTGTCTACGCCACTGGCTCACTTACAACAGCATTGAGTCAAAACTTTGCGACTCTATTTTTGGGTTGGTCCATAATTGAAGGCTTGGGTGCAGTGTTAGTCATCCCGGCAATTGCGGCACTCACGGCTAATAATTATAAGGGAAAAGA
This sequence comes from uncultured Candidatus Saccharibacteria bacterium, assembly GCA_964590725.1. Lineage (GTDB taxonomy): Bacteria > Patescibacteriota > Saccharimonadia > Saccharimonadales > JACQNP01 > CAZPWF01. The sequence goes on from CAZPWF010000016.1 coordinate 3,745, forward strand.
TCGAGTTAAGGCGTTTGCTATTATTGGGGCGGTTGCAGGTGGAGCTGCCGCTGCTGGACCCCTAATAGGCGGGTATGTGACAACATATCTAAGCTGGCGCTATGTATTCTTTGCTGAGGTCGTAATTATGGCTGGTGTAATTATCTGCATGAAATTCATCAAGGATGCCCCAAGGTTGAAGAATCCGCCCAAGATTGACATTCCAAGTGCCCTACTCTCTGCAATTGGTTTGATATTGTTTGTTTTTGGGCTATTGCAAAGTAAGACATGGGGATTGATTGAGCCAAGAACGATACCAGTTATAAACGGTCACGAGATCGCGCCATTAGGCATATCATTAGTAGCTTATTTAATCCTAGCCGGACTAATGGTTCTTTATGCTTTTTACCGCCGGCAACAAAAACTTGAGGCTGCCAACAAGAACCCCCTATTAAAAGTATCAATGTTAAATATACCGCAGCTGCGAAGTGGGCTGGGTGTATTGCTTGCTCAGTATCTAGTTATTGGTGCCGTGTTCTTTATAATCCCTGTTTACTTGCAGATGACACTCGGTCTGGATGCACTAGAGACTGGTTTGCGTATCATACCGTTATCCGTCGCATTAGTACTAGCTTCAGTTTTCGGCGCCAAGTTATCAGATCGTATGTCACCTAAAAAGATAATTCGCATGGGTCAACTTGCTCTTGCGGCGGGAGTCCTTGTACTCCTAGGGTCAATAGATATAGATCTTAGAAAGCCATATTTTTCTCTTGGTATGTTTATCGTAGGTGCAGGTATTGGACTATTGGCGTCACAGATTGGGAATGTAAACATGTCGGCGGTTTCTGAAAAAGAATCAAATGAAGTTGGAGGCCTACAGGGAGTATTCCAAAACCTAGGTAGCTCTCTTGGCACTGCAGTTATTGGCTCCGTCCTTGTCGGAGCGCTTACAGTCGTGTTTGTTGGCAATATACAGGCCTCATCATTGCCTACTAACGTTAAAGACTATGTGCAGGCTAATAGTACTTCTGGTGTCCAGATAGTTTCCGTTTCTCAAGTTGAAGAGTTTGCTAGCTCACAAGGTCTTAGTCAGTCAGAATCCCAAGAGGTTGGCGAGACGTATGCGGATTCACAAATAGAAGCTCTCAAGCAGGCATTGTTTGCATTGTTTGCTATATCAGTACTGACTTTGGCATTGTCTAGAAACATGCCTGACAAGATAGTAAAATAGTTTTACTTTTTTAGTACCGAGAAAGCATGATCCCAGGTATCACGACTGACACCATATTCTATCCATAACAAGCAGAGCGGTTCTAGTAAACGTGATTTGTCTATGTCCCCTATGTCGACAATGTCTTTCCATCCAAGCTGCGTTAATAGGTCTGTACTGTGTGTTTTTGCTGATTCGTTATTACCGCACAAAAACATAGTCGGCACACCTTCTTTATACTTTGGCTGCACCATATTAGTGTGACTAATAATATTGAGAGTTTTTACTACATGACTGTCAGGGAGACTTTGCTGCACCATCTCGCCGCCGCTAATCTCGTGTCCAATAGTGAGTGACGGCGGTTGGTCATCGTTAAATTGTAGAGGATTCGTGACATCAATTACTATTTTCCCAGCTGATTCTGGACGAATTTGGGAAAGTACATTTTCTGCGGCATGCCAAGCAATTGCTAAAATAACAGTATCTCCAAAGTCTGCCGCCTCAGTAGTAGTACCAATACTCCCCTTTTTGCCCGTATGGCGCTTCCATGTGCTCAATTCCTTTTTATCAGGGTATCTTGTGCCGAGCATTACGTTGTGTCCTAAATCGACAAATCCTTTTCCAAGGCTTCTAGCTACATCTCCAGAACCAACAATTCCTATCTTCATTACTAGATCTCCTTTTTAGGTATTTTACGATATTTTTTGTTTTTTGTTA
>CAZPWF010000016.1:5750-15143 GCA_964590725.1 uncultured Candidatus Saccharibacteria bacterium
AATTCTGTTGCAGATGAAAATCTTGGGAGAATATAGACGAACAATATAGGGGTGATTAATAACGCGACACCGCTGCCTGCAAATGACAAACCCAACTGCTTAATGCCTTTGCGTTTATTTTGTGATAATAAAACCAATATTACAGATAGAATTACTAGAATTAATGGAATTACATATGGGGTTAGTTTAGCTGCTGAAAAAACTTTTGGTACATATGAAAATTGTTGTTCTATAGTTTTTCCTTGAGTGTTTTTCGGTAAGTCTTCTTGGGTGAATGTTGCTTTTGGTAAAAATCCCTCAGGTCCTGCGATTGTTGCGGCGAGCTTCTGCTGCTCTGCATTAAGATCGGTATATGGCGGCAAGCACCCAATGGTGAACGGGTCAACCGTTTCCGGTACGGCAAAACATGTAGGAAGGGTTCGTAACCGATCAAATGTATACGCTGCAATGCCGTCAGCTAATTGTTGCCGTGCCTGGCTGAAATCAACTCTAAAATTTAGGTTTGAGTTTTCGCCCTCTAGCCAATCGTATGTACCATTTATAACCGCTTGGCTGCTAGCCGTCATTAAATCAGGAGAAAATGATTCTGTTATGATTTTTCTTATCTGGGGATCGTTCAGAGGAATACTGGAATTTGTATTATTTTTTGCAGACTCCTCTATGATTGCGTTAACAAATCTCTCTGATGCATTGGTATCTTTGATGGATTGGGTTATGCTTTTTCGGTTGCCAAAAACCATAACAAAGCAAACAACACCCACCCCAAAAAATAGAAGAAACCGGAATAATGAGCTGCTCACAAAAAGTACTGTTTTGCGAGCCCACTCCATACTAATTAGCCCGGTTTTTCTTTATTTTTTCGTTCACTCTATCTGTTTTTTTTACTTCATCTCGTGCTGCGTCCCATAGGCTTGGGTCATTTCGTTTAACTTTTCGCCAATACCACCATTCAGCCCCCCACATATCCATTTTTTTCATTCCAGTGGCGCGGCCATATTCGAAACGACTATGAAGTCTTTTTGCATCCATAGATTTATTTTGTTCTGATATGGGCGATTCTTTAATACCTAAAGTCCCTGGAGTCCACGCCTCAGCCTGGAGCTCATGGATAAATGAATTACGGCCCCGAGTTGCTTCGGTCCAGCCTGCGCGAAAGCCATAGTACCAAGCTGGAATAGGATATTCGAAGTACCGCTTAGTGAGGGTCTTGTCCCATACTCTTTTATAAATCGAGACTGCCCACATATCGGGAGTTGGCTGATATATAGGTGTACCGATCGCATTGTTACTCATACTTACTACAACGGGGTGTTCGGTGTCGAGAGACTTCACCAAATTGAATTCATCAACCAAACGTTGACGGGTAAAATCTGGGCATTCTCCAAAAGCTTTTAGAAAAAATTCATTTTCTAACTGATAGCTATCTAGTGATGGACTGTTTTTATATCGTTGCACGACTGCAGCGATATATGACTTAAGTTTTGGCTCCCATTCTGATTTTGGTAACTTTGCTGCCCACTCCGGCATATGACATTCTGGCCAGCGTGGTTGGCGTAGTCCAATTGCGAGTGACACTTTTGTGCCATGAGATTCTGCCATTGCCATTTGCCAGTCAAGTTCACTGAAATCATAAGTGCCTTCATTTGCCTCGCCTTCATCCCAGTAGCTGACTAAGCGAACGTTTTTAAAATTTAGATCGTTGAGCATAGCCGAAAGTGTTTCTTTGGGATCTAGATCGAAATACCGTGCATATTTGGGAATAAATGTAGCGCCAAGCTCAATCGTTTCACTACGGTGTTTATACATGTACCACTGTGACATAGAGTACATAAATGTAACTGCAACAAAAACAACCAACATAACGAATACAAGAACTCTATTTACCCAGCTGCTTTTTACCCATCTAATAGATTTTCTATAAAACCCCTGGAGTTTGTTATTATGTTGAGTCTGTTTTTTTGACATCTGTTATAGTCAATATGTCCTTTATGAAAAAAGCATTAACGTTATCAATAGTTATACCAGTTTATAACGAACAATACCACCTCAAGTCATGTCTTGAATCAATCGCTCGTCAGATCGTAATGCCTAATGAAGTTATTGTCATAGATAATAATTCAACCGATGACAGTGTTAAAATTGCAAAAAAATTCTCTTTTGTGAAAGTCGTGAAAGAGCCGCGCCAAGGAGTGATATACGCTCGAGATACTGGCTTTAATTCTGTAAGCAGTGATATTATCGGCAGAATTGACGCAGAAACCCAGATTGGTCCCGACTGGACAGAAAAAGTGCTTAAGATATTTAATGATGAATCGGTAGATGCTGTAAGTGGACCTGTTGGTTTTCATGATGCCCCTGCAGAAAAGATTGGTTTATTTCTAGACCGAACAATACGTATGGCTACGTGGAAAATCGGTAAAAAAGATGACGCAGTATTCTTATTTGGCGGCAATATGGCTTTAACGAAAAGCGCCTGGCAAGAAGTTAGCGATTATTTGTGTGATCGCCGTGATATTCATGAGGATATTGATATAGCAATACATATGGATAGACTTGGTAAGAAGATCTTGTTTGACAAGAATCTGGTCGCCTACACATCTTCTCGAAGGCTTGATGACCCGGTCAAAGAGTTCTATAAGTATCTGGGAGTTTATAAAAACACTTATAACATTCATGAAATTTATAGCCCAGCAATAACAATGACAAGTGCTGTAGTGTTTGCTGGGCGATTTGGCGTTAATTTAGTACGACGAGGTTATGATTCTGATCAGAAAAAGTTTTCAATCAAAAAATTTATCGATAACACAGACGAACCTCGCGTTCATCCAATGTGAATCTATTGTTTATTATTTGAAGTAAATCCACCAGAAGGGCTTGCGACTGGTTTGCATCCTGCCCAGAGGCCCTTATTCTCACTTCTAGCAGTATTCTGAGCAGCCTTAAACTCCTCCATCTTTGTAAAAGGAAACCCCACATAAGCAAAACCGTATCCTTCTGATATAAGAGCTTTATTAATAAGAACCCCATCTTCTGAATATACATATCGTAGTAAACGGTCGTAGCGATCTCGGTTGGTGCTTTGTGTATCTGATTCGAGTCGTACGCGCTTATTGCTAAGTTCGTTAGTAGTAAATGATGATGCTGCCTTACCGAAGCACTGAACTGGCTTTCTGGGATCGTGCGTTTCCGGAGTGTCGACTCCGATGAATCTTACTTTTTCTAATTTTCCATTCATGTTTATTTCAATTGTGTCGCCATCAAATACTTGTCTAACTGCGTAAGTATTACCTGCCGTATCGGCAATAAAGCTATTATTCGGCTTGGCTTGTTGGTAATAAACTACCAAAATACCACAGATTAGTGCCAACAGTGAACTTATAATCCTCTTCTTTTGTCGTTTATTGATGTGGGCTATAGATCGAAGCATCTTCGAATGTACTCAGTGCTTACTTTTGTACCGTCTACTATTACGACCTGTTCATTACTTTGAGGTTTTTCTAGGTTCTTGACCATTCGTTCAAAATCAGCTTCAGGAATATTTCCCAATACGCGTGTTTCTTGGAGTTCGGCGTCTTTTATAGCTCTTTTCTTGGCAGTTTGTTTGTCTGCCTGAACCCATACCACCACACACCGCGCGCCGTTGTCCGAGGCAATATTTCGCAGTTTTTCACGATCTTCGTAAAAATTAAAATTTGTATCAAATATCACACTCTTGCCATTTGCAAGTAGTGATGAGGTTTGCTCGTTTAGTTTGTGGTAGAGTTGCTCGTTCTCGAGTCTTGAATATGTAGGTTCAGTAAACATGTGAATTCGCACTTTATCTGCCCATAGATGCTCGGCTCCGGTTAGTGCATGTAGAATCTTGGCGGTTGTTGTCTTGCCAGAACCAGGCAGACCTACCATCAAAAATAATGTTGGCTTCATGATCTCTAAAAATCTATTCCTTTGTTTGCCAGATATTTATCATCAAAATGGTGCTTTACTTTAGTCATGTTAGTCATGATATCAGCGTACGATTCGAGTTTTTTCGGGAAATTGCGTCCGGTTAAACAAAGGCTAGTTTTTGGGTTACGTTTTTCAATAAGTTGCTTAATCTGATCTACTTCGAGCAAACCATCATGAGCGGCATTATTTATTTCGTCGCATATAACTATGTCGTAATCACCGGAGGTTGCGCATCGAAGTGCTTCTGCAAAAGTTTCTTGAGCAGCCTTCTTGTGCGCTATCTCAGAAATGTTTGACGCACTCAGTTCACCGGCGTTATAGAAGCCCTTGCCTCCTTTATAAAAATGAAGCTGGTCTCCGTATAGGGGTAATATATTGTTTATAAAGACATGTTCGCTAACTCCCCAATATTTGATGAACTGGACAAAAGCAACCTTCCAATCACTCCCCAGGGCTCGTATCATCAATCCAAGCCCGGCGCTGGTCTTGCCCTTGCCCTCACCTGTATACACCACGATTACTGAGTCTTTGATTTTGTAGTCCTCAAACGTCATAAATCATAGTATAACTGATCATTTTAGTATTACGCGAAGTCATAAATATAAAAACAGTTGCAACGCCTCTCAATTACTTGATACAATTACCGAAGATGAAGAAAGCCGCCGCCAGTAAAAAGACGACGACTCCAGTGGAGGATGAGCTTCAGGAAGTACTAGATGCTCAGGTTGCCAAGTCTCAACTATTTGGGGCTACACTTAATTTGAGCTGGAGACTTGCATTAACAGTCCTAATTCCTGTTATAATAGGCGTAAAGCTTGATCAGAAATTCAATACCAGTCCGTCGTTTGTGTTGACTGGATTCATGCTTGCGGTTTTTGGCGCTTCGATGACAATATGGTCAACAGTTAAAGAAGTTAACAAACTACAGGCCGAAGAAGATAATAAGGATAAGAGGGAAAAACGTGCTTAATAATATTCTACAATTCGCTGCTGAAAAATCCGGGCCAGCCGTGCACATTACGCCAGCTGATTTATTTGAAATTGGCGGCATTACTGTTACTAACTCAATGCTCTATGGCTGGATATCATCAGTTATTATTATAATTTTGTTAATATTTCTTGCTCATCGAATTCAAATTCATCCCAAAAAAGGTTTGACGCAACTTATTGAAGTTGGAAGCGGCTTTATAACCAATCAAATGACTCAAAGTCTCGGTTCTCGAAAAAAAGCTTTGCATTATGCGCCCTATTTTGTAACATTCTTCTTCTTCATTATGTTAAGCAACTGGCTTGGTCTTTTACCCGGTGTCGGAGAAGCTTTAACAATTAATGATAGTCCGGTACTACGCCCCTTCACGGCTGATCTAAATGGAACACTAGCAGCTGCAACCGTGATTATGGTACTGGTACAGTACTTTGCGATCAAGGAATCTGGATTTTTAAAACACCTTGGGCACTATTTTAATGGTAGTCTCAAAAACCCTTTAACTTTATTTTTGGGTGTTTTTGAAATGTTCAGTGAACTGATCAGAATTTTTAGTCTTGCACTTCGATTGTTCCTGAATGTTACAATCGGCGAAGTAATCATCGCCGTGTTTAGCTATCTGGGTAGTATTGCTGGACCTGTGACAGCTTTACCGTTTGTGATGCTTGAATTAGCTGTAGGCGCCTTGCAGGCCTATATTTTTGTGATGCTTAGTATGACCTATCTATCAGTTGCGATTAAACACGGAGCAGAGCATGAGGTCGAAGACCATATGTCTGAGGCAGTTGCATGAGCTCCATGATAGTTAGACATAATATTAAGAAAATAATTAAGTAATTAAATAGGAGAAAAGCATGTTATCACTCTTTGCAGAGACAGCAGCAAATAACACTGAGGCAGCGACCGTCATGGCAAAAGGCATTATGATGGGATTTGGTATGTTAGGCCCAGCTATCGGCATCGGTTTAATCGGAGCGTCCTTTATGAACGCTGTTGGGCGAAATCCAGAGGCTTCTAAGTCTCTTGGTCAGATTTTGGTGATCATCGGTATCATCGAACTTATGGCCCTGCTCGTATTCGCATCGCTATTTATTATTTAAACTAACTAAGGAGAAGCTGTGCTACTATCATTTTTTGCTTCAGAAACTGCAGAAAAATCCGGACTTGGTGCTCTTGGAGTAAGTGCAAGCGCATTTATTATTCAGCTGATCACTTTCATCTTTGTTTTTTTGCTTCTGAAAAAATTTGCCTTTGACCGCGTTAGTATTATGCTAGAAAAACGTCGAAAAACTATTGACGACGGTGTTCGTCTTGGTCAAAAGCTTGAAAAAGAACGCGAAAAACTAGATCAAGAAGTTGATAAGGTAATGCGAGAAGCGCGCCATGAGGCTGACAAGATTATCGCAACTGGTCATAAAGAAGCTCGTGAAGTTTTGCGAGATGCAGAAAAATCAGCCCAACGAAAAGCAGATGCAATGTTTGTGGACGCTCAGGCCAGGATTGACGAAGAGTCTCGCCAGGCAAAACGAAAGCTAGAAAAAGACATCGTAGGACTTGTTTCTGAAGCAACCGAAACTATTGTTCACGAAAAAGTCGATACCAAAAAAGACGCCGAACTAATTGATAAGGCGCTCAAAGGCCGAAAATAAAATGAATAACACTCGACATCATCTTGCTGAAGTAATTGCAGAAAAAACACTTCATATTAAGGACAGAGAACTTTTAGTTAAGGAAGTGGCTGCATATTTATTACACGAAAAGCAAACTGAGGGTTTCGAGTCGCTTATTCGCGATATCATGCAGTATCGTGCTGACAAAGGTTATATTGAAGCAGTTGCTGTCAGCGCCCACCCGTTAACTGAGCAAGTCATAAAAGATATTGAACAGTTATTACAAAATGAATTCCCTGGCGCCAAGGGTGTTGTGGTGAGTCAAAAGATTGACTCTGATGTTGTGGGTGGACTACGAATTGATCTTGCAAATGAGCAACTCGATTTGAGTGTTAAAGCTAAACTAAATACTTTTAAACGATTAACAGCCCTCGAGAGGAATTAGATGATTAAAGATGTTTCAATAAAAGAGTTATCTGACGATATTCGGGCAGCCATCAATGAATTGAAAGCACGTCCTGAAATCGAAAAAGTTGGCGTAGTGACTCGTGTTGGTGACGGCGTTGCTTGGATATATGGTCTAAGTGATTGTGGTTACAGCGAAATGATTGATATTCAAGCCACAAATGGCGAGACAATAACAGCTTTTGCATTCAATCTAGGTGAAGATGAGATTGGTGCGGTTTTGCTAGGCGATGACACGGTTGTAAAAGCCGGAGCTACTGCAAAACTTACAGGTAAAGTTCTAGAAGTACCCGTAGGTCCTGAGTTAGTTGGTAGAGTTGTGGATCCGCTAGGTCAACCGCTGGACGGTAAGGGACAGATAAAAACTACTCAGATGAGTCGAGTTGAGCGACCAGCGCCTGGAGTTCTTGATCGTAAAAGTGTCCATGAGCCTCTGATGACAGGGTTAGTCGCAATCGATGCTATGGTTCCAATTGGTCGCGGTCAGCGTGAGCTAATAATTGGTGACCGTCAAACTGGTAAGACTGCCGTAACGATCGACACAATGATAAACCAGCACAAGCAAAAAACCGGTGTTATCAATATATATGTTGCAGTTGGTCAAAAGCTTAGTAAAGTTGCCCGGCTCGTAGAACGATTAAAGCGCGAAGGCGTTATGGATCAAACTATTGTTGTAGCAACAAGTGCCGCAGATCCTGCTAGCATGCAATACTTGGCTCCATATGCCGGCGCTGCCATGGGAGAATATTTTAGAGACAACAAGCAGCATGCATTAATCATTTATGATGATCTTACGAAGCATGCCGCAGCATATAGACAAATGTCGTTGCTATTGCGTCGTCCACCAGGACGCGAAGCATATCCAGGTGACGTTTTTTATCTACATTCGAGACTTTTAGAGCGATCAGCAAAGATGAGCGACGAATTGGGCGGTGGTTCCTTAACCGCTTTGCCTATTATCGAAACTCAAGCTGGTGATATTAGTGCATATATTCCAACAAATGTTATTTCTATAACGGATGGTCAGATCTTTATGGATACTTCCCTGTTCTATCAGGGTATACGGCCAGCTATTTCGGTTGGTCTATCTGTGTCGCGTGTGGGCGGTAGCGCTCAGACCAAAGCTGTTAAAAGCGTCGCTAAGTCATTACGTATTGATCTAGCGCAATTCCGAGAATTAGCAGCATTTAGCCAGTTTTCTACTGACCTCGATCCAGAGACTCGTCAACGCATCGAACGTGGTCAGCGGCTTACAGAATTGTTGAAACAGCACCAGTATAGCCCATATGCTGTTTGGCAAATGTATTCTATGTTGCTAGCTGCTACAGAGGGTTGTTTCGATATCGTACCTGTTGATAAGATCAAAATTGCTGAAGCTAACTTATTGCGAGACCTAAAGCACGATCATCCAAAATTAATCGATAGTATTAATTCTGGCAACGAGCCCGACGATAAGACTAAAAAAACGATCATTGATCTTGCCCATAAGATATCTAATAGTTACAAACATCAAGAAGAGGTTAAGCCTAGTAAATAGGCTTAAATACTGATGGCAAATACAACTTCATTAAAACGTAGAATAAACTCTGTTAAAAACACCAAACAGATTACTAAAGCTATGGAACTTGTTGCCGCTAGTAAGATGAAAAAAGCTCAAGAGTTTGCACATCAAGGACGCACCTACCGTCAGTATGCTCATTCTCTTCTGAGTAGAATGAATCAGATTACAGAAGTAGAAGATCATCCTCTATATAAAAAACGAGAAGTAAAAAACAGACTTTATTTGGTTCTGAGTAGCAATCGAGGCTTAGCTGGTGCGTATAATTCTAACATTATGCGATTACTTGCTAAGAATATTCTTCGGGATAGTAAAGATGGCGTTAAATCGTCAGTAATCGCCATAGGTAAGCAGGCTGCACAGTTTACTCGAAGGTTAGAGGGTGTGGAATTAAAGGCGTCGTATCCAATGTTCGGTGATCAGCCGTCTGCGAACGACATACGCCCTATATTAAAAACCATAGTTGATCTATACCAAGATGAAAGTGCGGACAACGTTCAGTTGATCTATACCGATCTTAAGTCAAATATTTTACAAGTTGCTACCGATCTGTCTTTGTTACCTGCAGTATTTAACGAAGAAAGTGACGATGCGGGAATATCGCTTTCAAATGTAACTTTTGAACCTTCAATCCAAGTTGTTTTAGATAACGTAACCGAGAGATTACTCGAAGTACAAATCTGGCAAGCTATGCTAGAAAGTATTGCAAGTGAGCACTCTATGCGCATGCTTGCTATGAAGAATGCCACAGATAATGCATCGGATCTTATTGATGATTTGACTCTAGAATTTAATACTGCCCGTCAGGCGGCAATCACGCAAGAATTGGC
>CAZPWF010000017.1:0-3631 GCA_964590725.1 uncultured Candidatus Saccharibacteria bacterium
AAACACGCCGATCAATGACGAAAGGCGTGTTTTTGTGTTATTTTATCCACAGTTCGTATTATATCTTTTGACTTTAATGACGCAACATGATAGTTTGAGTGAGAATAGTGGAGTACAAAACATCAAAAATGATGTTAAAGAGAGCAAAAAAATGGCGGATATACCAGACAAACAAATCAAAAGATTGAAAGCACTTATACAAGAGGCAGAGACTAGTTTGGCTGCAGCCAAAGAACTACTGCTAAGTTTAGTTGGAGAAGAATCTATCTCAACAGCGGCGTCAATTGGCGAAGAAGCGCTTGGTAAGATTATTGAAGGTGTTTTTGATGGACAGAATATGGTTGGTTCTGACGGCAAAACTTACCCGGTTCCCGCAAACTATGCTAGCAAATCTAAGCTTGTTCAGGGGGACATTCTTAAGCTCACCATAGCCGAGGACGGTGCATTCTTGTACAAACAAATAGGTCCGATACCGCGCAAACAAGTTGTAGGATTACTAAAACAAGAAAATGGACATTATTTTGTCGAAGCAGGTGGCAGAAACTTTCGTGTGCTGCTTGCTAGCGTTACCTACTTCAAAGCAAAACCAGGTGATCAGGTTAGTGTTAACATCCCTGAAGACGACGCACAGGCCGAGTGGGCCGCGCTCGAAGCAGCTCTTTAGTCTTCATTTCGATCATGGTTATAACTTAATATTATGTTAAGCTTTGATTTACTATGATTAAAAGCCCATTTGACAGATTTGTAGCTGATCCACGAGCAGAGGGATCAGGCGAAAAAACTGCCCCAACATCGACTAAAATTGTCACAGCAGCAAACGGGATGACTGCCGCACGGCCCGTCTTAGCTTCAATTGCCGCCAATAAGCTTGTTCGAGGCGAAAAAGGCGCATTGCCATGGGCTCTCGCAGCAGCAGCTTCTGATGCCGAAGGTAATGTCGCCAGGTTATGGGAAAAGGTTTTTCCAAATTCAGAAAGAGGCACTACTATACATGGCGCAGTGTGGGACCCGCGTATGGACACTGTTGCAGCACTTATATTATGCGGAGCCGTGCTAAAGGCACCTCGCGTATCACCACTCGGTAAAGCAGCTGTTGGAATCGTGCTTGGTCAGGAAGGTTCAAAAACAGCCTGGGCAATTAATGCAGATGTGCAGTATCGTACCTTGACCAAATCTGAAGAACATCTTTGGATTCAACCAACAAAAGAGGGCAAGGTCGCTATGGCTGAAAAACTAGCTGCCATTTGTTTCGCGGTTGCAACAAATGAAACGGATAACTTGATATACGAAACCACTCTAGGTGCAAGTGCATTAGCATTCGGAACCATGGGTTCAATGCGTGCAGAACAGACACGCAGGAACGATTACATTCCTGAGCTTACAACGATGATGGAACAAGCAACAATCTTGGACCCAGCAGCCTAAATAACAACAACTTTGTTTACTAATTAGCGGTATACTAGAATAACAAAGAGAGGTTATAAAATTTGGGTCAAGCTTTATATCGTAAATATCGTTCTAAAACTCTTAGCGAAGTAGTTGGCCAAGAGCACATTACTGATACTCTTAATAATGCATTAAAAAGTGGCGCGATAAGCCACGCCTACCTCTTTACTGGCCCCAGGGGTGTTGGTAAGACAAGTGTCGCACGTATTCTTGCTCATGAAGTAAACGGCTTAAAATACGAAGAACCGATAAATCATCTTGATATCATCGAAATTGATGCAGCGAGTAATCGCAGAATCGATGAAATTAGGGAATTACGCGACAAAGTGAATAATGTTCCAACTAGCGCAAAATATAAAGTCTATATAATTGATGAAGTTCATATGCTCACTCGTGAAGCGTTTAATGCGCTGTTAAAAACTCTCGAAGAGCCACCTGAACATGCCATATTTATTCTTGCGACTACTGAATCACACAAATTACCAGACACCATTGTCAGCCGAACTCAGCACTTCACCTTCAAGCCAATTGACACTAAAACAGTCGCAAGCCATTTGACCAATATCGCAGAGGAGGAAGGTATACAGCTCGAAGCCGATGCCGCCATATTGATTGCGCAATATGGTCAAGGATCATTTCGTGACAGCATAAGTTTATTGGACAGGCTGCAATCCACATTAAAAACAATAGCCTCAGAGGATGTAAGAAACGCTATTGGGCTCGCACCTAAAGAAACAATAAATGGCCTAATAAACACTTCCAAAAATGGTAGTATTCAGGAACTTGTTTCAGCTTTAGATGATGCGTCTGTCAGTGGTTATGAATCTTCTCAGCTCGCTTCGCAGCTAGCCCAAGCATTAAGAGATAAGATTATTGATAATAACATTGCATCTGGCAAGGACTTAAGCTTACTTAAGGACTTGTCTGGTGTATCGACTTCGCAAGACCCGGCATCCGCACTTGAGCTTGTACTACTAAACTATCAACTTTCTGAAAATGATACACCAATCGACAGTCAGGACATAGAGAAACCAATCTCAGAACCAATTAAGCCAGTTCAAAAAAATGATAATTCTGCGTCCAGTCCAGTTGTTGCACCGCCGAAACAACCTCTCCCAGCTAAACCTAAAACTGTGAGCACTGATGACGATTCATTATGGGAACAAGTGTTAATTGATTTAAAGCAAAAAAATAATGCGCTCTATGGCATAGCACGTATGGCAGATACCACAGTAGAAGGTAAAACATTAATCATACGTCTGAAGTTTCCGTTTCATCTAAAAAGACTATCTGATAATAGTAATAAAACCACCCTTAAGGAAAGTTTACGCCGGATTACTGGCGATGAATTTACTGTAGAGTACGTGCTTGTAACAAATGATAAAACTCCAGTAAAAGAACAGAATAAAACAGAGCCTGATGATCTTAAAAGCATTAACGATATCTTCGGTGGGGCAGAAGTGCTAGAATCGTAGATACATATGGAGCCAAAGAATACTCAACTTGTACCACCCCAAAACACCGAGGCCGAAGCTAGCCTATTAGGCGCTGTATTAATTGACAGCGACGCTATCGTAAAAATAGCGGATATTGTTAATCCTGAGGATTTTTATAACGAAAAACACAAACGTATATACGAGGCGATCCTACAACTTTACGAAAAACACAACCCGATCGATGTACTGACACTATCTGACCAACTTAAGGGTACTGGGTTAATAGAAATGGTTGGTGGGGCATCGTACCTAACCGAACTGACAAACTTTGTTCCAACAGCCGCACATGTTGAACAGTACGCAGAAATTGTATCCCAAAAGGCGTTACGTCGACGTCTAATCAAAGCGTCACAAGACATAGTGACACTAGGTTACGATGAAAACCGCAACCTTCAAGACCTTATTGAAGATGCCGAGACCAGACTTTTCAATGTTAGCCAGCAGCATGTTAAGCAAGACGTTACCAGCCTAGAAGACGTACTTGCAAGTAGTTTCGAACGTTTGGATGAATTACATAAAGATAAAGGAACTATACGTGGTGTTCCGACTGGATTCAAGGATCTCGATACAATACTCGCAGGCTTACAAAAATCAGACTTATTTATTTTGGCTGCGCGGCCATCAATGGGAAAAACAGCATTAGCTCTTAATCTTGCTCATAACGTAGCAGTAAAGGCAAATGAACCTGT
>CAZPWF010000017.1:3731-14588 GCA_964590725.1 uncultured Candidatus Saccharibacteria bacterium
CGCCATACCGAAGCATTCAAGGAGTAGCCTTTTTGTTTGCGCCAGTGATATACTAGTGTAAAGGTGAAAAAAATAGGTTTTTATTTTGGATTACTCTGGAAGGTTGCGCTTGTCGCAGTCATAGTAGTTGGTGTTGTCGTTACGTTACTCTTTTATCGTATTGGTAACCTTGCGCCAGGATACTCGAACAAAGAAGTTGGACAGTACATTTTCACCGAAAAATCATCTAATATACGAATAAACCCTATAAACTCCCCAATAACCGTACCTCAATATTTGATTAAAAAAGCTGGTCATAAGAATATCAAATGGTCAAGGGTTGTAAGCGCGTCAGTCGGTCTGCTAAGCATACTTTGTTTTTTTCTCGTCATAAAATCATGGCACACGGATCGTATCGCGTATATTGCAACAGCCATGTACGCCACATCAAGCTGGCTACTTCTCGCCGCCAGAACAGGTGATTCACAAATATTACTCACATTACTTCCGCTCATGATCATTATTTATCTATGGCTTGAACAAACAAAAAAGCGAAAATTGGCTGTCTTATCTGCAGTAGTGATATTTTCCTTGTTATTGTACGTACCAGCTGGCGTGTTAATTATTGCAGCCGCTTTATCATTAAGAGGCAAAAAGTTATTATCTGAATTAAAAACTACCCCGCCATGGTTTTTGGCTATTATGGGTGTCGTCTTACTTATCCTTATATCACCGCTATTACGCGCCGTGACGAGTAATCATAACATTGGTCTGTACTTGCTCGGTCTGCCGACACATATGGTTTCGGTATCGACGTTTGTAAGTAATATCTTCAACACATTTGGCGCCGTGTTTGTTAATTCCAATCGTTCTACATTTGCGCAAATCGGCAGTGTTGGGCTATTGGACATATTTAGCGTTATGGTAATGTTTGCGGGAGCTATATATTACGGCAAACGTTTTAGGCTAGATAGATCGAAATACTTATTAATAGGAACTATACTTGCCCTAACTCTTATTGGTCTGGGGGGATTAGTCACGATTTCTGTGTTATTGCCTTTGCTATATATGCTGATCGCTGGTGGACTAGCCTGGCTACTACATCAGTGGTTTACGATATTTCCTCGAAACCCCATTGCTCGATCCGTAGGTATGATTCTGCTAGTAGCTGCAGTTAGTGTATCGATATTTTTTAACACATATCGATACTTTATAGCATGGCCTCATATGACAACAACAAAACAAACCTATAATCATCGCGTATAAATTGCTACAATATACATTATATATAAGGAGTAGTTATGAGTAAATTTGACCAAGCAAAGATGCTGTTGAAGGTTAAGAAGCTTCAGAAAGAGTTACAAAAGCAAATCATCACTGTAGAAAAGGGCGACGGCGCAGTTATAGTTGAGATTACAGGCGAACAAAAAATAAAAAAAATACACATCGACCCCGAGTATGTAGACCTAGAGGACATAGGTCAGCTAGAGCGGTGGATTGAAGACGCAGTAAAAGATGCCATTCAGGAGAGCCAGAAAATAGCAGCTGAGAAAATGCAGCCAATGATGGGTATGCTCGGAGATCTCGGACTATAAGAGCATGCGAATTCTTCCTAGAGCACTTGAAGATACGATAGAAGCCCTTTCAGCGCTGCCTGGTGTTGGTCCGCGGAGTGCAGAACGTTATGCCTATTACCTACTAAAGTCAGACGAAAACATATCAAGCAAACTTAGCTCGGCCTTACAAAAACTACACAGCAACATTAGCTATTGCGAAAAGACATTTGCTTTAGTCGAAAGTGGTCAATCACTTTCAGAACTTTACACATCACCAGAACGTAACAAGCAAACAATTATGGTCGTAGCCGAGCCACTCGACATTGTGTCCATAGAAAAAACAGGTGTTTACAGAGGTACATATCATGTTCTCGGTGGCCTGATATCACCGATAGACGGCATTCATCCTGAACAGCTTCATATAACCAATCTTATTCAGCGACTCGATGATGATAGTGTTGTTGAGGTTATCCTAGCTACAAATGCCAGCGCCGAAGGCGAATCAACTGCACTATATATACAGAAACAACTAGGTGATAGAAAAATTAAAATATCCCGTTTAGCCAGAGGCATTCCTGTAGGAGTTGATATTGAATATGCTGACCAAATAACCCTAGCGCGTGCGCTAGAAGGGAGAACGGCATTTAATGACTAAAAACAACAAATTCATATCTCTAGTTGAGGCTGCCGAACACATTGTCGTTGTGCAGGCCGACAACCCTGATGCCGATAGTCTTGGCAGTGCACTTGCGCTTGAATATATTCTGACGGACTACGGAAAAGAAGTCTCGCTATATTGCGGAGTGGGCACCCCAGACTATCTTAAATACATGGAAAGCTGGAGTAGAGTAGACAGAACACTCCCAACACATTACGACACTCTAATTATTGTCGATGCATCGACAGACACTCTGTTAGAGAAACTATATAGTGACCCAAACTACTCTCAAGATAATACTGTCCTAGTACTTGATCATCATCACACTGTTCAAAACGAAACGAAGGCAAATCTTACTATAAACGACCCAGACCTCTCTTCTACAGGGGAACTAATATATAATCTATGTCACGAAAATGAGCTTAAGGTAAGTCCAGCTGCCGCAGAAATGCTTTTGTCTGCCATCCTAGGCGACACGCAAGGGTTAAGTAATAATTTGGCTTCACCAGATACTTATAGGATAGTGGCGTCATTGCTTGAAATAGGAGTAAACCGTGCCAAACTAGAAGAAAAACGACGAAGCTTTAGTAAAATGCCGATCTCAATTTTTGAGTTTAAGGCAGAGCTCATAGCGCGTACCGAATTTTTTCACAACAACATGATTGCGATTGCGGTAATAAGCCAAGATGAAATCAATACATATAGCCCCCTATACAATCCTGCAGCTCTAGTACAGTCCGACATGTTGCAGGTTGAAGACGTGATGCTCAGTATTGTATTTAAAACATACAGAGATGGAAAAATTACAGCAGCAATTAGAGCAAATAATGGTGCACCGGTTGCAGCATCTCTAGCAGAACAACTGGGTGGAGGGGGACACCAGTACGCTAGCGGTTTTAAAATAGTTGACGGTCGAGCGTTCGATGAGATAAAGATTACATGTATAGATATAGCCACGGAATTACTCAATAACTTAGACGAGGAGTTATTGTGAAACTTTACAATACGCTAAGCCAAAATATCGAAGAATTTACGCCAATTAATGACAAGATAGTTAAAATGTATACTTGTGGACTAACTGTCTACAGCCAGCCCCAAATTGGTAACTGGGTTGCTTACATATACTCGGACATACTTAATCGTGTTCTTATTGCAGACGGCTACAAAGTTAACCGTGTTCAGAACATAACGGATGTCGGTCATCTTGTCAGCGATGACGATGCTGGCGAAGACAAGATGGAAAAAGGAGCCCGAGCCGAAGGCCTTACGGCCTGGGACGTTGCCGAAAAATATATCAAAGTTGCTCACGATGAAGCAAAACTTCTCGACTTGCTTCAACCATCACAAATCGTAAGAGCTACGAGTTTGATTGATGAACAAATTGACTTCATAAGACAGCTAGAGAATAAAGGCTACACATATGTAATCAATGATGGCGTCTATTTCGATACTTCAAAGTTGAATGACTACGGAAAACTTGCACGGCTTGATATCAAAGGCTTACAAGCTGGCGCACGAGTTGATGTGGGCGGCAAGAAACATCCTACTGATTTTGCGCTATGGAAACTAAGTCCGAGCGAGCACAAACGTGATATGGAATGGGATAGCCCTTGGGGTAAAGGTTTCCCAGGTTGGCATCTAGAATGCTCAGTGATCGCAAGAGAGAGTCTTGGAGATCAGATAGATCTACATACTGGCGGCATTGATCATATACCTGTTCACCACACAAACGAAATTGCACAAACTGAGACATTAACCGGCAAGACGTTTTGCCGATACTGGTTTCACAATAACCATATGAAAGTTAATGGAACCAAACTAGCAAAATCACTCGGAAACAGTTACACCCTTAATGATATTTTGGATAAGGGATTTAGTTTGTACGCATTTAAGGTGCTTGTATTGTCGAGCCACTACCGAACAGAAGGAAACTTTAGTTGGGAAATCCTGGAAGCAGCTCAAAATCGATTACATAGCTTCGAGCAGTTAGCAGACAGAGCTTTGCAAGCAGACAATAATGGCAAGGATATTACTTTTGATCCTGATTCGCTACTCCAGGCACTTAACGATGATCTTGATACCCCAAAAGTATTAAATATAATTAGTGGCGTTGTAAACACAGTAAGTGATAAAAAACTTTCGATTAGTGCCTCAAACAACCTTCGCGACTACCTCAAGACTGTAGACAGCTTATTGGGTCTAAAATTATCAGAGCGTAAAGATATATCATTACAGCAAAAGGCAGTCTTAGGCAAACGTGCGAAGGCTAGGGAGATAAATGACTGGTCGACTAGCGATAAGCTTCGTGACCAGCTTCTTGAAGAAGGAGTCGAGATCAATGACACTCCTCAAGGACAAGTCTGGTCAAGGTCCAGTAGTTTGAATTGTTAATTACTTACTATCTTTAATCGACTGATAGTTAGGGAAATTAACTTTAAGATACTCATCTAGTAATATCTTTGCGCAGCCTGCAATCGGAATAGCTGCAATTGCACCTATTATTCCTGCCAAACCAACACCCAAAAGTGCAACAATAAATACCGTTAATGGCGTGAGCTGGTTGTTTCGAGACTGTATGTACGGCTGTAGGGTAGCATTCTCAATCTGCTGATAAACCAAAAAGAATATTCCCATACCAATCGCCAGAGGCAACGAAGACAATAGACACGCCAGAACAACAATTACTGCCGACATAATATTACCTATCATCGGTATAAGGCCAAGCACAAACACAATACCAGCGAGTGCAATAGGATTTATTTGGGCATCAAAGATTGAGCCCATTATAAACAAGGCAATACCAGCAAAGATTGCAGCTATTGCTGCAATTAAAAACTGACCATTAACATAACCAGTTACAACTCTATACATTCGTCTCATAATGTCTGCTCGGTGTTTTCGTTTTGCTTCCGGTTGCAACGCCAGCGCTTTATTAACCCAAACCGGACCTTCTACCAACATCATAAATGTCAATACAATTACGATAATGCTAGAAATAATTGAGCCGCCGATTCTACTGGCCGTATTCACCACTGGCCCTGAAAAGTCACCAATCCTATTAGCATAGTCGTCTCTTATGTCATCAATTCTATCTTGTAACTTATATTTACGAACAGTACGAGAAATCGCAGTGTCCTGATACTTAATATTATTAATAGTATCTGGAACGCCCTGAGCAAAATCGGTCGTCTGACGGACGAGGGGCGGTATTATAAGTGCCAAAAACCCGATTAATAACGCTATAACGATAATATATGCAATCCCTGTTGCCCTTATTCGGCTTTTACTCCTCAGACGATGCGATATCCAACCAACAGCTGGATTTAACGCGATTGCAAGGAAAGCTGAGATGAATATAAGGTGAAGTTGATGCGAAATGTTACCAATCACTTGCAAGCCAACCACTGCAAGCATTACTAGTGCGATCGATTTTACCACTGTTCTGGTAGTAATATTTATAGTTGTATCTGTTTTTCCAAAAATCTTCATATTATACATTATCCTTATTAAGCTTGTGTTTTGCAATTGATTCTTTATAGATACACACAACCTCGGGAGCCACTTTATTTACATCGTACAACTCAATAAGATCTTTTTGTTGATCATGCAATTCACTAATAATATTTTCATCGTCTAAATATCGATGCATCATTTTGGCTAACCTGTCAGTATCGTTGGGATCGAATAACACACGTTTGTCTTTGAGTACTGATGAATATCCAGGGTTATTGCCGCCAATTACGACGGTAGCCCCGCCCGCAATCGCCTCAATAAGTACAATCCCAAAGCTTTCACCCCCAATACTTGGGAATACCGCTATATCTGCTTGTGCTAAAAATGAATACTTTTCCTTTTCCGAAACAAACCCAGCCATTTTAACTTTAGTTTCAAGACCATATTCATGCAGCCGAGTAATTACCTTGTCTTCCAGTGGCCCTTTACCAATTATCGTTGCAGTCCAATCTGATGAATATCTTTTTTGCAGACAGGCAAGCGCATCAACGAAGTTTATTACACCCTTTCTTTTTACTAACCTTCCCAGAAATACTATATTTTTAGTTTCTAGATTCTTTTTTGGAGTAGTTGTTGGGACAGAAACAGGGTTTGGTATTATGTTTGATTTCAGGCCGTACGATTCATATGCAAATTCTGCTGCCGGAGCTGAAACACTAATCACGGAGTCTATACGTTGCGTACTTTTCTTAACTGCACGCGCAAGAAGTTTAGTGCCGATTTTCTCTAGCCGACCGTAAGGAAGAATATGAAATGTTGTAACTATTGCGGTTGCCGGTGGCGCTGCAGTAATGATTCGGGCGGCCATTTGTGGACTATAAGGCATCTGTATGTGCAATAAGTCGTATTTTTCGTTTTTGAGTAGCGTTTTAATTTTTTTTAGTTGCACGGGAAGAGGTATAGACATTCTATTTCTATTGAAACGGACTTTTACGTTTTTTGTAAGACTATGAATGTTAGCAATGTCTTTGCGTACTGTATGGCCAACAAGATAATGCACTTCGTGATCATTATTTGTAAGCCACTTTCCCAAAGTAATGACATATTGTTGCACACCATCTGCAGTATCGAGCGTATCGTCTAGAACAAATGCAATTTTCATTTTGCTATTACAGCTGAGATATATAATTTTTCATACTGATCAACCACTTTTTTATAGTCAAATTGTCTAACGTAGTGCTGAGCCCAATTCTTCCAAGCTTTTCGTACAGATTCATCTTGCATTAGCAACTGTAAAGTTCTAGCGAAACTGGCGGAATCGCGTGGATTAACTAAACTTAACTGGCCAGTTTCTTTCATAACTGAACTGTAACCAGGGTTATCACCGGCAACGAGAGGTAGACCCATTGCCATAGCCTCTAGCAAGACAATTCCAAAACTTTCACCATAAAGTGCCGGCGAGCAGAAAAGTGAAGCTTCAGACATAAGCTCAAGCTTATTTTTTTCTGACACAAACCCTAAGAATTTAACATTATTAATTTCATGAATATCAACATACTGCTTCAACTTGTTTGCATCTGGTCCATCTCCTGCTATGCGTAGTTCTACGTCGGGAAGCGAAACCTGAAGCAGCTGAAAAGCTTTCAGGAGATATTTTAGACCTTTTCGCTTTTCTAGACGGCCAATATAGAGAATATTTGGACGTTTTGCGATCTTATTTTTAGATTCGTATAGTTTTAAATCTACGCCGTTTGGGATAATGCTTATTTCATCATTAGTAAGCGTCCTAACATATAACGCTGCTGCATCAGATACAGCGGTTAAGTGATGAAGGTCGCGAAGAACTGACTTAGTGTATGGGGTAATTACTTTTTCGATTGTCTTACTCATTACCGTGTCTGGTAGTTTTGCATGAAATGTTGCAACATTGGCCACAGTACTTTTAGATAGAATTTGACGGCTGAGAATAGGCACCCATGGTTCGTGGAAGTGAAGTACATCAAACTTCTCGGCTTCGAGCATCTGTTCTAGCTGATCACCCTTTACACTAACGGAAACTTGAGCCGTTGTATGAAAAGGCGACCGAAACTGAGCAGCCGTACCCAGCAATATAGTATCTTGTAGCGGCTCGTTAACATCACGTGGTTGAGGAGTAATTATTTTAGCTACATGACCACGTGCTTGAAGCTCGGTCTGCAATGCTTTTACGCACTCTTGCACACCACCACCTTTGTAAATATTGTATGGGCAGACCAGTCCGATCTTCATATTACTATTAAGTATACAGCAGAGGTTCGAAAAGTTACTTTTTTGCCAAGGCTCGACGTATTTGAGCCGGTATAAACGGCGCGGCGGCGGCGGCATCAGCCACAACTGTCGGCGCGTGACCATTCATGTTTGAATCGATCATGTGTACTTTTTTGAAAATAATATTCAAATGTTGTTCAACTATAGCATTGTCAAAATATCGATCCACATCCACGGCAACATGATGAACCGGCAAATCTACCTGACTATTACACAAATCTACGGTAAGCATAGTCACCGTTGTATCCATATATGTTCGCACATCATTACACTGCCATAAACCAATTTCGAAATTGATGCGCTTGTCTCGTTCTGCTTCGTCGGCATCTTTAAGTTTACTGTGTTTATCAGCAACCATAGTATAGGCTGCACGAATTAGTGGTGGCTGTAGTGCAAGGTAACGTGCCAAAAAAGCGGGAACTCTGTTAGAGAAAAAACTTGCTGAATAACGTATCAGTCGATAGTTTCTGCGGCTAAATTTGAAGTCATCTTTATGGGCAAATCCAACTATACTCACTAGCAGGTCAACTTTTTTGGCAAGTTCAGGATGTTTTTGAAGCATCCTTGTGGCGATAACAAACCCAAACGACATTCCTATCAAGGTGACTCGTTTTCGATTGTAACGAAGTTTAACAAATGCAGCCAAGTAATCAGCCAAATTATCAAGTGTTGGCTTTTTATGTATCTTGTAGAAACTATCCATTCCGCCAAAACCAGGCAGGTCGGGTAGTGTCACAGGACCATAACGATTTAGCTCTTCTGCAAGGCCGAACATCCTCTCGATACTGGCATGATGACCATAAATTAGTAGTATTTCGCGTTTCTTGTTATTTGTTGCAGGCAAACGCAACATACGGCCATTTAGACCATTAATATTTATCGGTACAATGTAGTCTGCCGGATTCAGCTTTTTCCGAGTTGCCATAGTTATTCATAACTGTACGCTATAGGGGTGAGAGAGGCAAGGGCATTGTCGAGCTATTGTGTGAGATTTTGAGTACCAACCCAAACATATTCCCACGGTTCAGGCTCGGGTCCCTGAGCATCTGTCCCAGCTGGATAACTAGGTATCCAGCCGCTTTCTTTGGCGTGTAAGTAATTATTCTGACTAATCCATTGATAACAAGTACTAGTTAAGAATGATTTGCTGCCGTCCTCGCACCATAAGTCTATAGTGTATCCAGTATGATGCCGGGAATAGCCAGGCACTGCCGTCATACCGAGTGTTTTTTGAATAGCAGCGTCACCAATGCCATCTTTAATAAATCTAGCGGTTGTGCCATTTGCTAACAATCGCTGCAAAAATAGATCTCGTTGGTATTCAGGAGAACGGTATGCCGAAATAATACTTATCGGAAACCCTTCCTTGGTTGCTGCCGCCTTAAGCGTTTGCCATCCTTCTGCTGCAAGCGGTTGTAGCAAGTCATCTCCTTCTAGGCGTGGTTCGTTAATTCTTACAATCGCACCCTGCGGCACCGCCGTTAGATGATAGCCTCTCTTTTCGGCTAAGCCGCGAATGCGAATATCGGCTTCTTCGTTATCGGTAATTTTGGGCGGTACAACAATTTGCTGAATATTAGGGTAGGCAACCGAACGATATAACTCTTTGAACTGATCTCCTGTGAACTCTTTGAATTTAGATTCCGGTTTTGGACCAGCAATCTGGGTATCTGCGCTATTAGTCACTTTAGAGCTATTAGCAGGAAACGTGTTAGGAGCACTGATTGGTTCACTCAATACAAAAATTTTAACCGCAAAGGCACCCACAACAAGCAACCCCAAAGGTAATATTAGCCATATCTTTGATCGTTTTTGGCGCGTTTTTGCATGCGCAAATTGCTTCGGATCAATTACTCTCATACTTAGCATAAGTATAACGCATCAACTACAGATTGATGAAAACCAAATTATAGAGTAGAATCATTTTGTTAAACACCTAGATTTAATGGGATGTGGCCAAGTGGTAAGGCACATGGTTTTGGTCCATGCATTCGGGGGTTCGAATCCCTCCATCCCAGCCATGAAAAGTGCAGTCCAATGGGCTGCTTTTTTCATGTTTGATAGATTCTAATTCTCGAATGCGCATAAGGGGTGAGAAATGCCTGTGGCATTTTGCAAGAAAACCTTTCGACATCAACTCGTTGCTGATCGTGAAGTTTTGGGCTAGCTGAAGATAGATCTAATCCCTCCTCGCCAGCATATCATCGGCTCTATTAGGATACTTTGCGTCATTTGTCAGTATCGCGGTTTTATGAACATTTTGATATGAGGACTATAATATAGATATAAGGAGGTGCGTAATGAGCTTACCTAATACTTATACAGACAAAAACGAAACAGATTGCTGTGCAGTGCCAAATGTTAGAGATTGGGATGAAAAAGAAATATCTTTCAAAAACAAACGGTTTATCCGAATGTATACCAGAAGTTTCTTGTTTATGCCCTTAAATATGGCAAAAGTAATGAGCGCCATCCAAAAGACGGCAAATAATGCTAATGATTCAATGTCACCAAAAGAAGTAATGATACTTACCAGGGACCTGTCTCCTTGGAAAGCAGAGCAACTCTATGCTGTCAGTAAAGAAATTGACGGTGCAGACAACACGATTCTAGACGGTACATACTTAACTAAGGTTTTTGAGGGGCCATACCAGAATGCCAAAAGATGGCACGAGTCGATGCAGAGTTACGCAAAAAGCAAAAACAAAAAGATTAACAAGACGTACTTCTTCTATACTACATGTCCAAAGTGCGCCAAACACTACGGGAAAAACTACGTAATTGTTCTAGCCGACGTAAGTTAGACACTATATGTAGGTGCAGCCTTTTGTTGACAATAGACATAAGCATAGTGTTTAATGTAGTAAATATTGCTATGAAAAAACAAAAAACGTTACCAGTTAG
>CAZPWF010000018.1:0-11395 GCA_964590725.1 uncultured Candidatus Saccharibacteria bacterium
TCGAAAAGCGGTAAGCCGCAAGGCTTCGAGGGTTCGAATCCCTCCCTCTCCGCCAAAACAAAACGATCACATTTTGTGGTCGTTTTGTTTTGTTATAGGGATTCGAATTTAACCTTATGACTACACTATATGTGAAAAAACAATTATGTTTGTGACGTGACACAATGCACAGTACATACTGTACATTTTATCGTCTAAATAGTAATTAGATATGGCTGCCCTTATCAATTAATAGGCATCATGTCACTAGACTCGTGGAGAAGTTATCGAGGGTCTTTTTATTCCTAACCAAGTTCTTGTTGAAACTTGGTAAAATCTAAAATCGTAAATAGGTGTTCGTCTTGGCCTAATAGTTCTTCTTCAAATAGTAAGCCTAAGGCACGGCTTGCAGTCTCTCGTGTCATATTGATGGAGTTAGCTATGTCTTGATGGGTTATGGGGGCATCAATAAGGACTTTATTACCATTCTTTTTGCCAAACATTTCGGCAAGGTTTAATAGCTCGGCAACAATCCTTTCACGCGCGGTACGAAACTCTAAAGCCTGAATTCGTTGGGAGTAAGTAGTAATAATATGCACTGACTGTTTCAGAATCTCCTGAGACAACCATTTATCATCACTCATGGCTGATCGTAGTTTTTCCTTGGTAGTTTTTAATACTGTAACATTGGACATTGCTTCATAGTGCAGACCTTCGGTATGAGAACCATCTAGTGCCCAAATCAGCGGTATGAATTCCCCGTTATCGTGAACCAGCAGCAGATTTTCCTGGCCAGCTTTTGTTATGGTAAAAGCTTTGACAAAACCTTCCTTAATAATATAGACACCGTCTGGTTCCTCGAAACCATGAATTACAGTATCCCCTTTTGAATACTTTATAATCCGTCCGTCATCAAAGTATGTGTCGATGTCTACTTCCTTGGCTTTTTCCGTAGGCATGACAGCCAGAGCATCTTTAGTCATGAGCTCAGTATACTCCTTGGCGGTAAATATGAACTCCAAGAATAATTACGCATACAGTGTCTTGTTGGTAATTTTGGGCAAGTGACACAGCGCACATACTACAAAAAAAATTGGGACTATTCTGTAAATGTAACTGGGAAGGAGGGGTCTCGCCGATAGGTATTATGCAATCTAACTATAGGAGGACAGTATGTCACGAACATATACGAGGCTAACAAACAAACAACAAAAGCATCCAAAGGTTCATTTTCAGCAGTATCTTTATAATGCAAATGAACCGCGTGAAGACATGTCAACTAGTTTGCCGGCAGAGCTTGAGGCGGAGCTACTAGAAAATAGTGAATCTATGCGACAAAACTTTCGGCATCGTGCAAGCAGGATGAGAAGTTAGTAAATATTCAGGATTGATAAAAGACCTCCTTTTACTGGAGGTCTTTTATTTATACGAATGATGACACAATTTCTCATAAATATGCTCTAAAAAATAATCACATAACGCGTGATCAAGCGCACAGATTGATTAATCGAAAACGCACATACTGATAAGTACTAACTAAATAATTAGGAGAAATAATTATGAGCATCACATCAGATAAGGTAAGCGGCAAAGCTAAACAGGCGGTTGGGAGTATGACCAACAATAAAGAGCTGGAGGCAAAAGGCAAGCTCGAAGAAACTAAAGGCAAGGCCAAGGGCAGCCTGAAAAGTGCGAGCGACAAAATAACTAAATAAGAAATATCAAAGGAGAAAACCATGTCAGATGAAGAACAAGAAATTCGAACTCAAAAGGTTCAACAAGGTGATACGGAGATAGAAAAACAATCAGTTAGTCACAGTAGTACAGACGATAGCGTAGTAAAGAGCGAAAAGATAGTGTATCTAATATATGGGATTATCGCTGGCCTGTTAGCAATTAGACTTGTCTTTTCCTTGGTAGGGGTAAATCGTTTAAGTACTTTTGCTGACTTGATTTATACCGTTACAGGTCCGTTGGTTGCGCCATTTAGGGGGTTATTTAACATTGTTACAACTTATGGTGTTTCAAGGTTAGATATAGAAAGTTTAATGGCGATAATAGTATACGGTCTGCTCGCTTTTGCTGTAGCTAAAGTCCTTGATCTTGGAAAGAAGAATCACGCAACAGTATAACCTTAAGGAGGAATTGAGATGAATATATTAATATGGATAATATTTGGAGCTTTTGTTGGCTGGGTTGCATCCAAAATTATGAACACCGACGCTCAACAAGGGCCGATAATTAACATTATTGTCGGAGTTATTGGGGCATTTATTGGCGGCTTTGTAATGCAGTCGTTGGGTGGCAGTGGTGTAACGGGATTTAATATTAGCAGTTTATTAGTTGCCTTGTTGGGCTCAGTCATACTGTTAGGTTTTTATAAAGTGCTTGCTAGTAGATAACTGTTAAATAATAATTCTAACCATAGCATGGTCATGGGCTCGTTAACTCGACAAAGTAGTCTAGTCTTTAGGTTCTAATGGTTTGTTTTCGGGCGTTTCTTTAGTGGGGTTCTCGAGAACAACGGAGTCTTTGTCGGTTAATTCTTTGGTTTTGAGGACGGTATTAGTGTTGTTTTCCTTGAGCTCTTCACTCATAGGTGGTTCTAGTTTTTTAGCAATCAACCATGCTGCAACGCCAATGAATATATATATCAAGGATCCAATTAACAGTATATTTCCAATTGAATCCGATATAGATTTAAAACCTCTTAATAAGTCTTGTTGTAAGTTAAGATCTATATCTGCTCCAGTAAAATTAGCCTTACTTGCCCCAAAACGACTGATTAAGGACAAAATAAACACCGTTATACCTGTTGTTAGGAACACTTTACCTGTGGTTTTTAATCCGCGCGAATGATTACGATGAAGTAAAAAGAGTATAGTCGCAAATATCAAAGAAATAACAGCCAAAATCAATGGTATGCGCTTAGCGGTTTGGAAAGCTTTAGGGGCAGAACTAAAGTCCTCGGTAATTGGTTTCTTACCTTCCCCTTGCATGTCTGCAAAAGTGAAGGTGTCTTTGGCGAGAGGGCCATCAGAGGCGTTAACCTGGCTTAGGATCTCTTGCTTGGTACTTTCGGCATTGAAGTTGGGTGGCCTACAGGTTGCGTCAAATGGATTGTCGCCGGATGGTATTTGGTCTGCAGTAGTACACACAGGCAATGCTTCTACATGGGTGACTGCAGCAGTTGCAACATTTTCAATAAAAGATGTCTTTGCTTCCGAAACGTTGATAGTAAACTGCGGTTCTGCTGTCGTTCCGTCGAGCCAACCGTATATGCCGTCAATTAATGACTCGGCAGATTTTTGTATAAACTGAGGTGAAATTGATTTTTCTGCAGCAGCTTTTACTTCTGGTATATCAAATGGTATGTCTTCTTTTGCTTTTTGCTGGTTCTGATCTTGATTCTTTTGCTGTGTCGATGCGATGATACTCGAAACGGCATGATCGTAGATATGTGATGTTGCCAATGTCTTTTTAATTGCAGTCGGCGTACCTAGGTAGGTGGTGATTGCCAGACTTATAAGTACCAGTAGCAGCGACAGTCCCAAAAGAGGTATGCAAAGGACAATAAATATTCGTCTTATAGTATCCATGCGATTATTGTACGCTACAATATGCTTATGGAAGAAAGCATTTTTACTAAAATTATTAATGGCGATATTCCCTGCCATAAAATTTATGAAAATGATCGAACGATAGCATTCTTAGATATTCACCCTCTTCAGCCTGGTATGACCCTGGTTGTTTCGAAATCACAAGTCTCAAACTTTTATGAATTAAACGATGATGATTATCAAGCGCTATGGCAAACTGTAAAAATAGTTGCTAAGAAGATGAAACAGGTTTTCCCTGATAAAAAACGAATAGGCCTGCAAGTCGAGGGGCTCGATGTCGACCATACGCATGTAAAGCTGTTCCCTATTGATACAGGTGAAGATTTCCGAACCCAAACAGATATGAATACCGAGCCAGATCATGAAGCGCTTGCCGATATGGCTAAAAAACTAACGATAGTCTGATACAATTATTGCATGTCTAATGTGGTAGTTGCGCTTTTATTGGGAATAGGGTTTGGTGGATGGGTTTATGCAAAGACTCAAAGATCTACTGGCGGCAACACGCAGTCTTCTCTTATTACTGGAGGCGCTTCTGGTATCGTTGCCGCTATTCTTATGCTACTCGTTTTGAGTTTTATTCCCGGCTTATAGCCTTTTATTACTAGTTTTGGCTGCAATTTTGTTAATTTATTGGTATTATGGGGCTAATGAGTGGGGAAAATGCTGAGATTGCGCTCGGGAAGCGTCTACAACAAGCCAGGCAAAAAGCTGGATTGACTCAACAGGAATTGTGCCAAAAAGCCCAGTTATCGTACTCTACTCTGGCAAAAATTGAGCGTGGCGCAATAAAAGCTCCATCGATTTTTACGATCCAGAACATTGCTGAATCCTTAGGTATTTCTTTCGAAACTTTATTAGGTCTTTCCCCTTCTGGTGATTCTTCACAACCCAAAAAACGATCTAAAAGTGGCGTTAGGTTTGTATATTTTGATATTAATGGTTGTCTTGTAAGATTTTTTCATCGCGCCTTTACAGAAATTGCCCAGGACTCTGGTGCGCCAGCAGATGTCGTAGAGACAACTTTTTGGCACTATAACGACGCTGTCTGTCGCGGCGAAATGCTCATCGAAGATTTTAATCAACAGTTTGCTAAAAGACTTGGTATGGATCAGTTAGACTGGTCTAAATACTACCTAGAGGCTGTTGATAAAATCGACGAGATGCAAGAGGTTGTAGAGTGGGTTGCTGATAATTATTACGTAGGGTTACTTAGTAACATAATGCCAGGATTGATCGACGAAATGATCCGACTTAAAGTTTTGCCGGTAGTGCGCTACGACGCAATTATTGATTCATCAAAAGTCGGTGCTATTAAGCCCGAGCAGCAAATATATGAAATAGCCCAATCTCAAGCAGGCGTACAGCCCGCAGAAATACTTTTAATTGATGACTCCAGGGCTAATTTAATGGCGGCCGAAAAAATGGGTTGGCATGTTCAATGGTTTGATGATTATAGACCAACAGAAAGTGCGGCTAGAGTTCGCGAGGCTTTGGTACCAGAAGAATAGTTATTGGTCGAAACGTTTGGTTTCTTGAGCTATCTTTTCGAGTAGTTGTTTAGCTTCAGAAAGCTGTGATTTTGTTTCTTCTACTAGACTCTTTGGGGCTTTTTTTACGTAGGACTCATTGTTCAGACGGGCCTCAAGCTGACCAATAAGTTTATGCTGTTCTTCGGCCTTTTCAGTCTGTTTTTTTAGGTATGAGGCGATTGTCTGTTGATCGACGTCAAGCCAACAGTCTTTGTCTGTGCTTGTGAGATGCAGGCCGTGTCCTGCCCTAACTTCTTTTACTTCATCTAGACGAGCCAACGACTTTATCAATTCACCATGTTCTTTTAAGAATTCATCGCCCGAATGATAGAGGGTA
The DNA here is from genome assembly GCA_964590725.1 of uncultured Candidatus Saccharibacteria bacterium. Classification (GTDB taxonomy): domain Bacteria; phylum Patescibacteriota; class Saccharimonadia; order Saccharimonadales; family JACQNP01; genus CAZPWF01. Next base: position 5,469 of record CAZPWF010000018.1, read on the forward strand.
ATGTCACCTTTTAGATGCATAGTAGATCTGATGTAACGAACTTCATTCACAATTAATTTCACAATTTCAAATTCTTTTCGTTTTGTTGTATCTGTTTTTGGAATATCTGGCCAGGCAGATATGGCCAGTATCGAGTCGTTCTCCCACTTTAGAGTCTGCCAGATTGTTTCAGTAACAAATGGTGCAAATGGGTGTGCGATCTTAAGGATAGTTTCAAGTATATAAGCCAAAATGCTAACATTAGCATTTCCCTTGCTGGCCTCAATGTACCAATCGGCAATATCGTCCCAGATAGTGTGATAGACGGTGTCGTAAGCCTCTGCAAAACGAAAATTTTCTAAATCGAGGGCTATTTTATCTGATGATTGTTGTAACTTACTCAACACCCAATGGTCGGCTAATGTTTTTGCCTCAGGTTTAGCTCGTAGGTGGGCGTCGTCACCTACCTTATCCTCGATAAAACGAGCAATATTCCAAAGCTTATTGCAAAAATTGCGTGCCCCGACTAATTTACTTTGATCATATGGACGGTTCTTTCCTGCTGATTCGTCGGATATTATACCCATACGAAAGGCGTCAGATCCAAACTCTTCGATTTTCAGCATGGGATCGATAACGTTACCTTTACTCTTGCTCATTTTAGCACCATGTTCGTCCTGGATTAGGCCATGCAAATACACTGTTTCGAACGGTATATTATCAGTTACGTATAGCCCGAACATTATCATGCGGCTAACCCATGGATAAAGAATGTCTGCGCCCGTTTCCATGACACTGAGGGGATAAAACTTATTGAAATCTTCTCCGTCAGGGTAGTCGAGTGTAGCATACGGCCAGCTCGAACTTGAAAACCAAGTATCAAAAACATCAGGATCGCGACGGTAGGTTTTGTTGTCGACTTCTATAAACTCTTGGTCAACGCGATCATCAAAAATCCAATCATCTGGATTGTCGGCATTTTGAAACGCCGGTATCGGTATACCCCAAGAAATCTGACGGCTAATGTTCCAGTCACGTAACCCTTTTAGGTATTCAATCAGTTGATTCTTTTTTGAGTTTGGATAGAACTTTATTTTGTCATCGCGAAGCGTTTTTATTGCTCTGGTTGCCAGCGGTTTCATGTCTATAAACCATTGTTCACGAAGTAGCGGTTGAATTATGGTTCCACACTTGTAACAGTGACCAACACTGTGAAGATGGTCTTCAGTTTTGACAAGAAAATCTTGGCTTTTTAAGTCTTTGACAACGGCTTCCCTTGCCTCGTCTACAGTCATACCGCGGTATGGGGATTGTACTGTGTGGGTCATCTTACCTTCGTGATCTATAACCGTTATCATAGGCAAATCATGACGCAGGCCAGCTTCATAGTCATTTGGGTCATGCGCAGGAGTAATTTTAACCGCACCCGTACCGAACTCTTTGTCCACAAAGTCGTCTGCTATTATTGGAATCTCTCTATTTGTTAGTGGTAACTTTACGGTTTTGCCGATTAATTTATTGTATCGTTCGTCGTCTGGGTGCACTGCGACGGCCGTGTCGCCAAGCATTGTTTCTGGTCGTGTCGTTGCAACTATAATGCCACCTTCCCCGTTAGTTAGCGGGTACTTTATATGCCAAATATGACCAGCAACATCCTTATGTTCTACCTCTATGTCGGCAAAACCGGTGCCATGAAACGTGCAGAAATTAACTAAACGTTCACCCCTGTAAATTAGGCCTTCGTTCCACATTTTTTTGAATGTAGCAAAGGCTCTGTCAACTATTTTTTTATCTAGAGTAAAGACGTATCGACTCCAATCGACGCTATCACCAATCTTTCGAAACTGCGCCTCATAATTATCTCTGTTTTCAGCTACAAAATCCCATACCTGTTCGTAAAGCTCTTCACGAGAAAAGTCGAATCGGCTCTTCCCTTCTTTGGCTAGTTGTTTTTCGTATACAACTTGAGTTTCGAATCCAGCATGATCTGCTCCTGGCAGTAGCAGAGATGACTCACCTTTCATTCGATGATATCGCACTGCTATATCCATGATCGTATGGTTTAGTCCGTGCCCTAGGTGTAGGTTTCCGTTTGCATTCGGTGGGGGGATAACAATACTAAAATTTTTATCGCTTCCTCTGTTTTTGGGTGTAAATGTTTCTGTTTTTTCCCAGAGCGCATAGATGTCGTCCTCGTATTGAGAAGGTTCGTAAATTTTTGGTAAGTTCATTAACAGTTTCCTATTATCAATTTAGTTAGATTATAACATCGTAAAGACCGGCGTACTAATCTGTTGATATTTCACGTGAAACGGTTGTGTCTAATATGAGGCATTTCACATGAAAACCTTTCGTTGAATCTTCAGCCGTCGGTTTGTTTCGAAGGCGCACCATCCCTCTACAAACGTTTTTGTCTTCATCAAGTGTTATACCAATTCTGATAAAATTAACTGGGGCGACATATTGACAAATCAAGTAATATTTGCTAGAGTATATATGTTTAAGTAAAAACAAATACTAATGATTGATACACTATCGCTACAAACAGAAGGCTTCGCATATGAGATTATGCAGGCTAAACTTGGAGTGCGGGGTATGGAGATGCTTGATAATCAACTTGAAGCATGGCATCTATTAGTAGAAAAGACTGATTTATCAAGTCCGCTGCGTGATTCATTTAAGGATGGAGATATTCGTTTACCCGAGGGTACTTTATTGCATTCTATGGGAATGCATAGTTTGTTCGACGCGGAAGCGTTGAAGGGTGTCGCCAATCTTGGAATTGTGAGTGGCGAGCTAATAGGTAAGGTCGAAGATTCTGAAACACATGGGTGTGCCGATTTCTTTAGAGTTTCCAGAGACACTAATATTACTGACTACATGGCATTTTCTAAAGAACTAATAGTTAAAAGAACTGCAAATGGTGGAAAACTCAGAATGCAGAGAGGCGAACGATTATTGAGCCGAGGGGTTACGTTTATTGTGGATCCAAAGGCGGAGGGTATGGATGTATTATTGCAAAGGGATGGCTATCGCGATCCGGAAATGCAAGGATTCATTCTTCCTCCAGATGGCAGAACCGCGGAAGATACTGCCGCAATATTAGGTGGAGTACCTAGTGGAGTAATTGCAGGAGTTATACTTGGCCCCGGAGCGATAAAAAATCCAGAAAATATCGAAACTACTAACAGATTGTTTCCAAACCTACCAATATTTAACGTAGCTGGTGAACGAATCTGACAACTATATAGGTTACATACTTAAATTTGGTTGGATTTCGAGAGAGTAGGGGTTGGCTGTTGGTTGACCTAGCTTCATCTTGAAGCAACCAAGAGTGGCAATCATAGCACCATTATCGGTGCACAGAGAAGGGTCGGTGTACTTGATTTCTATAGGTAATCGCTCGCTAATTTGGCGTCGAAGCTCTGGGCTTGCAGATACGCCACCGCCAATGACAAGAGACTTTGGTTGAAACTCCTCGTAAGCTTGGACTGCTTTATCAACGACAGTTTCTATCGCAATGCGTTGGAAACTTGCTGCAATATTGGCTTTCTGGGCTTCTGTGAGCCTTTCTGACAGCTTATGAGAGGGAAATGTGTGATCTTCACCGATTTCTTTCTGAGCGGCGCGCAATACGGCTGTTTTGATGCCGCTAAACGAGAAGTCATATTTGCCAGGCATTTTTGACTTGGGGAAATTGAACGCAAACGAGTCACCATTTTTTGCAGCCAGTCCAACGCTTGGACCACCAGGGTAGGGTAGACCAATAATTTTAGCAACCTTATCAAATGCTTCGCCAATTGCATCGTCGTGAGTTTGACCAAGTAAAGTGTAGTCAAAATGATCTCGCCAGAGCACCAGCTGAGAGTGGCCTCCAGATACGATTAGGCCGAGCATTGGAAAATCAGGCTGCTTATTTGGCAATACGAAACCGTCGAGAGCCGATTCCGTTAGAAAATTTGCGTAAATATGGCCTTCTACATGATTAATTGCATACAAGGGTTTGTCGTGTGTAATAGCTAGCGTTCTGGCTGTCATCACGCCTACAAGTAGTGATCCGCCGAGGCCAGCACCGTAGGTTATTGCTATGGCATCTATATCTTTCCAGTCTATGTTTGCTTGATCAATTGCCTGGTCGATAACAGGGATGATAGATTCGATATGGCTACGGGCAGCTATTTCTGGCACGACACCGCCATAGGCAGCATGCAGGTCCATGCTCGTGGCTGTTACCAAAGACAGTAACCTATAGCCGTCTTCTACTATGGCTGCGCTGGTTTCGTCGCAACTGCTTTCAATTCCAAGTATTCTCACCTCAATATCCTAGCATATTGTAATATTATCTTGAAAATGTGATAATATATATCTATGTCTGAAAAAGAAGGAATTGTCGGAAGAGTCGTTAACGGTCTTAACTCTGCGTTGAATATCATTGGTGAAGGCAAGATTGATAATGTTGATTTTATTTATGGCAATGGTGTGCGGTCTAGCGAATTAGAAAACATGCAAAAACTAGCTAGGAATATTGCAAAGGCTGCTCTAAAAAATAGAAACGAGACCAGACTAAATAAAAAATCTGATGAAATAAACGATTCGGTCAGTTTTGTTTTTACTCCAAGACCGGAAAAAGTAGTTCGTATGGATCGTAAAAGGCAACAATATAAAGTTCCATTCGCTGCCGATTATGCGATTCGCTCTCAATCTGCCTTACAGGACTCGTTTCTAAAATTTAAATACAGAATTGGTGATCCGTATAGCCTTACTTCCGGTGTTTATAGTCTTGAAACAGGCAAGATTACATCTGAAACTTCATTGGTCATCGAGCACGAACATCCATATTTTGCTGTAGAAAATGTTGCTGGTGAATATGAAATTCCACAAAGGGGATTAATAAACGCCGTTCATTCTCAGTTGAGTAGAGTCCGGTCTGCGAGCGCAAGGCAGGTTATCTTCGACCCAACTACAAAAAGATATTAGCTTTATCCAATAGATAGAGACGTAGGGATATTTACATAATATGAAAAAGTGATATAATCTTCTAAAGATTAGAAAATGATTGTGAAAGGAAGACAATAAATGACAATGTCTTATCAAGTTGATGTTTCAGAGCAAGATCCGGACTTTAGGGGGGCTAGCTCAACAGACTTAGTCGCTACTACGCTGGACGAATTGTTGCCGGTAATAGCCGAAACAGGAGCTATTGATTACAAAGCATTAATGCCGATGGAAGCTACTCTACCGACCGTAGGTGCGTTGATTAAGCATGAATTCGAGAATCTAAGTTTTAGTGAGGATGCTGCTGATAGTCAACGAGCAGATAGATTGCGACGTGCTGCCGGCGGCATTTTGGATATTGCCGAAAAGGGACACTTGACTACAATGGAGGACGCATTTGAGATTGTTGCTTTGGTTGAAGAACGCAATCCAAGTTTGAGAAGAGTGGAAGATCTGTTGGTTGATCATAAATTCACTCCATCTGAGGTCGGCAGCTTTTATAGCGCGATGGATTCAATCGGAACAACAATAACTATGACTAAAAAGCTTTTGGATGGTCTTGGTCTAGATTTCCGAAGCGAAGACGACGTTGAGACGGCTTACGAAGTTATTGAAACAGTAAAGACGGTTCGTAACATTGACCCTCGCTTTAATGATATTGCTGCAGACGTAGTATTGGGCTTGGCTGCCAGCGGAAAAACACTCGGCGACATAATGGACGGCCAGGTATTCTAAATGCCTCCCAGGCGCGGTAATGCGGAGAGTAATAGTGTTCGTGATCAATTGAAAGATGTTTTTAACGCGGTTAGTGCGCCAAACCCGCTAGAAACTCTTGGGTTGACACCCGAGGCAGTTCAAAGATTAACTGGCGATAGCCTAGATATGGCAGTCAAGGGATTGTATCGTGCCTATCAGCGGACGTATCATCCTGATGCGCAAGGAGGCGACAACCT
>CAZPWF010000018.1:11495-14506 GCA_964590725.1 uncultured Candidatus Saccharibacteria bacterium
AGCATGTATCGTAATACTCATCAACGAATTGCACTAAACGCAGTACAGAAATTAGTAAAATCAGAAGCTTTTGATGAAAGGTTAAGGCCAAGGATAGTAAATAGTGATATGCTTATGGCTACTAATGGAGGTCATGAATTCTACGCGTTAGGTAGAATAGCCCATCAACACACGAAATACTTTGGCAAAAATAACGAATGGTTCTGGGATTAAAGTCATAATAATATAAGTACTTGATGGAACTTATTATGGTTTCAAATAAAAGGTATAATCTTCGTAAATGAATACAAGAAAATTTGTAAAAATATTTATACCTCGTGGATTGTTTAAGCGTATTGAGCCATTTGGTCATCTATGTGAGGCTTTCTTGTTCAACCTGATAAATGGATTTCCGGCTCGCGGCATGAAAGTTATTGGTGTTACAGGTACTAACGGTAAAACTACTACAAGCTATATGATCCATCGAATGTTGCACGAAGCCGGCTACAAAACAGGGCTTATGACAACTGTTGCTTATGGGGTTGGTGACGATATCAAGCCGCAGGTTCAGCACATGACCAATGTCACGGTACCAGAACTTATGAAACGATTAAAATATATGCGTTCTCAGGGGATAGACTGGTTGGTTTTTGAAGTTACAAGTCAGGGCTTGGCACAGAATCGTGTCTGGGGTGTGCCATTTTCGGTTGCGGTTCTAACTAATATTACGCATGAACATTTAGATTATCACGGTACTTTTGAAAAATATCGGGACGCCAAGAAGAAACTTTTTACACTTACAAATAAGAACAAAAAAGGACTCAGGACAGGAATTATTAACGCTGAGGATCCCAGTGCGGAGATTTTTGCGTCTGCAATTGATAACCCGGTGACATATGGGGTAAAAGCTGGAGATTTGCGCGCTAGTAAGCTTCATTTAACACCGTCAGGTAGTCGTTATGTAGTAAAAACAGAGCATCATGAATATCGAATCGAGTGTCACATCCCGGGTAGCTTTAATGTTGCTAATTCACTTGCTGTTGTCGGAGTGGGTCGTGCTTTGGGATTGCACAAAGATCAGATAGAGCGAGGTATTGCTGCAACCAAGGATGTTGAGGGCCGTATGACGCGAATTGATGAAGGCCAAGACTTTGATGTAATTGTTGATTTTGCACATACACCAGATAGTTTTGAGAAGTTATTCAAAGATCTTCGCCCGGTTGTTAAAGGAAAAATAATCTGTATGTTTGGGTCGGCTGGGCGACGAGACGAAGCTAAGCGTGCAGTTCAGGGTAAGCTGGCAGGTCAGTACTGTGATGAAGTTGTGATAACTGAGGAAGACGATCGCGATATTGACGGTGTGGAAATAATGAATCAAATCGCCGAAGGCGCAAAATCCGCAGGCAAGGTCCGTGACACTGATTTGTTCCTAGTGCACGATAGAACGGAAGCAATCGAGTTTACATTAAGACGTGCTAGTGCAGGGGATGCAGTTATTTTATTAGGCAAAGGACACGAAAAAACTATCGAACGTGCTGACGGCGAACATCATTGGGACGAAATAGAGACGACGCGTACCAACATAAAAAAATTGACTAAAACGACATGAATATGTTATTGTATACATAATATGAATGACAACAGTTCAGGAGAAGGTCGGGATATTGAGTCAATGATCCCAAGAGACCCAAAGTGCAGAGAAGAAATGACTGCTTTATTGCATGAGCTCGATAGCAAGGTGGCTGCTCAGGTGGAAGCGCTTGCAACACGTGAACCTAGTATTGTTGACCCAACGCATCAAAAAATAGAATTCATAAAAGAAGCGTCAGAGCTAGCAGGTCAACGCATGCTCATAAAAGGCTTAACAAGAATTCTTAGTCCCGAAGCTCCAACAACGTAGCCAACAACAAACTAGACAAATAATAAATACTATGCTACAATAGTGTTATTAATAATTAAATATATACAAAAAAAATGAAAACTACAATCGAACAAACAGAACAAGTGGGAAATCAAATTCCACACGCTGAACGTTATATTCCCAACCAATTGCTTACACAGGGTCTTGGTAATATTGCATCAGCTGCTTTATTGAGATATGGGCATGGGTTTGGTGAAATCGAAGATACTAGGGGTGTCGTAACTGGCGACATGACCGCTGAGCAGGTATATAAGCAAAGTGGAGTTCTGCCTACGCTATCGGAAGATAAGTTGAGAGAATTGGATAGATCAGCCAATGATATATCTGTGTTAAGTGAAGATATCAATAGTCCAGAAGAAGAAACTGTTAATGATGAGCTTGTGAAGTTGGGATTGAGTGAACTGCAAGAATCGTTGGATCTAAGCAAGGCTTCGCACGATGCGATAAAAGCAGGTCGCACCCCGAGAGAAGCGGATGTTACTAGAGGTATCGCGGTTGTTCCGGAGGCGAGAACCCCAGGTGAAAGAATAAGGGGCAGAGCATTGCCGGGTATGGATGATGTACAAATTGTACACATTCTTAACGTAGCTGGATTTGAACGGATAAGACAGAACGGTTCGCATGCAATATACCGTGCCCCAGACGGTCGACAAGTTACAGTGCCGGTTGGTCATGGCGATATCGCAACAGGTACGAGGGATTCCATATTTAATAGAGCAGGAATTATTGACCCAAGAGAGTATATGTAGCTAGTTCACGCGATGGTAAGGGTGGTGCAGCGTATGTAGCCGCCACCCTTTGCGAGCTCGGTTATTGACGGACAAACAACCTTAAAACCTCGATCTTCGAGGTTTTTCTTTAACTCTGGCGCATTATTACTCATTATTACCGCCTCACCGGTTGAGACTAGGTTGCAAGCAAACCCTTCCGTCGCTTCTTTGTAGCTAACCTCGATCTTTTCGAGTGATAGTTCTCTGATCTTCTTTTGGCTTTCGTCCGTAAAAGCTTCGGGGCACCATGCAATCAGGTTTGGTGATAGGACGGACAGAGCTAGGTCAATATCGTAAAAGAAACTGTCTGGCCAGCCGGTAATATTATTAATCACAGGTTG
>CAZPWF010000019.1:0-13712 GCA_964590725.1 uncultured Candidatus Saccharibacteria bacterium
TTACAAACGCACCTAACCAGTAAAAATATTAAGCTGACTATAGGCTCTTGCATTTTTCTAAGAAGTGCACATAATTAAATATGGAAGTAGGATCAGCGGAATCCGATCGGATTCGTCCAATGCGGTTACTCCACAAACAACATTAATAATCAGTTGTTTGTGAGAAGCCGTTTTTTTGTTTCTCGCAAACAGAAAGGACGCAATCATGGCAACACTCGAACGAGCCATTGAAATAGCAACTACAATTCATCAAGGTCAAACCCGTTTCGATGGTAGTGAATATATAAATCATCCACTTAGAGTCATGGGGACTGTTGCAACACAGGGCCATTCAATAAAAACACAAATGGTAGCAGTTTTGCACGATGCCATTGAAGACAGCGAAGGAAAACTTAGTTTTCATGACTTAAGACAAAATGGTTTTGATGACCAAGTAATCTTTCCATTGGAACTGTTAACAAAAATAAAAGGCGCTGACTACGACCTGTACGTTCAAAGATTGGCAGTAAATTCACGGTCACGAGCAGTAAAAAAGGCTGATCTTTTTGACAATCTCGATCTGACGGGACTAGAAAATCCATCACTTAAGCGCATTGAAACAATCGAGAAATATGGCCGATCATTGTTATACCTCGCCCGCTTTCCTCAGCCACGTGTATAGCTACGGGCCCAATATACCCATCCTTAGGTTTTTTATACCATCCTGACAATGTCTATCTGCCGAGCGTGAATACCGTTAACTGAGATATTCGCTACGGGTAGCAAGCAGTCAGTTATGGTTTCTGGTGTCGAAATATCGTCATCATAGTACATGGGGACATCAGCAGCAAGATGTGGATCAAGATATCCATCTCCATTTTCAGATAATTTTCGCCCAGGGACTATAACCGTACCGCGGTGTAAAGCAAACGATCGATCATACGGAGAAGTTGCATCAAGAAGAGAATCTCCATCGACCACAAACTTACCTTCCCCGCGAGCTGTTAGCGTTAGTTTTCGCTTACAATTTAGAGCAAGCTTCTCAACATCATACTTTTCTTTATTGCCCCACCTATCTTCCCTCTCTTGCTTAACCGTAGTCACCTCAGTAGTTCCAAGATAAATAATTAATTCTTGGCTGGCCTCGAGTTTGGATGAATCGAGTCCTGGACCCTCAAATACTTCCGTAAGTTTTTTTGAAATAATCTCGCGTTCTAAAATCGCTTTTTCTTGTTGAGCCCGCGTATGCAGAATTGACAGGAGTTCTTGGTCTTCTAGTTCAGTTGCGATCTGTTCGACACTTGCGTCCTTCCACTTTTTTTCATATTTTTTCCGGGCACTATCACGTGCTTTATCACCTTCCGCCGATGTTTTGAACGTTTCGCGATATTCAGCTATAAATTTATCTTTTCTCTCTGCTTCCTCTTCAGAAATCTCAGCTTTTGCGGATTCTGTTGCCTCGCCTCGCCAGCCTTCTTCCAATTCACGTCGTTTTTTCTCACGAAAGTCACTCAATTCTTCAGAGCTCTGCACTTCTTCGGCTATTTCGGCCTTAAATTTCTCACGGTTTTCTTTCGTATCTATTGAGGCAGTAGCACTTATTCTTTCCGACTCCATTACTTCAGCTTGTATCTCTACACGAACATCATGCTCAGCCCTTTCGCGTATTTCATCAAATGTGCCATCGGCGCCAAACAATTCATGCAATTGCGTAACTATCTTTGCGCCCTCGTTTATACGAACGTCAGCAGCATGTCGATCGTATTCATCATGTTTAATCTTTTCTGACAATTCTTTACTCAGACGTTCTCGTTCAGCGCCCTCAATAGCAATTCTTGCTAGTATCCTTGCCTCTTCCTCCAGAATCCCGACTTCTCTAAGATCCTTAAGTTCTGCAATAACATCAGCCTCGATACCCCGTGCGCTCTCAATTAACGACTCCGCATCTTCAGCTCGTTGTTGTACTATCTCATTAGCTTCAGTGAGTGCTTGTATCTCCTGCTTTTTATGATTCCACGCCATTTTTATAATTATAATACCGTATCCTTCTATTGTAAATAATATGTTATTATTACCATTAGCGCTTGCAGAAGTTAAACGACCGACTTGTGGTTGATCGCTACTATACCTCGCCCGTTTACGCAGCCACGCGTATAGCGCTGCAGCGTTTTTTCTGAATTGGCTGAGCGATATCCTGCATCAAAAGAGCAATGACTGCCTTGGCTACTGCTGTATAAATAACTAATGGCTCTCTGTCGCTACCCTGAAATTCAGGAAACTCGCTCATTTACTTATTGAATTGACCAGGTCTGGGATTTTTACGCGTTTTTGCTCGGTTGTATCACGATCACGAATAGTTACACTGTTATCTTCCAAAGAATCAAAATCTATGACAACGCAATACGGTGTACCGATTTCATCCTGTCGGCGATATCGTTTACCGATGTTGCCATTATCATCCCACATCACGTTACCAAACTCTTTTTTGAGCATAGAGTAAACTTCACGTGCCCTATCAACAAGCTCTGGCTTGTTCTTAAGTAAAGGCGAAACCGCTACACGATACGGCGCAAGTTCTGGCTTCAGTTTTAACACTACGCGAGTATCACCGTTAATCTCTTCCTCACAGTACGCATCCACCATAACCGCCATAAACATTCGTCCAACTCCAACTGAACTCTCTACGACATAAGGTACAAAACGCTCTTTAGTCGCATCATCAAAATACTGCAAGTCTTTGCTGCTAGCTTTTTGGTGACTAGAAAGGTCAAAGTCAGTTCTGTTGTGCGTACCCCATAATTCTTTGAACCCCTGAGGATAATTGAAATAAATATCGTGGGCTGCTGCTGCATAATGCGCACGTTCTTTTTCATCATGTTCATGCCATTTAATATTCTTCTCATCAACACCAAGCCGGTTGATTAAAAAATCCCAAGCAAATTCGCGCCACGACTCATACACATCTTTTTGTTCACTTGGTCGTATGAAATACTGCATTTCCATCTGCTCAAGCTCCCTAACCCGGAAGATAAAGTCTCGGGGTGAGATCTCGTTACGAAAAGCCTTGCCTATCTGAGCAATACCAAATGGCAACTTAGCTCGCATTGTCTCGCGAACGTTCTCGTAATTCGTGAAAATTGAGCCCGCTGTCTCTGGTCGTAAGTATGCAACAGAGCTATCATTCTCGATTGGACCAACCCAAGTTTTCATCATCATATTGTAGTATCTCGGCTCTGTAAGGGTCTTCTTTCCGCAAGTTGGACACGATTTGTCTTTGAGTAATTCTTTTAACTCATTCAGGTCGGTAGAATCAGTACCCGCCAAGTGATCAGCGCGATGTCTTGCGCCACATGTTTTGCAATCTACCAGCGGGTCGGTGAAGCCAGCCACATGTCCGCTCGCCTCCCAAAGTTTTGGATTCTGGATAATTGCCCCGTCAACACCAAAAATGTTGTCGTGCTCTCGCACCATGGCTTTCCACCACTCTTGCTTGATGTTATTTATTAGCTCAACGCCTAATGGGCCGTAATCCCAAAATCCAGCCAATCCTCCATAAATTTCACTGGCTTGAAAAACAAAACCGCGACGCTTGCATAGCGAAACAATATCTTCCATGGTTACTTCTAGCTTTTTATCACTCATAACAACTTAGTATAACTGCTTTAAAGGACTATTCAAATGAATATAGAAGTAGTCTTTTAGGATGATACAGCTTCTTGTGCTTGGGCTTGCCACAAAATAGTTCTATGCTCCCTTGTCAAAACCATCGCTGCAGCACCGGCCATAGTTGCAACGGCCATATACATGAAAATTTCTTTTTCGCTAAATGGGAATTTCATATTTTCATATTCAGGAATAGTAGCTTTGCTTAGGTAGTCATCTACTGATGGTATGTCATAATAAGCCGTCGTAACTTTTGCACCAGCAGTTTTGGTTGTTGAAACATGATACACGAAGCCATTATATTCTTCTGACTCATTAGGCTTGCAGTCCTCAGGAGGTTGAGCGGCAACAGTAGCAACATCGCCTAGAGCAGCAGCACATAGCTGCACTTCATGATTATTGTTTGCCTCATATATTTCGAATCCAGCATATAAAGCCAGTGGCGCAGTTATTGCAGCTCCAGCACAAATTGCAAAACGATTAGCTTTTCTCAATTATCCTCTCCTTACTATAAACATTAATAGAGCATTATAACAGAATCGGTTTGTAATTTTTATAAAGATATTAATACGATCCTAAATTCTTGGCATTAGCAAATCAGGTTTAGGTAATTAATTTTGGGGAGTTCGGTTTTGTTTGTCCCAATAATTAAATAAAACTCCGGCACCCCCGGACGCTATAATTATTATTGCTCCGATCTGAGTTACTCTTTCCCTGGCGTCCAATTCCTGTTGTTCATGAGCGCGGTCTTCAAACTCGCTAACCGAAGGTATTATAGGGTACCCTGCATTCTTTATGTGTAGGTCACCATACATATCATCATATGCAAGTTCTTGAGGAACTCTATCTAATAGGACTCTAGAGGTTGCACCCTCGCATTGCTTTGGAATTTTTGGAACTGTTTTGTTTGGGTCTAATTCATAATTAATGTGATAAGCCTCTATCGCCTTAGAGCACTGCTCTATAGCTTTATCAGTAATCTCAGGTGTATTTACGAAAACCTTACAGCCCAACGTAACAGATGAAAAACCGGCTAAACCACACGCAATACCTTTACCAATTTTATTCAAACTATAAACCTCAATTTAATACTAAGATTATATACTTTTATTAATACATTTGCAACATTTCTTATAACTAAATTATTGTTTTGTCTATATTACGACATAAATCCAAACAGTCAGATGTAAACTTTTCAATTCCATGTACAAAAGCCAACTTTTTAGGGCTAGGCGCTTGCTGACAGAGCCGCAATAATTTTATATGCCCTTCTGTAAAACTCGCCAACTCAGACTCTCCGAATGCCATTGAATCATAATTAAACGCGTATTTTTTACCAGTTCGTAACGATTTACCCGCGTCATCTAGCATAAGTTCTGGCGAACGGCCCCCATTCATGAATATGTGCATCAAAAACCACAATTCGATAAGCTGCAAAGACAATTCTGGTTCATTAAGTCCAGCCATCGCAGAGTGCAACACATCATAATACTCTCCGCCTCCATAATCCTCTGTTATGCTGTCTATCTTTTTAATACACGTATAGCCTACATTGACGCGTTCAATATCTTTGAGAATATTTGGAAAATGTAGATCAGTACGTGTCGAAGCAAGTGTGCTTAAGTCTGTTCTACCCTTGATATATGTAATGTCGTTGGTACTAAAAAGTTCAATGCCACCTGCTAATTTAGATTTTGGACGACGGACACCCTTGGCAATTACCGATATTTTACCCTGATCTGGCGTTAACAGACGGACAATTCGGTCTGCTTCTTGATAATCAATGCGTCGGAGAATAATAGCTTTTGTTGTGACATGATTCATACTTTAACTAAAATAATATCATCTACGACCTGTGTCAGTTTTTGAACACTTGTCACTGGTTTATATAAATAACTGCTTATAAAATAATCCTTGTAAAATGTTTTAGGCAAATTAATACTTGTTGGTGGAACCATTGTATGTAGTAATATCGGTATATTTTGCCATTCACTGTATGAACGAAGCTCGTATATAAACTCTACGCCGTTGTGATCGATAAGCTGTAGCTCTAAAATAACAAGATTATGACTATGCGTATCTAGTGCTTTGATAGCCGATTGAGCGTCATGAGCAAGCGTAACGTCATAACCGTGTCTTATTAGCGCTGCGGCGTATACTTTGGATAATATATAATCTGGCTCGATGAGTAGCAGCCTGGACACGATTATACTAATTGTAGTTGTTGGCTTGGCAGCAAGGTAGTCGCCAAACCACTTAGTTTATGATGATGCGCCACCCTAAGTGGTGATGCAATTGATGTAAATAACGAATCGGCTACAAAAACCCCTGCCGCAGCTGATGAACTGGTGTTTACCAAAGGCTGTCTAGAAGTTCCGTACAATGCCCGTGCTCGACGAAACATGTCAGCGGATAATCCCTGCTGTTCACCAAAAACCCCAGCAACTATACCCCTGGCACTACGATGTGTCGCCAACACAATACGTCGTGGACCATCAGCTGATTGTGCTTCAATGAGCGAAGATCCTAGTGCGGTAAATGCCGATTTTAGCGCTGCCATATTACCAATAATTGGCGCGTATTTACCCGACAGACTCACTTCTACGTCACAATCATACATTCGAGCGTGATTACGAAGCTCCTGTGCAGATTCATACAGCACGGATGATATCGATATTGGCTGTAACACAAGACTTTGTTGAGCATGAACGTCTGTGCTAAGTAAATAACCGTCTATTAGCTGTAGCGCCATGTCGGCAGTATTCATAATATCTTTATTAACTGGGGTGGCATCTAAAATCTCTGACTGTCGCGCAATCTGCAACAAAGACAACTTGAGCTGTTCGGCTAAAGTTCTAAATAATCGATCGTCGTCGGCAACTTGTCGCGCTGACATAACCTGTCTCGTTACCCTCCTACTTCTATGCCAGTATTATAACACCGACTAAGGCGTAAAAGTGAGTGTGGGCATGACAATCTTATCAAAATCAGATAAATAACGTTCTGACTCAGTCCAAATTGCCAATGTCTTATCACGGATAGGCAATAATATTAGAGTGTCTTTCTGACCCTTTATAACCTCTCCGTACATGCGTACACCAATCACATCAGGTACTTTTTCTACCTTATATGGAGCGATTTTTATCTTTCCTGCTTTAATCTTACTTTCATATGGCTTCAAAACCTCGTTATAAGGTTTACTAATTACTTGTGTACGCAAACCAAAATCTGTTCCCGAGTCTGCACCCGGAACAAAATCAGGATGAAAAAAGCCATTAAGTGGCGTACCGCTATTGGTCTTTGGGTTCTCGTCTACATATGCAGACCACGTTTTCGGATATTCAAAAGCTACTGTACCTAACGTGTCTGGACTCTTGTAAAACTTATGCGGTATTTTTTCTTTTTCGACAAATTCTTTATCTTTTTGAGTTTCGGTCTCCTTCTTGGCGACAACAACCGCTGATTCGACTTTTTTATCTGAATTCTGTTTATAATCTTGACGCCCAGCGAACGCCCAGATAGCAAAACCAACAAAGACAATAAGTAAAATAGCTAGGGCAATAACAGGAATAACTAGCAAATTCATTCGTTTTTTTGGTGCCGGCATATTACCCATTGGCATCTGATAATTGGGTGGAATACCACCTCCCATTGGTGACGTCGGCATACCGGAAGGCATTTGCGGCGTATTTGGTTGCATACTGCTTATGATAATTGTTATCGGCCTCTAGTGCAATAGCGTTAATACTCGTAAAGGTATAGGCCTGATCGTTCCTTAATAGGCTTTTTACCGGGCACTTTAAACGCAAAACTAACTAGCTTGACATTTTTCGTCTTTGATTGAACTATTTTTGTATCCAGTTTTTTCATATATTTATCAAGCAAAAACACAAATATACCATCGGCTTTTGACCAGTCTACTTTCCAGTAGTCACCCCATATAATATGCACATCTTTTCGATACTTCCACGTGTGGATTTTAGCGATCAGCACAAGGATTGGGTTCAGCTCATAACCAACTACTTTTAATCCCCTTTTTGCGGCAGCTTTGGTCACCCTGCCATCGCCGCAACCAAGCTCGAATAAGGTTTCTCCTTTTTTCAAATCAAGTAAATCTATCGCCACATCTGTTTGTTTTTTAAGCGTAGGTAAATACGGAGCGCCGAACAACACCACAAAGCCAAACAAAAGAACTAACATTATTAGTGTATATAAAACCAGTGAAATCATTGAGCTATCTTGGGAGACAACTTCTTAATTTTGTTCTCGGCCTCCTTTAAATAGATTTCCATCTCGGCAAGAAGTTTCTGTGCTTGCTCATACTTGGCAACGGCTTTGTCGATATCTACATTATCTGAGTTGAACCAATCCAAAAGTTCATCTAGTTCTGACTGCATTGCATTGTACGGCTTTTTTACCATACAAATCATTATAACCCTACTTCTTCCAATTCTCTTAAGACTTCGGGCAAAAATAAACCCGCAACACTACTGATAAAATGATAATCGCTACTATCTACTTAGCATCAATACTAGTTATGCTTGCGCTCGCTTGGCCGTCATTAAGATCAACCACTACCTTCGACCCAACCCTAAGCGTTTTTACTGAACTTATGACACGACCGTCAGACCTAACTATTGCGTAGCCTCGTTTCAAAATTGCCTGCGGGCTTAGTGATAATAATAGTTGTTGCTTGGATCGTAATTGCTCGTTTTTGTGTGAAATCATATAACTGACTGATTCAAATAATAAAGTTTTTGATGCCAATAATTCGGATCTCTGACTATCAATCGACTTTCTTATAGTACTTGCTACAGCGAGCCTTATCGTTGCTAGTTTGTCGAGTTCGTGTTTTTTGTCAGGCACCAGTAGCTCTGCGGCATTGCTTGGAGTACTAGCGCGAACGTCTCCTGCTAGCTCGGCGAGACTAATATCAACCTCATGCCCTATTGCCACCAACGTAGGGATACGACTAGCTGCTACCGCTCTAGTTACGTGTTCTGTACTAAAGGAAGCCAAGTCCTCTGGACTGCCACCACCCCGAGTTATAACAATCACATCATTATTACTATGACTGTTAAAATAATCTAAAGCCTTGATAATCTGAGCTGGCGCAGATTCGCCTTGCACCTGAACATCGTAATGCTCTATCTCAATTCCGCCCCAACGCGCAGCGAGCACTTTTACGAAATCTTTATATGCTGCTGACTCACCAGAAGCAATTAAGCCAATTTTTTCAGGTGGATACGGAAGTTGTCGCTTTCTCTCGGGTTCAAACAAGCCTTCAGCCGCCAATTTTGCCTGCAATAAATCAATAGATCGCTTAATAGAGCCCTCACCCACCGGCCTAATCGCTTGATAAGTAATACTAAAGCCAAATTGGGGGTGTAGACGAGGAACCCCCCGCACTTCAATCATCATTCCATCTTCTAGAACAGTAAATAAACCATAAACTGAGCCAAAGTACCTCAAAGTAGCTTGTTCATCTTTAAGGTCAAAATAAACCCACTTGTTTTTGCTTACTCTAAAATTAGATAACTCGCCAATAACCGTCACGCTTGGATAGGCAAATTCTAGTGTTTGATTGAATACCGCTACAAAATCACTTACTGACCATACAATTTCATCAGGACCTTGCATCATCGCTCTGACTCTCATTCAAGGCCCGGTGATACAAGAAATAACCTGGCGGTAGCTGAATCATCATATTTAAAATTCGATACATAACCGTAACTGGCAGACTCAAACTGGCCGGCACGCCACCAGCAGCCAAAACTGCAGTCATGAGTGCCTCATAAATACCTACACCACCAGGCAAAACTGATATCAAACCAGCAAAATTGGCAACTGCATACGCAATAATGACTGCACCCGGGTTAACCCATTGACCGAAGGCGACATAAACACAGTAGATCACTAAAACTTCTGTGAGATTTGCTAAAAGTGCAAAAATTAGCGGTTTATATAGCTGACGTTGATTGCGCTTAATCTCCATGTAATGATCATGTAGCTCGCCAAACACTTCCTTGGCTCGGGCGGTATTGATCGTCTCTGGGTGCCTACTGAATACCTGAATTATACGGTTAATTATTCTGGTTATGAACAGAAAAAAATCATTAATACGCTGTTTGCTACCGATTATAAAAGCAAACATTAATGTCCCTATTATTAGAAATGTCGCCAAAGAACCTGCAACCAAAATCAACAAGCCACTCGCCTTGCCATCAATCGCTAATATAAATAAACCAAGCACTAGGAGTATCTGAAAAGACACAAACATTAGAATTAGTTTGATCATGTTTGCTAGCGTCGATTGCGCAGTAGACACCTGCCTTGAGCGTAGTCTAAGACTTAAATATGAAAATCCGGAAACACCACCACTCGGGAAAACGTTATTTACAAAATTAAGCTCTAGAGCAACGCGATACATAAACTTATACGGTATTTTGACAGAAATCAGATGAAAAACGCGCTGGAACAATTTGGTCTGGTAATGATAGTTCATAATTTCAAGTGGAATCATCAACAATAACACCCACGTGTTTACCCGACCGATATTATAAAATGTATCAACAATTTGATCGCGCAACGCATATGTCATGCCGCCAAGAGCTAACAATGTGACAAATGTTAATACGTACTTCCATTTGCGACTCTTAATTTTATCAACCATAGTTAACTCATATTATACCTAAATCTAAGCAATACCCGTATAATTAATAAAATGCAATCCATATACATACTCGGCAGACAGCCTGCAATCGGTATTTCTGAATTAGAAAGTTTAATCGGCCCTGATTATATACGACCCGTAAATTCGATAGCGGTGTTATCCGATAAGCCATCCGATTATGTTCCATTCAATCGACTTGGCGGCAGTACGCGAGTATGCAAAGTACTAACTTCACTGCCCTATACCGATTGGAAAAAAATCGAGGCCTATATTATCGATGCAGCACCGAATTTATTGCAATATGCTCCTGAAGGTAAACTTCATATTGGTGTAAGTACGTACGGGATGAACATTGGCGCACGACAAATAAACGCATCGGCACTCACTTTAAAAAAAGTAATAAAAGCTGCCGGAAAATCAGTACGAATGATCCCAAATAGTGGGTCAGAACTTAATGCAGCGCAAGTTCTTCGCAACAAATTAACCAGCACTAACGGCTGGGAGCTTGTATTAATTCGCGACGGTAATCAAACAATACTGGCACAAACGATTCAAATTCAAGACATAGACGCCTATGCAGCCCGTGACCAAGCTCGCCCAAAACGTGATGCACGCGTTGGCATGCTTCCTCCAAAGTTAGCGCAAATAATTATAAATTTAGCCTCTCATGGAAAAAACCGATTTGGCGCTACTGTCCTGGACCCCTTCTGTGGCACTGGAGTCATTCTACAAGAAGCTGGGCTAATGGGGTTCAATGTTTACGGCACCGACATTGATGAAAGAATGATCGACTACAGCAAGCAAAACATTGAATGGCTGACAAGCAACACGAGCCAGGCACCATTTGACTGGACAATCGAAACGGGTGATGCAATGCAAAATAAATGGAACACTCAGTTCGATTTCGTTGCTACTGAGACTTTTTTAGGCACACCTCTATCATCAGTACCAGACGAATCAAAGTTACAAAAAATCATGTCTGATTGTGACTTTATACATAGAAAATTCTTAAACAATCTAGCTAATCAGACAAAACCAGGACTAAGAATTTGTATTGCCGTCCCAGCCTGGAAAACAAAATACGGATTCAAACACCTGAATGTGCTTGATTCTCTCGAGAAATTAGGGTATACTCGTCAGAGTTTTGTTCATGCCGACGATTCAGAACTTGTCTATCACAGACCAGATCAAATTGTTGGACGTGAACTTGTGGTATTAATCAGGAAATAGGAAATACAAGATGAGTAAAGTTAAAGCTGGTGGTAGTAGTAAAAACAACCGAGACAGTCCCGGACAACGGCTTGGTGTTAAGATCTTTGGTGGCGGTAAAGTAAAAACTGGGCAAGTAATTGTCCGTCAAACTGGCGCAACTAAACGCGCTGGTAAAGGCGCTTTCATTAGCCGTAACTTCACTATCCACGCCGAAAAAGACGGCATCGTTAAATTCCAAGAGCGTAGAGTTCGCCTCTTCAGTGGGCGTTCTGTCAGCCGTACAGAAGTAACTGTCGAATAATCTTATTTCTGCCGCCGAGAAGGAAGAGGAATTGGGACCTCTGACACTTCTTTGCTGTGTAAACCCTCAAGAATATCTCGTAAATGACTTATCCTCACTTCTTGATTATTTTCTGATTGATCTGTCCTAACCTAAGCCCTCAATTATTATTTGTAATTATGACTTTACAGTCAGACATAGTCTATTAATTAAACTCTGTATATAGTAACCGATTTATAGCCAAGAGGTTCGTCACGCAATTTAGCGGCGGCGGCTCGATGAGAGCCAACCGTGTATGTTCTTATACCATCTTTTGTAATAAATATGTTCAATTCACCATCAGAATTGGGTTTTATCTGCGTATCTCTGGTTGCATAATCAATAATCTGATCTATGCTTCTACGTGTCGCATTACAACTATTGCTTTCACGATCACTAACCTCCCCAAATCCGTGATCTCCTCTTCCTTCCCAGCTGTCAAACCCTTCTGCTCCATTGATTGCAGCCGGATTTACATATATTGGCAACTCAAGCCACATCTGCTGACTAGAGAGTGCATTATTAACAAGGTTTTGAAATTCAGCATTACCCATAAATGGTTCGTCGGCAAGCTCTTTGCCCGCCAACCCTCTTGCAACTAAATCCTGTGCCCGCTCAACGCCACCACGGATGCTGGCCTCAGTTGGTTCATCTTCAAATACATCTCGAACACCACTTGCTTCAAGAGAATTTCTTAATTCATCAATATTTTCCTTAGCAATATATGGTACATTGTTTCCACGCTTTTCGGCTGAATTCAATAATTCATCAAGTCGCTTAGGTCTTTTTGCTGCTTGCTCAATTCGCCACTTATCAAATTTGGCTATTTCTTCTGAATCCATTCCGTCCAATAATTCATCTAATTCACCGTTTAAGATATATGAATAGTCATCTTGCTCAGTTGAGCTCAGAAATAGCTTTTTTGCCCTACTGATGCTTGTATCCTCATCAGGAGACTCTACGCTCTGTGCTGTTACAATTTTACCCAATTTAACCTTTGGATTATTGGTGTCAACTACTTCTGTTTCATCCTGCCAAGACAAAAGATCAGAAACTTTTATAGTTTTATATGGGAACCCAAGCTTTTCTTTACCTTCATCAGCAGAGTTTTTAATAATTTTAACAAACTTAATCGAGTTCCCATCTTGGTCTGGTCGATCATAAACACTTTGGACAAACCAATCACTTTCTTCAACATAATCACCGGTATTTACACCTTGTTCGTCCATAACGTTCCGCCTGACTGTAAAGTCTAGATTACTCACACCAATCGACTCTGCTGCTGCATTTATGTTCGGTTCTATGGCCTCTATGTCAGGCTTTACCAACATTTCTTCTTGTAAATTTTGATGATTGGCTTTATGTAGTTGGTTCATAGGAAGTTTACTTCTTATCTACGAATGATCCATGTAACTCACTTAATATATACTTTTGTTGCTTAATATCTAGGGATGCGCCAGCTGCAGTTGCTAAAATGATCATTTCCATTGCTCGTTTATTAAATCCGTCTGGCGCAGTATCAATTATTTCAAGTTCTACCCTAATCTGAGATTGAAGATTACTCGAGAACTCTAGAGGATCCATTCTATTTTCAGCTAAGTCTCGTTTCATGTGATCTAGCTTATCGGCAAACATTTTGAACATCTGCTGCTCATCTTTACCTAGACCGTCAGTATTTCTTATTTCATTATATGCATGATGCGATTGGCTATGTGCACCAAATTCTAGGGCAAGAGCAGCGAGCTCTAAGCCAGGTTCTGGATTTTCCTCTTTAGACATTTTTTTAGTTTGTGAGATTATCGAGTTAACAACACCTCCAATCCTATTGTCTATTTCATACTGAGGAACGCCAGACTGACGCATCTT
>CAZPWF010000020.1:0-12726 GCA_964590725.1 uncultured Candidatus Saccharibacteria bacterium
CGGAAATTCTGTCGAGATATCAGAGGACGGAACGTTTTCGTCTGCATCTCCTGGTTCGACTATAGTGCCAGAGTCGGTAGAGACAAAAGAACAAGACACCCCTAAGGAAGATACCGTAACAGAGAAGGCTCAAGGCAGTGAAGAAGTAGAAACGTCACCCGACGAAATAACCCAAGCACCTGCCAGCGATGCTGAATATTTCCCAGAGGAACATTCCCAAGATACGCCAAAAGATCAAAACCCGATGGCAATACCTCCTCAGCCAATCAAAAAATCTGGCAAGCCAAAAGTTGCTATCGTAGTCGCAATACTTATCGTTGTTGCTCTGATTGGCGTGAGTGTTATGGCATATTTAAAGATGCAGGATGACAATAAGGTAGTCGATAAGAAAACCCCAACGCCAACAGAATCTGCAAAGCAAGAGGTGGCACCATTAACTCAACAAGAAATCGATGCCGCTGCAACAGAACTTGAAGCCGAGATTAATAAAACAGACGATACTAAAGATTTGCCAACGGCAACAAGTATAAGTGATCAGTCTCTGGGGCTTTAATAGACAATGAGAGAGCATTTTAAAAAAATATCGACGGTAATATATCTAGGGCTAGTAGGTGTGTTTATATTGCCATCGATCGCCGTGGCGATGCCAGTTGACGCTCCTGCGGGCGGCACTATTCAGCAACGCATAGAACTTCGAAAAAAAGAAAAAAACGTTAAGCTCGATGCGAAAGAATTGCTTCGTTACAAGGGCAGATGTAAGGGTGTCCAGAATGCGGTTCGTGACGTTCAGAATAAACTTCCGCCAATCGTATCGAATAGAGCAAGTATTTATAAAAAAATTGATGCAAAGCTGTGGATTACGATTGGTCAACTCAAATTAGCCGAAAAAGATACCTTTAATCTAGAAAAACAGCGAGCAGAATTGGCTAAGAGAGTGGCTGCGTACGACAGTACGGTAGCGCAATATCGTCAAACTTTGGATGATATAGTTGTTATGAATTGCGAGGCTGACGTTCCTGGGTTTGTGGCGCTTATACAGACAGCTCGTGAATATCACCAAGAGGTACGAACAGAATCTGCCGACATAAGGTCTTATGTTGTAGATACGGTGAAGGCTACACTTTCTGACTTCTCAAAAGATCTTCAACCGAAGCCATCAACCGAGCAACAGGAAAAGGGTGGGGGTCAAAATGGATCCTAATTACCAGCCAAATCCAAATCCTCAACAGGTCGCTCAACCATCTTTTGACACTACTCAAAATCCACAGATTATTACTCCCAGCCCAGCGCCGGACTATAGTCAGCTACCACAATCTCAGCCTCAAAATAATACTCAGTTTATGCCTACGAACGGATTACCAGTAATGCCTGCAACTAATGTGGCGCCGCCCAACTTGGGAACAGCTCCTTCTACAGTCGTTACGGGATCTAGTAATAAAAAACCAAAGTTCTTATTAATTATTGGCGTTGCTGTTGGATTATTAGTAGCAATAACGGTATTAGCTTTGTTAATGGCACCTAAAAAGAAAACTACTCAAAAAGCATCGACCACAAAAACCACTAATATCACAGAGTCTAATGGTCCTCAGCCGGCGAGCGCGTTGGACGTTGAACAGTCAAACAATTCGATAAACCAAGATATTAGTAACCCCAATGACGATAATGACTTTCCTATAAATCAACTTGATGATAAATCTATAGGTCTGTAGAGTGCTCATTGCATGACAGAAGAGCTAATTGTTCTAGTAGATAACGCTGGCAATCATATTGGGCAAGCTGAAAAATTGTCATCTCATCACGACAATACTCCGCTGCATCTTGCCTTTTCTTGTTATGTTTTTAACGACAAAGGTGAACTATTAGTTACGCAAAGAGCGCATACTAAAAAAGTTTGGCCAGATGTTTGGACAAACAGTGTTTGTGGCCACCCAGCTCCAAAAGAAGATATGTTAGATGCAATAAAACGTCGCTTAGATTATGAGCTTGGAATGAGCGCAACAAATTTTCAGGTTGTATTGCCAGATTACAGATACATAACTCCGCCCTATAATGGGATTATAGAAAATGAAATTTGTCCCGTATATATTGCACGTGCAATTAGTAAACCAAACCCCAATCCAGAAGAAGTTGATGACTATTCGTGGGTTAATTGGAAAAATTTTGTTGAATCATGCAAAAACGATCAAAATGACAAATATTCGTGGTGGTGCAAAGATCAAGTTAAGCAGCTGAGTCACTCAGCCAAAATAGGCGAATTTACTAAGGACTATTAGGGTTTTTTCTTTTTCTGTGAAGCTTGCGGAAATCCGACCGGTATATTCGTAACTTCAATTCCGGCTTTGTCGAATGCTTTTTTAAGGTGTTTATACATTTCAGTCCGAACTTTCCATTGCTCGCCGGGTTTTGTTTTTCCTAATATACCTATGATCATTCCGTTTACTGCATAGCCTTTAACGCTCGAAAATTTCAGGGGTTCAATTATTAACTTATGAAAATCTACGTTGGCAGCGATTTCTTCGCCAACATGATTTATTATGTGCTCGACTCTTTCGATGTCGGAATCAAAACCAACAACGATTTCTTCGTTAATTCGACTATAGCCGATTGTCTTATTAGTAGTAACTTCAATTAATCCGTTCGGCACGTGATGAACAAATCCGCTTAAATCGCGTAGTACTGTAGTCCTAATTGTTACATCTTCTACAGTTCCGTTTGTACCTGCTATTTCAACTACGTCTCCTACACGGTATTGGTTTTCAATTATTATAAATATTCCGCTAACAAAGTCTTTGACTAGTGATTGCGCACCAAAACCTAGTGCAATCCCTATTATTCCAGCACTTGCTAGTAAAGGAGCGGTATTTATACCCATCTCTGAGATAATCATTATGAATGCTATTAACCACACGCCTACTTTTACTATTGCTGTCATGAGTGATCGAAGAGTTGCCAGGCGTTTTTCACGATCTACCTTTGTGGGGTACATATCGGGTCTTATTGTCTTGGAGAGCAGCTTCACCGTTATTGCCGTCAGTACATGTCTAGCAATAACTGCAAAAATAACAATTAGTACTATGTTTGCCAGGTGTAGTTCGACCCACTTGCTCATCTGATTTCCAATTGACAGTATTGTATCCGCAGCTGTTTGAGAAGACTGTTCTATCATTAATGGTAGTATATATGAGAAACTAACAGTTTGGAATAAGCTTGAGCGGTATTAGTTTAATTGATGTAGACAGGGTCAGTGGGCTAATCATGAAAGGCGGCGTAGGAGTATTACCTACAGACACTCTTTATGGTCTTGTGTGTAGTGCCAAAAATACCAAAGCGGTCGAGCGACTATACAGCTTAAAGAATCGAGACAAAAAACCCGGCACAATAATTGCTTCGTCCATAGATCAACTAGTTGATCTAGGATTAAAACAAAGATATATGAAGCCAGTAGCTAGGTATTGGCCTGGTCCGATAAGTGTGGTTATACCTTGCGCTTTTGATTTACCATATCTACATTTGGGTATTGGTTCACTTGCTGTTAGGGTTGTCGATGACGATAACCTGTGCAAGCTAATCGACACAACCGGCCCCCTACTAACCACTAGTGCAAATACGACTGGTGAACGAGAACCCACAAATATTGATATGGCACATAAATACTTTGGCGATCAAGTAGACTTCTATATAAACGGTGGTGACTATTCCGGCAGACGACCATCAACAGTAATCAGGGTTGTAGATGATGCGGTTGAAGTATTAAGGCAGGGTGCAATAATAATAAACGAAACAGGAGAAATACAAGAATGACGTTTGATGAGTATCTAATAAAAATCGAAGGATTTGATTTATTGGGCGATGGTTCTGTTGCGAATGCTTGCGAACCAGCTTATGTGGCAAAAATATTAGGTCTTGTTGGAGAGGCCGGTGAAGTAGCCGAGAAATACAAGAAAATCATTAGAGACAAACAAGGTATTGTTAGCAATGAAGACAAAGATTTAATAGTCAAAGAATTGGGCGATGTTCTTTGGTATACAGCAATGCTCGCAAAGTACTTGGGAGTTTCATTCGACGATGTGGCCACAGCTAATATAAATAAATTGAGCAGCAGAAAAGAAAGAGGAGTTCAGAGAGGCAGTGGAGACAATAGATGAATTACTCTTGTTTAAGAGTCTAGCTTTCGGTAGGTTTTTTCAATAGTTCTTTTCTGAGCCATTCATCTAAGCTATTGCCGCCACCGGCAGTTAGGCAAAGAACTAAATCTCCAGATTCTTGATGATGCGTAATTGCTTTCTTCAGGTCTTGGTCTTTATTAGAAGCGACCCCAAGTTTTGGGTTGCTTGTTAGATCGATAATGTCTTGTGGGCTCAAAGTTTTCAATGATTTATCTTCTCTTGCAAGATAGCTGGGCACTACGTAAAGTTTTTTTGCTGAATCAAACAGATGTGAGAGTTCGTCTTTTATGAAATGCTGTCGAGTGTTGTGCAGGCCTTCATATACAACAACAACGTTGTCTCCGGCAACTTCGTGAGCCATCTGAAGCGCTCCACGTATCTTTTCAGGAGTATGGGCGTAATCAGTGTATATATTTGGTGCAAGTCGCTCAAATCGTCTAGAAACACCAGGAAACTTATTGAGTATTTCTGAAAATTTCATAATATTTTGAGATTCATCCAATGAAAACACTGATTGCGCTACAATTTGAGCGTTTTCACGATTTACTCGTCCAGCCAGGTGGTTCGCAATGTGCTCATAGTCCATCTTTTCTAGCACCGCGATTTTATTTGACGAAGATACTCCAATTTTTGCTGCGTCATCTTCCCAGATAAAAGTCATAGCCGATTTTGTAACGAATTCACGAAAAGATTCGTAATATTCTTCTCTGGTTGGATAAATGTCTGGATGGTCATAATCGATACCGCTGATGATACTTATAAATGGCTTAAATGTAAGAAAATTTCGATCAAACTCATCAGCCTCATAAGCGAAGTATTCTGACTTTGGGTCATATTCCCCCATGTCCCCAAAACTTAGCTTGCCGCCAACAGAATAGCTAATTGGTATATCTAGCTGCTTGAAAAGCCAAACTACCATCGCTGTGGTTGTGGTCTTGCCATGTGTTCCCGCGATTGCGATCATCTTTAATTTATTTTTTTCGATAAAATAGTTTAAGAATTCGTCCCTTTTTGAAGTTTTTATGTTCATGTCTTTGCAGAATCTTAATTCAGGATGATTCGGGTTTTCCATGGGTAAAGCAGAAGAGTAAACGAACCAATCTATTGGGTTATTTGAATGAATTGCTTCAATCGATTCGTAACTTTGTCCGATCTGTAAGGAAATGCCCCTTTTGCGCAAGTATTGAATATATTCAGAGTCTTGTTTGTCTGACCCTGATACGTTTATTCCGGCTTCTTTGGCAATTAAAGCAAGCGGCCCAAGCCCAGTTCCTCCAATACCACTAAAGTAGACGTGCATACAGACAGGGTACAGTGTATAGCGCTTGTAGTCTAGGCATGGTACGATTGAGTTATAAAGTTAAAAAACAAAACATGGTAGAAAAAATAGTTAATACAATACTTAGGCCTCGTCATTTTTGGCGCGATGTAGGTTTTGACGAGCTGAGCGAACTTTATGTCAGTATTATGATGCGTGGACTGGCAATAAGTCTATCAGGACTTTTTGTACCAATTTATATGCTAAGACTTGGGTTTGATCCAGCGATAATTATGACGGTGGTTGCGTGGTATTTTACCGGGAGAGTGCTGATATTTGATTTTTTATCAGGGTATTGTGTTTCAAAGATTGGACCCAAACACACCATGATAATTGGCAATATCATGTTAATTTGTTCGACAGCTATGTTTCTGACTATAACCAAAGTTAGTTGGCCGATTTGGCTAATTGGTGTGGTTTGGGGCGGATCGGCCAGTTTCTTCTTCATACCGTTTAATGTGGATTTTTCTAAGGTAAAGCATAGTAAACATGGCGGTAAAGAACTGAGCTATATAAGCATAATGGATAAATGCGGCACTGCTGCCGGCCCGATAATTGGCGGTTTGATTGCAACTTTCTTTGGAGCACAGTATATATTTGCGATTGCGACATTATTGTTACTTGCAGGACTAGTCCCGCTATTTAGGTCGGCTGAGCCAGTAAAAATCAATCAGTACGTTACATTTAAGGGTTTACATTTTGATAGATTAAAAAGAGATTATTTTTCAGCAGCTGCCATAGGAATTGAAAATACACTGTGCGTCTTCTTGTGGCCACTTTTCTTAGGTATTTTTATATTAGTTGATAAAACGGCATACGCTAAGCTGGGACTGCTTAGCGCGGTTTCAGTTACGGTTTCAATATTTACTGCCTATGTAATCGGAAGGGTTATAGATGATAAAAAGGGTAGGTCGTTGCTGAGGGCTAGCGCTATAACCAATGCTGGTCTTCATATGCTCCG
This sequence comes from uncultured Candidatus Saccharibacteria bacterium, assembly GCA_964590725.1. GTDB lineage: Bacteria > Patescibacteriota > Saccharimonadia > Saccharimonadales > JACQNP01 > CAZPWF01. Next base: position 6,446 of record CAZPWF010000020.1, read on the forward strand.
ACCGTTCATATCGATATATCCCGCAGCCTTTTTAACTAGCATGACGAATGAAGTTGTCACCACAGGATATAGGATGCCTTATTATAAGGGCTTATTTGACGCAGCCGATGACTTACCAGGGTACAGGATTGCTTACCTTACGTCTATTGAGTTTTTTAGTAGTGTATTTAAGTGTTTAGTATGGTGGTTTCTTGTAATGCTCACAGCTTTTTTCTCAATTCGTACGGTAATTACAACCGGTTTTGTGATTGCGGCGATAGCGTCTATGCTTATAATGACTGAAAAGTTCAAGGCCCTTAACGTCAGGATACCAAGTGTCAGAAAAGCGTAAACTTCACCATTTATACGTAAACTTAAGTCGCTTCAAGACAGGTTACTTAATTGTTGTTATTGTGGTATCTCTTGGAGTAGGTTTATACTCCCTTCGCCAAAATAATATGGTTGCGTTAAGACTCAGGGATAAGGTGTTAAAAGTTGACGAGCAAAACGGTGACGTAGAACTTGCTTTGCGTGAACTTCGACAGTATGTGTATAGCCACATGAACACCGATCTTGCCTCTGGCCCCTCGGCTATAAGACCTCCCGTGCAACTAAAGTATCGCTACGAAAGACTATTGGCAGCCGAAAAAGATCGAGTTTCTAAGCAAAACGAAAAAATCTATACAGACGCACAGGCATTTTGCGAAAAACGTTTCCCAAAAGGCTTATCCGGTAGTGGTCGCATACCATGTATTCAAGATTACGTTGCAGATAGGGGTGTTGTTGAGCAGCCAATACAAGATTCTTTGTATAAGTTTGATTTTGTTTCACCACGTTGGTCGTTTGATGTTGCCGGCATTTGTTTGATGATTGCTACGTTCTTTAGCATAATTCTTATTGTAAGAATTATGCTTGGTTGGTGGCTAAAACGCGAACTTCATGATCACTTGTAATTAAAAAGCTCCTAATATAGGAGCTTTTTAATAATCAATTAAGATTTAGTACTATTGTTTTTTGTTTGTAGTCGTATCTGCTGCTGGAGTAGTAGAGTTACTTTGACTTTGCTGTGAAGTAGTTTGACACTTCTGGCCATCAGGGTTCTCTTTGATGTACTTAGCTACAGCTTGCGCGACTTGACCATCATTCTTTAGATTTTCCCAGAAAATGATCTGATCATTATTTATAACCATCTGATCATCTGGACCATGAAGTTCACAACCTAACTTTACAAGTTGTACGTCGCCGTTGGCAGTCTGGCCATTAGGCTGTACTTGTTGGTTAACTCTAAGGTAGTAGATGTCACTCATGCGTATGTATTTATCATTCGTTGTTTGAATCTTACCGAAATAAACTTGGCCGCCATTTAGGAAGACAGCTTGAAACTTCGAGGTATCAACGTATTTACCCTGATTTGCATGACCTGCTGGTCTAACGATTGCAAGGTATGCAATTAAAGAAGCAAATAGCAGTGTTACGCCAAAAAGCAGTACTACTGAAGCTATTCTCCAAACCTTACCATCGTTGTTTTTCTTTTGCTTACCACCGCTTGCCGTAGATGTACGGTTAGCTGTACCGGCTGCACTAGGTGCTGCAGGTTGTTGATTGTTTTGCTGTGGCGCACTACCGCCACGGTTCATCCATTCCATTGTATCTAAACCACCTTTGTTAGAATTTTCTTTACAGATTGTAGTGTAATGCATAAGCACGTATGGTTGCAAGTATTTATTTTGACTTTTTTATAGGGGTAATAAGATATGAAGTGTGTTTTTTACGCCGAAATTATGTTGACAATCCAAATCGCACCAGAGTATGGTAGGAGTACCATTACTAAATTACAAGAGAGGGAGAGATTGTAACAATGGCTTACAAGCACACAAACTCTAAGGGTGTTACATACTACTTAAATTCGAAGAACGTAGTACTTCGTGGCGGTAAAGAGCAAACTATTTACTATTTTAGTAAAGATGAGCGTCCAGAGGGAATCGCTGACATTCCAGAAGGAATGATGGTTAATGAAAACCCACGAAACGGTTTTCTTACTGTTAAGCGCAAGTAAAAACTAGCACATACAAACAGAAGCCACTCGAGATATATGTCTTGAGTGGTTTTATTTTGAGACACATCATCCTACTGTTAGAATTTAGAGTATGCAGACTATATTAGAGGTTAAAGAACTTGAAAAATCCTATGGCGATCATAAGGTAGTTAAGGGCATCAGCTTTTCAGTAAAAGCAGGAGAGGTCTTTGGTATTTTGGGTCCAAACGGAGCGGGAAAAACTACAACACTCGAAATGATTGAAGCGTTAAGACCGATTGACAAGGGTAGTGTTACGCTAGCGGGTATTGATGTAAAAACAGAACCCAAAAAAGTGAAACAAGTTATAGGTGTTCAGCTGCAAAGCAGCAGCTTTTACGATCATTTAACTCTCCGAGAACTTTTAGTTATGTTTGGCGGCATGTATCACCGGTCCGTCCACCCAGATGAGCTTCTTGAAGAGGTTGATTTAATCGATAAAGCCAAGAGTGAAGTGACAACTCTTTCTGGTGGCCAAAAGCAACGATTTAGCGTAGCTTCAGCCCTAGTAAATAAGCCAAAAATTCTTTTTTTGGATGAACCAACAACCGGTCTAGATCCACAGGCAAGGCGTAATCTTTGGGAACTAGTCCAGTCTATACAAAAAAAGGGTATTACTGTTGTGCTTACTACCCATTATATGGACGAGGCTGAATTGTTGTGTGACCGCATAGCAATTATGGATCAGGGCAAAATTATTGCATTGGATTCGCCAAAAAAACTCGTAAAATCTTTACTGAAGCGTGGGTTTAAGAAAAAGGTTGAGATACAACAAGCAAACCTTGAAGATGTCTTTATTGATCTGACAGGAAAGGCACTAAGAGATTAGTTATGATTAACAGTTTATCGACCACCTGGGTGCTTACAAAATATTTCACAATTCGTTTTTTTAGAAACAAGATAGCACTTTTTTTTACGTTTCTATTTCCGCTACTGTTTTTAATTATTTTTGGTTTCATATTTGGTAATAATAAAGGTCCTAGTTTTAAAGTCGCAGTTATCAACAAAGCTAATAATCAATTTGCATCTCAATTTGTTGAACAGGTTAAAAAAGGTGATGTTTTTAAGGTTTCCACAGAGACAGATTTTGAATCCGCTAAGAAGTTGGTAGGTCAGGGAGAGCTCGATGCGATTATTGAATTACCAGCCAATTTTGGAGAACTTGATAGTAAAAACCGACCTAGTGGTGCATTGAAGTCCTATTACGATAAAGGTGATGAGCAGATAGCTTTGACTTTAACGGCAGTGCTGCAGGGTACTTTAGATGAAATAAATAGCCAAATTGTACCAAGCGACAAACCGTTTATACTAGAAAAACAGTACATCCAAACTAATAATCTAACTAGATTTGACTACACTTTGGCAGGATTAATCGGATTTTCAATTCTTTCTTTAGGTATTTTTAGTGTGAGTGAAGGCTTTACGGGTGATAAGAAGGCTGGCTCATTAAGGCGGATGGAGGTCTCGCCGATAAGTTCACGACAACTAATAGTCGCCACCGCAATAAATCGGGTATTTGTTGGTCTAATATCAGTTGCAATATTATTTGTTACTGCTTTAACAGTTTTTAAATTTAATATGAGAGGTGACTATATAACTTTTATATTGTTTACAATCATCTCTACTGTTTGTATGTTTGGTTTCGGTATGGCTATCGCTGGATGGGCGAAGGACTCCAATCAGGCCGCGCCATTAACTCAAATCGTTGCTTTGCCTATGATGTTTTTGAGTGGTGTATTCTTCCCGACATTCTTGATGCCAGAATGGCTGCAGAATATAACAGCTTATATTCCGTTAACACCAGTTATTGACGGTTTACGCTATATATTGACCGAAGGGAAAACATTGTTTGATCTTGGACCGCAGTTAGCGATCATAGGCATTTGGACGATAGTAATATATATAATTGCTTTTTCTGTGTTTCGCTGGGAGTAGGTCTTATATATCTATAATACGTAGGGAATTTTAATCCAGGTTTTTCAAAGGACCAGAGGTTTTGTCGCCCGTCAGACGTTTATACATTAGCTCGGAACTTATTAAAGTGATTGGCATACCAATGCCGGGGTTGGTGCCTGCACCAACAAAGTATAGATCTTTAACTTTTTTACTAATGTTGTTTGGGCGAAAAATTGCTGTTTGCTTTAGGGTGTGCGCAAGACCAAGTGCTGTGCCTTTTTGACTGTTATATCGACTGGCAAAATCTTTTACGGAGAACAGTTTTTTATAAATAATCTTCTGTCTCAGATTTGGAAGATCCATCTCGGTCTCCATGGTGTCAAGAATCAAGTCGGCGTATTTTTCTAATTGTTTTTCTGTGTAGGTGAGCCCTGGAGCTATTGGAACAAGTACAAACAAGTTTTCATCGCCTTTTGGCGCAACGCTTGGATCGGTTTTGCTTGGATTGCAGATATACAGAGACGGGTCAGTTGGCCATACAGGCTGATCAAATATCTCAGCGAAGTTTTGCCTCCAGTCTTTACTAAAAAGAAGATTGTGATGCGTTAAGCTCGGTAGTTTACCCTTTACTCCCAAGTACATAATCAACGCACTTGGGGCGAGTGTGCGTTTGTCCCAATATTTCTTAGATTTTGATCTGTGCTCTGGGTCTAGTAAGTGCTGTTCAGTAAAGTGAATGTCAGCATTACTGATTACTATATCGGCGCGAATTTCTTTGCCACTAACAAGTTTTACGCCGGCAGCACGTCCGTCCTCAACGATTATTTTCTGAACATCAGTATTTACTTTGAATTTAGCACCGTACTTTTCAGCAATAGATTGCAAAGACTTGGTGATTTCATATATGCCACCTTGTGGGTAAAATACGCCCATATTAAAGTCGATATGACTCATTATGTTATAGATCGCTGGTGTGTTGTATGGACTCGAGCCCAAGAACACTAGAGGATACTGCATAATCTTTTGCATGGCATCTGTTTTGAAGTATTTACGAACATAGCGGTCCATATTTGACAGTACACTTAATTTTCTACCTTCTACAGCCATTTCTTTTGTCATAAAATCACGGATCGAGTCGTAATTTTTATACATAAACCGGTCTTTAGCAACTTCATACTGATAACCAGCTTGATCTAGATATCGTTGGAGCGCCTCTCCTGCGCCTTCTTCAATTGATTCAATTGTCTTTAGGTCTTTCTTAAGATCAGAATATATGTCTACTTTTTGATCGGTATCTTTGTAGAATATACGATAACTTGGACCAAGTTTCTTAAGATTTAAGTGTTTATGAACATCTTCTCCGAGTAGTTTAAAAAAATGTTCGAATACATCAGGCATCAAATACCAGCTCGGTCCCATATCAAATTTAAAACCCTTGGCTTCAAACACAGAAGCACGTCCACCGACCTGTTCGTTTTTTTCCAGAACGGTTATTTTATAACCAGCTTTTGCAAGCAAGCAGGCAGATCCCAGTCCACCAAACCCTGAGCCAATGATTATTACTGATTTTGATTTGTTCATGATTGTTCTTCAGAGTTTTCTTGGCGTTTTTCAATGAAGAAAAGTACCAACAAGACGGTTGATATGGCTAATCCTACGAAAGCAGGGATAAATTGCTCAACCCCAAGGTTTACCCCAGACCAAAATAAGGTAATAGCGAATACACTATATGCAGTTAGTCTCCTCACTTTTGCATCGCCCCAAAGTGCTTTCAAGATCGCCGCTCCGATAAGGCCGCTAATAAACCAACCAACGAAGTTAATTATTGGAACACCAAAAAATGGACCTGGCACATCCCACTGCCAGAACGACAATTTAACCATAGCTGGATCAAGTGCTACATCTACAATGGTTGCAAAAAGTGCAGTAAACACGACGACCAAGAAGCCGCTACTAATTTTTCTGGCCAACCAAAAAGCACCCAGTAAAATCGGGGGATAGGCTGCGGCTACAATCCAAGGAGTTATGCCGATGAATTTATAACCTAGGTTTTCGCTATACGCAAATCGTCCGTAGGGTAGTCCGGTTTTAATTGCTAGGGTTTCGAATCCAAGTGCAAATACACCAAGAGATACGATTATCAGTAACCCTCTTAGTAGGCCTGTTTGTTTAATTGCGCCGATGTATGAGGGCAGGGCGAACAGACCAACTGCTATGACAGCACCAATAGCAGTAGCAGTTCCTGACATTTGTGTTAGATTCATTGATATAATTATCGCATGAAGCTGACATTTTTAATAAAAATTAGTCGTCCGAGATTTTGGATTTATCT
>CAZPWF010000021.1:0-12369 GCA_964590725.1 uncultured Candidatus Saccharibacteria bacterium
AAAATAGAAGATAATGAAACTCCCGAACAAGCTGTTTGCAGAGAGCTGTACGAAGAAACTAACATTCAAGTTAACAGTGAAGATGTTGAAGAGCTGGGTGTCGTTGAAGTGGTGTCAGATCACAAAAACGAACCTGTTTCGGTCATAGCAAATGTATTTTCTACTGTTATTGATAAAAACTTTAAAGCTGTGGCCAAGGAAGGTGCAATGATCTCTGTGCCGGTAACTAGATTTAAAGAGTATATAGTAAATATGACGCCCGCTACAAAAGTGTGCTTCGAACAACTAGTAAAGGAGTAAAAAATGGCGTTCGGAATTACAGATTTAAAAAAAGGTACAGTGTTTCAGTATGAGGGCGTTCCGTACCGTGTCGTTGAATATGGTCAGAAGGTAATGGGCCGTGGCGGTTCAATTGTTAATGTTCGTATCAAGAGTTTGCTCGATGGCAGAGTGCTAGAAAAAACCTTTAAGGGCAACGAGTCTGTAGAAACTGCCGATGTTACCAACCAAACCGTACAGTACTTATATAATGACGCAACAAACTTTTACTTCATGAACGAAGAAACGTTTGATCAGATTGAAGTGTCCAGTGACATGATTGGCGACCAAGCTGGCTACATTAAAGAGGGTGACAAGGTTGTTGCTCAGAGTTTTGACGGAAGAGTAATTAACGTAGAACTTCCCAAAAATGTTCCTCTCAAAGTTACGCACGCCGATGATGTGGTTAAAGGTGACACAACTAGTAACGTCATGAAAGACGCTGAACTCGAGACTGGCATTACAGTAAAGGTTCCAGCATTCGTAAAAACTGGCGATACGATCAGTGTCGATACCGCAACTGGCGCCTACCGTGAACGCGTCAAAGATTAACTAACATTCTTAAGAAAGTTATAATGAAACAGAGGCTAGATCAGGAACTTGTTAGTCAAGGAATAGTCGCGACGCGTAGTCAGGCAGAGAGTTACGTAAAGCTCGGTTACGTTACAGTTGACGGTAGGGTGGTGACAAAGGCTGGCACACTAATATCTGGCGCAGAAAAAATCAAAATGAATATCAAAGATCAGTATGTGTCACGTGCCGGTCTAAAGCTTAGTTCGGTTGCGCAGATTTTAGGAGTTAATTTTAGAGGTGCAACTGTGCTTGATGTTGGTTCGTCGACTGGAGGGTTCACAGACTATTCTTTGAGGAATGGTGCAGAAAAGGTGATTGCGGTTGAGATTGGCACAAATCAGATGCACCCAAGTTTGCGTAATGATCCGAGAATTGAACTTCATGAAAAAACAGACATCAATGACTTCCAGCGATCAGCCCTTGAAACGATTGATGTTGTGGTTATTGACGTTTCTTTTGTCAGTCTTCAAGATATACTGCCAGCTGTAGCTAAGCTGAGTAACAAAAATACTAAAGTGTTAGCAATGGTAAAACCGCAGTTTGAAGCTGCAAAATCAGGTATGAAGCATAAAGGGGTGATAAAAAATGATCACATTCGTCGTGATATTTTGAAGGACTTTGAGACCTGGGTACAAAAGCAGTTCGTTATTCTTAACAAGGCTGATTCGGATGTTGCTGGGGCAAAAGGCAACAGAGAAAGATTTTATTTATTGAAAAAACTCCAGTAAGCAGTTAAAGCTTATGGTAAACTTTTGTCATGTATTTTCATAGTCGCGCCCAAGCGGGCAAGATGATAGCCGACAAATTAACACAGTATAGTACTCAGAATGTATCTGTGATTGCTTTAAACCCTGGCGGGGTAATTGTTGGCGCACAAATTGCCATGCGCATACATGCGGCACTAGCTATGTTACTGACTAAAGACATAACATTGCCAGGGGAAAATACGCCTCTTGCTGCAGTATCATCTGATAATCTATTTACTTATAACAAAATGTTTTCCGTGGGTCAGTTAGAAGAAATGCAGGGTGACTATAGAAGCTATATAGAGCAAGCTAGAATGAACGGCCTGCACGAATTACACAGTCTACTCGGTGCGGATGGAGAAATCAAAAGAGAGTTACTGCAACGACATGTAATTATTCTTACTTCTGATGGTTTTCAGAACGGGTTTTCGATTGATATTGCTACGGATTTTCTTAAACCAGTGAATGCCAAGCGATTAATTGTCGCGACACCTTTTGCAACAGTTCCGGCCCTAGATAGAATCCATATGCTTGCCGATGAGATTCAGTGTCTGGATGTGGTTGATAATTTTATGGGGACAAATCACTACTACGAAGATAATACTGTCCCTGGAACAGAAGATCTTATCAAAGTAATTCGTAATACGCCCATACATTGGCAGCGATAAGCATAAACGTACTTGATTTTATGTCAAATAGTGCCTACAATGTTTGATGTAAAGACTTAAAAAACGCACATCAAAAAAGAAAATAAAAGAGGGAAAAACAAATATGAAGTTTTCATATTTGTATGGAGCTTACGGAACGCCGGTTCGGTATAACGTAGACACATACAAAGATAAAACACGTGTCGTTATTGCTACGCTTCTTTGTTGCGTCATGTTGTTTGGTATCGCTGGATCCCAGGTTATGCATGCCAAAACTAACACGGTAGAAGCTTCTCCAGCACGAGTGCAAAAGATAGCTCCACCAATAAATAGTCCATCAGAAGTACCGAAAGCCAGTAATTCACTGGACGCCAAAGCTATACAGAGCGAGATAGACAAGTGGGTTAGTGGCCATGCCGGGACATACGGTGTTGTTGTTTCCGATAAATTTGGTAACACACTTGCAGTTACTCAACAAGATCAAGAGTTCTATATGGCAAGTATTTATAAGTTATATGTTGCATATATTGCATATCAAAAGATCGATAGTGGCGCTTTCAATCCAAATGATCCATATGTAAACGACTGGGATCGTGGCAAGTGCTTAGACGAAATGATCAGGACATCGAATAATCCTTGTGGCGAAAAAATGATGCTGGAACTTGGTAACGAATTGAATATTAAGCTGAAATCGTACGGGCTTACCAATACATCGTCGAGGACCTTTTTTACAACTGCGCATGACGCTACTATTGTCTTGGCTAGGATCCAGAACGGAACGGATCTGAGTGTTTCATCACGACAAAAGTTGTTAGATTCGATGATTGGACAGAAATATAGAGACGGCATGCCAAAAGGCCTCGCAGGGGCAAACGTATACGACAAGGTTGGCTTTCGTGAAAAATCAGAATATCACGATGTTGGCATAGTCAAACTTCAGAACGGAGAATTCGTAATCATATCGATTATGAGTAAAGATGCTGGCGTAAATAAGGTTGCCGATCTATCAAAATCGATCCTTTCAGCTATTGAGTAATCACGCGTTGGCATAATTTTAATCTTCTGCAATACTTGCTATAGATGAAGTTTAGTAATGTAGATAGCGCTGAAACGGGAGAAAACGGGACTTATAAACGGCTAATTGGTCTTGCGCTCCTATTTGTTAGCGTCTTTTTGATTGGCGCATACTGGCTGTACTTACATAAACCTACAGATAAGATTCAGGTGCAGAGCTCAGTGCAAACTACTAATGTAAATCAGGATATTCAATCGGTAAGTGGAAAGTACTTATTCAGTGGCACTATAGTTCTAGCCCGTGCAATAGAAAAGTACGCAAACGGTGATTACAATCAGCCATTTAGCCAATTTTCTAGCTTTGAGCCCGAAAAATACGACGGGTGGATGGCAGACTTAGAATGCCCTGTAACTAACAATAATGTTAGCTACCAGGAACAGATTAATAACTTAGTTTTCAACTGTCGCCCGGAATGGTTGGTTAATTATTCTAAATACTTTAATCTCGTAAACTTATCTAATAATCACACAAATAATATGGGTCAAGTAGGGTTTATTGAAACCCAAAAAAATCTATACGCATCAGGGATTCAGTCGGTAGGAAACTACGATCCTTCGGTAACCGACGATGACTGTGAAGTGATAGCTTTGCCTATTAAGGTTGTTAAGTCAGGCGGCCAAAAAGAAAAAGGTGAGATACCGATCGCGTTTTGTGCGTTTCATTATTTCTTTAGATTGCCAAAAGCAGGCGAGATAGAAACTGTTCAGCGATATGCAAAAACAATGCCAGTATTTGGATTTATGCATATTGGCGTTGAGTATTTGCCTAAAGCCGGTGCAGATCAGGTGAATGTCGGACACGCCATTATTGATTCGGGCGCTGAATTTGTTGTAGGTAATAGTCCACACTGGGTGCAAAACAGCGAAGTTTATAAGGGTAAGCCAATTTTTTACTCCACAGGTAATCTAATGTTTGATCAGTTGGACTTTGAAACACAACGTGGGCTAAGTGTTGATGTTGGATTAGATATTAAATATGACGATAACGTGGCTAAATGGCTAGAGCTAGGTAAGCAGTGCAAAGTTAGGCGCGATAGCTGTTTAGAGCAAGCCGAAAACCAAGGTTTAACTAAGCCAAACATAAAGTTAACCTACGAACCAATCGCTAATTTTACTGGGAATAAGAAGCTTACTAAAAAGGGAGACGCTGCACTTCAGGCAGGTGTCGAAGAACGACTCAACTGGACCAAGACTAAAGCCGAACTTGGCCAGTGATTGTTTTTAAATTTAGACGTTGAAGCGGAATTCGACCACATCGTTCGGTTGCATAACATAATCTTTACCTTCGGTACGGACTTTGCCGGCGGCCTTTGCTGATGCTTCGGATCCAAATAATACCAAGTCGTTATAATCAAAAACCTGCGCAGCTATAAAGCCTTTTTCGAAGTCGCCATGGATTACACCTGCAGCTTGAGGGGCAGTGTGGCCCTTGTGTATTGTCCAGGCTCGTACCTCTTGTTCGCCTGCAGTTAGATAACTCTGCAGCCCTAATGTGTCATAGGCCGCATGTATAACTTGAACCAAACCGGATTCTGATACTCCGTAACTCTCGAGTAATTCTAGGCGGTCGTTTTCATCTAGGCCTCTGAGTTCGCTCTCTAGCTTAGCGCAGACAAAAACTGCCTGGGCATTGCCGACGAGTTTTTGTAGCTCATCTTGCTTGGTTTTGTCTGACAGGGTTTCTTCGTCAACATTGAACAAATAAATTACTGGTTTGGCAGTCAACAGATGTAAATCTTGGATATATTCATCAGGAAACTCTTCGTTGGCGTGCGAAATAGGAGTGCCATCGTTTAATAATTTGTAGATTTGTTCTAGTACATCGGCTTGTGATTTTAGCTTAGGATTTGCCCGTGCCTCTTTTTGCAGTTTGGGTAGTCGTTTTTCGACGGTTTGAAGATCGGCTAAAACTAGTTCAGTGTTAATTACGTCTATGTCTTTCTTTGGATCATGATTATCGTCGACATGCACTACGTCATTATCGTTAAATGCTCGTACGACATGACAGATTGCGTTGCAGCTACGGATGTTTGCAAGGAATTGGTTACCCAGGCCTTCGCCTTTGCTTGCACCAGCTACGAGTCCGGCGATGTCTACAAATGTCACAGTTGCTGGGATTATTTTATTACTTTTATATATCTCGGCTAACTTGCTCAGTCGCTCATCAGGAACGGGAACAATACCAGTATTTGGCTCTATTGTCGCAAAGGGATAATTAGCTGCCAAAATATTGTTGTCAGTCAGTGCATTAAATAGTGTGGATTTGCCAACATTAGGCAACCCAACAATTCCAATCGATAAACTCATTACGTAGTATTATAACAGATGCGTAGCATTGACAAAATAGTAACAATTTGCTATACTATTAGGTAGTAAATACTAAAACAAAAACATGTCAGAAACAGAACTACTATCGCCAGCTTGTTTGCCCAATGCGCCACAACCAACACCCTTAGAAGCGGATGGTAGGCACGTGTTTACTCCCGAAGAGCAACAAGCCCGTCATGAACTTGTCGTGCTAGATCAGTTGTCATCGGATTCGCGTGAAATACCGAGCTATCAATTAGAAATATTTGAAAAGACTGCCGCCTTACCACCCGATGAAGCTCGTGCCAAAGTATACGAAATGCGATTTTCTCCTTCTAGTTATGACAGAGAAGCATATCAAGAATATATCGGAGCGATGAGAAGGATAAGAAGTGAACAAGCTGAGTATGTTGATTCCCGTATGAAGGAAGCTGACGAAGCAACTGATCCTGTTGAAAGAAGAGCGCTTTATCTCGAAGCTTTGTCATATAGCCCGGACATTTCGAAGCGTGTGATGAAAAGAATCAACAAAGATGGTTGGGATGACAAGATTTTTAGTGATAAGCAAATTATTGACTTTGCTGAGAGTCCTGAGCTGTTTGGTCAGGCTATCAGCGAGGCTATAGTTAGAAATCCAGGTATAATACTGCGATCCTACGAAATACTTGAAAAGGTTGCTGACAAACAAACTATACGCACAGCCTTTGATTGTATTATTGATGATCCTAATTCAAAGCATGAATTAGTAAATCGAATGCCAACTTTATTACGATATTATGAACCTGAAGAACGGATAGATATAGTAAAAAGAATCACTTCGAACGATAAGTTTGCGGCAGCAATTTATATTTTTGATGATGAACTAGGTGAACTGATTGGTGAAACGATTCAATATGAACTCGCAAGAGAGATTTTTGATGATGAAGAAATTTTACCCATTGCTTCATCTCTGAGCAAGGGGATTGAAGCTGGAGTATGGACTCTTGATGAGGTAGAAGCTAAAGTCTTGTCGGTTACTAGTAGCGACCCAAGAAATTATGCATTAATGAACATTTCAAATGTAGAAGGCTTAAGCGAATCAGTTATTAGTACCGTAAGACAGGCTGTGATAGATGAATTGTCTACAACCGATGATTTAGTAGGTATGAGTATGGATACGCGCGGCTTACTCACGGAATCTGATATTCGCTTAATTTTAAGTACTCAGATAGAACGAAATATTGATAAAGCGATCGGCGGTTTATCGACAGAAATAGAAAGGTATTTTTCGAAAGAAGAGATTACAGAGATATATATAAATTTTCTTGAATCTTCTTCCGACCCAGCCTACCATGCTGACTTGGTAATAGGTTGTAAAGCTTTGCCAGAAAAAATGCGAGCTGATTATGTTAGGGAACTTTTTGAAAAAGATCCGGCAAGTTTATACTCGATATTTCGGTTTTCTTATAGGCGTGACGCTGTGAGAGATCTGATAGGCGAAGAAGATCTTAAATCAATGATCCAGGAAGTTATAAATGTTTGTTCGTTTGAACAAGTAAGTACGGATCTTGATGAGTTTGGGCAATATTTTGATAGCCAGGAGTCTTTAAGACAGTACGTACTTAAGGGCATGGAAGATTACAGCTCCCTATTTATTTATAAATATCTTTCTGATGATTCTGGAAGCTCGATGGGCACTTTGTTTTCATCTGAAGAGCTGGAGTCGATGCTGGATGATACTGTAGACAAAATAATTGCTAACGGTGATATTTTTTATCAATCTTATGGGTTTGGTTCTATAGCAGAAAATTTTGGCGATGAAAAATTACGCGAAATTACGGACAAAGTTAGGAATGCAAACCCTGAGCGGTCGTTGTCGTTGTTTAGCAAGGTAAGTTATTTATATAGCTTAGAGGAAAACGATTTATATATATCTAGAGCTACCGAATCCTCGCAAGGCAATCTGGAGTTTATTAGACAACTCAACTGGATCCCAAGTGGCACAATTAGCCACGATTTGGTCAAAAACATAATCCTAAATACTAGCCATGAGTACTTTACTGAATTGGTATTTTCGGGAGAATCAATCGAAAAATATTTAACTGCGGAAGAAATTCAACAATTTTCACGTAATTTGCTTAGCAGCAATCCAGCACAGGCTTTGTTGTACCCAGATTTCTTTGAAAAGCACAGTATAGATACGGGTCAGGATGTCGTTATTGATTCAGCTATTAACAATGAGGCTAAAATGGGTATTGCTGGTAAATACCTCACTCAAACCCTTCGACGTATTCAAAAATCAGATAATGAAAGCTCTAAAAAACGTCTTCTATTAGAAGCAAGTAGCGTTTATTCATCAATATCCAGATTGGAGCAACTGGGATTGACGGAAAAATTTTCCCAAACAAGGCAACGATTAGATCCAGCGGCAGATCAAGAACGATCTATGATAGAGACCTTCCTGGTTCTTAATTCACTCAATTCGACTGATCGCATAGATCAAGTACAGACTTTTGGTGAACTACAAAGCATTACAACCGAAGCGGTAGTTAGGGGTTGCGGGATAGACGTTACAATAACGGATGTTGAAATTAAACGATTTACAGAGCAGCTTGTTACTCCAAATAGCGTCGGACTTTATCTTTCACAATACAGCAGCTCAGAAGAGCATGTTGCGGTCGTGCGTCCGATGGTTGAAAGCATTCTAAATGGTAAGTATGAAGATTGGCATTTTGGCGAAACTACTGCAGAAAGCTTAGACATTATGAAAGAAAAGGGCTTGCTCCCAGAAGGATTGAGCTTAGAACAGTTAAGTAAATGGAAAGAAGAAACGATCTCTGGATATCATGAAGCCTTTAGCCTAGAGGCAACAACGGCCGTAGCCGATATTCGTGCGATATTGAGAGACAATATTGCAGAATTGCCAGACGGTAGTGTAATTGAAGCAGGAGAAGCACCTGGACTTGTTAAGCAAATGGGTGTCGAGATTGGCGAATTGGGTCAGAGAATCGGTACGTTGCATAAAGAAATAAATCTGCTTCGTTCTCAACCTGACCAAACTTTTGCGAAAGAACAATTAAATGCTCTAAATGAAGAGTTAAACGAAAATGAAGAGGAGCGTAAGCGTCTACAGATAAGGCAAGATGTCGCGTTGCTGTTGTCACTAGATGGTGAAGATGTTTCAGCCGGAACAATAATACAGAATGGGAAAAAAGGAAAACCCATCGTACAAATTATACAAAGGCTCTCAAAAAATCTTGGGCAAGAGCGTGAATTTGTTGTAGATCGTATTCAGACTGTGTTCGACAGCTATAGACAACAAACGGGTGACGTGCGCGACATTGACGTGGTGGACACGATTAACCCAAGGATAACAATAGAAATTGGCGAGGCACCAGTTTCTTCTTGTCAAAATTACAGAGACGGCATGTTTAACGAGGCGCTTCTTGGCTATACGGATCCTAACACAAAAATCTTGCTTTTGCGCAGTGATAGCGGCAGGCCGATTGCACGTGCTATATTCAGATTACTCCAGACAGAAGACGGCAGTCCTGCTCTACATGTAGAAACTATTTATTCAGCTGAGGCGAGTGATGCGGTTAATCGATCTATGTATAAGCATGCAATGGAAAAAGCAGAATCTATGGGAATACCTTTGTATGTTTCTTCTTTCTCACAGGATGAAAACGGAGAAATGGTAGCGGTCGAAGACCCTGGTAGTTCGCTTATACGTAAACCAGCAGAAGGTGTATCGTTGCGATCTAGAGGATCTAGGGCTCCAGTTGTTTATGTTGATTCAGCGGGAGGACCACAGAAGTTCGGTGTCTACGAAATCGATAAGCTTAGCCAATTAACACCTTCATAGAGCTTGTGTTTATTAGACTTCTAAGCCCGTTCTATCGGTGTTAACTATTGCCATCAATGATTACGTGATAGTTGCGCAGATCATTATATATGGTTATCAGTTAACGAAGGTGAGTAAAGGCGCAAATGTGGGGTTCAAACATAAGCATAAATAAGGTATGCTTATTACAAGTATGAAACTCTTCAATAAAAAGGGCACTAATTCGGCAATAAATCAAACGAATGAAGGTCAACCTTTCAAAACAAAAGAAATATCAGATCTTAATAAGTCTTCTATTGGAACTGTAAAAAAAAATACTAAGACCCGTAAGTTAATAATAATCCTAGCCATTCTATTAATAATAATCTTTGTTATTGGCGTGATACTGGCGATCAATAAATTCAGTAATAAACGACCGAACCTCACAGAACAGCAGCAAGCTGATATGAAAAAAACTGTTGATACTATGAACAAATCTAAACTAAGCAGTCAACAACAAAAAGATGTTGCTTCGCAAATAGAGATGAATGGGCTAATAGGTAAAAAGAGATATGCTGAAGCCAAAAAAATGATTGAAGAATCAATAAACAATACTAATGATACTAATACGAAGTCTGCTCTATATGCTTCGCTCTCGGTGGTTTGTTTACCTTTAAATGATTTTAGTTGTGTAGATAGAGTTATCGTTTATCAGCAAGATTCATCTTCATTTGATGTTTTCTTTGCAATTGATGCTGCTCACGCCGCTAAGACGATGAAGCAATTCGATTTGTCGAAAAAGTACTACAAGCTTGCATTAGATTTTGTTGATAAGAATGGTGGCGAAGCCGGGGCTGAAAAACTTAGCGGCAATACAGAGAGTGTAATAAATTATCAAGAATTAAAAATTGGCTCCCAATGACACGAATAGCGTCACCAATTGACCCAAAAATCATACTGCTCTTTTGCGGGTCTCTGTTTGTAAGTATTTTTTTGTTTTTGTTTTTGCAATCAGGGCATGCATTTGCTTGGTCTGACTATACTTACCCTGACTGTTGTGATAATTCTGCACATATTGGTGCGGCTAGAAAAGGAAATGGTGTTTTTCTAGATGCACCAACAGCATTCTTGAAAGTAAAGTATTCAGCCAGCGACACGGACAGGTATATTATTGATTTTGAAGACTTGTGTTATAAACAGGGTGTAGATTATGGTAGTTCGGTGCCAACCGGCTGTGTGGCTGGACAAGTTTCGATATTAATTTGTCCGGCTGACGGTAACGGAAACTATATTAATCCGCCTCCATTACCAATATGTTGGGGTGCGGATGCAGCAGGTTTAGGTAATAATGCGCATTTAGAATTTCAGAGGCCAGGTAGCAACCTAGGTCTTTATGAACTTCCGACCCAGGCTGACCCCAGTGGCTACGTATCTTTGTTCGTGCAGGTCACAATGAATGTGTCTGGAAGTAATGCATTTAAAGTCACTTCAAGGGCAAGAAAATCGGATTACAGTAATGCCAATTATTCGCGTGTTGGGTTTGGTGCTAGTGGAGATCTAGGATTACCTCAGTCATTAATGCACAGTCCCTTAAGTGCGACCGGTAATTCAGAATATAAAGTCAACTTTAGAGCTACCTGCGAAACGCCTACCAACACTTTTAAGCTAGCCTGGTTTGACGCTGATCGTCCTCCTTCTGGAGTCCCTTCTGACCCAGATATTTGGTGGGAGCTACGTAATGGAACAACTGGAGTCTCAGCTAGTAATGGATGGTATGATGGAGGTAATTCTAATGGCTACTTGGGTGGTCAAGATGATTATCGAGAACAAACCATTAATAGCGGTGCAATTAGGATTCAATCTGGTGATAGCTATTCATGGTCTTGGCATAGTGTTGGTAATGACAACGGAGTCCAGATGTATTTACCGTTTGATGAACCAGATAGTGACATTGGGTGCCAGCCGACGGACGTGATAGTAGCTGGTGTCTCTGGTTGTAGCACTGATGTCATAACTGGAGTTGCGCAAGATAGGGACTCTCCAAATACTGAGATACGCGTGCTAATTACAGTTGATGCGTTGCCCGAGTTTGGCGGCCAATCAGTATATGATCAGTACACAAGTGGGCACAATTTTAGTTATTCTTTAGCCGGGAATAAAGATGCATATGGGAGAAATTATTATGTTCGTGCATATGACATAACTAACAGGGCTATACCATCCGGTAATTTTACGCATGCAACTGGATCGCCGTATAATCCGGGTGTTTGCAGGCCACCAGATTGTGGAGCATTGTCACTTTCGCCATCTGCACCAGAGCCAAACGTGCAATTCTCTGCGAATGCAAATTTCGCGTACCAACCTGGCGCACAAGGCAGAGCAATGCAATATACTATGGTTCTCAATGCTCCACCTAGTCCCGCTGCTTCAACAAGTGGATACTATAGTACTAGCGGTACTGCACCTCCAGGCGCAACTAGAACAAATTCAATTTCTTCAATCTTTTCGCAGGCTACGGCCAACACGTATAGTGTTAATTATGTCGTGGCATGGTTACCAAATCTTGGACAACCAATCCCGCAATGGATGGCCGACCAGATAAGAGGCTACGGTGGGCAATATACTATTGGATATGCCGGTAACGACGCTTACGCGGTTCTGACATGTGGCGAAACATACCAAGTCGGCAGAAAACCTTACTTCAAAATCTATGGTAACGACGCTCAAGTAGGTAGTGCATTCAATAATGGCAACACGACCTGTACTGCGCCGACAGACAACCCTACATTTAGAGGCTTTAATAAGGCGGGGAGTCCTCCTGCTGATCCAAAGTATGGCTTTATGAAGGGCGCTGGAGTTCAGTTTGCACTATTTTCTCTAGGCAAACCTCAAGAAGTTCCAA
>CAZPWF010000022.1:0-8711 GCA_964590725.1 uncultured Candidatus Saccharibacteria bacterium
GACACATTGGGCGTATCAACCTGTCCTGTTCGTTGTTGTAATGAGTTTTCTGTGTTATACATAAACGTTTAGCATAGTATGACTGTTAAACGGTTATATTTCAACACTCTTTGAGTTGATCGGTAATTATGAATTCGGTCGACCGGTCACAACTTTGCAAATTTTATCGTAAACAACAAGAGCCTGATCATCTGTCAGCTCAATTAGCTTAGAACTATTTCTATGCATTTCTTTCAGTTCTTCTATTCCAAACCCAAACATTTCGCTACCAACATGTGGCACGACTATTTTATCAATTAACCCCATACCGTCCCAGACGACCGACTCAGCAAAACGAGGATCATCAGCAAACTCCACACCTTTGAGGGTTATGCCAGCAACGATCGCACCGGCACTTGATCCACCGTAAACTATATTATTTTCTAATAACTCTCTTGCGACTATTTCAAATCCACTTTTTTGAATCACCTCCATCAAACAAAATGTGTTTCCGCCCATGCACCAAATAACATCACAATCTTTAAGCTCCTGTCGAAGATTTTCGGTATCATTACCAAGCAGATCAACAACCTTGAAATGTTTAATACCAATCGTATTAAAATAATCAATAGTTGATTGGATTTTTACGTTACGCGCCTTCTCGGCGTAGTAATCCTTAGCATTTGGAATCAGTGCTATCTTGATTTTGTCTGGATTCTTACCAACTAACTCAAATAAATCATTTGGCGTCGGTACTCGGTACGAAGACAAGTATAGTTTCACAACTTCATCCTGTATGCATTCAGAGCAAGTGAACCGCCAAAACCGCGCCACGCATCCATGAATCGCTCCCACTCGACATGTTGATTTGGCTTAGGGCCATATTTACCATCGGGATTATGTATGATAACTTCGTCATTATTGTAGCCAATAGCCAGCACCGAGTGCGCACCATAACCTTCTTGGTTGGCTAGCGGTTTACCGTTAACTTCTAGTCTCATTAGCCAACCGTCATCTATTAATGTCTCAACGTCATGTCGTGTTCCGGGGCGTTTCTCGAATGGTTGTTTATTTTCGACGTACGCTATAGCACGTTCACGTTCTAATGGTATGTTTGAGTGCTCTAACTGGTAGTCAAGCATCTCTTGATCGTCAAAGATCTCTGCAAGATACCCTTCCGGGTTTTCTATGAACTGATGTATGTCCCAATCCTCTACCCACTGCACTTCAAAACCTAGGTCGCTCAGCGACAATAAACTTTGAATACCCCAAGCACCTTGACCAGCTTCGTAACCACATAATTCACTTGATTCAGCTAGATCAAAATCTAGTTCAGGCCTGAAATGCTGCACAACCATAGCGATACAAGCTGGCACACACTGCCCTCCAGGATTCTCTACAAACGGAATATCATGGCATATTTCAGACATCTGTTAGCTTACTCTGTTTTAAGCTCAATATTGAGATCTTTGAGCTGTGAATTATCTACGATGCTCGGAGAGTTCATCATTACGTCCACACCTGAACCGTTCTTAGGAAAAGCAACAACCTCGCGAATATTTTCTTCGCCTGTAAGGACCATGAACATTCGGTCAATACCAAAGGCGCAACCGGCATGTGGTGGAGCGCCATACTTGAAGGCATTTATCATGGCGCCAAATTTTTCATCAACATGATCATTATCATATCCAATCGACTCAAAAGCCTTATACATGATTTCAGGGCTATGGTTACGCACTGCACCAGAGCAAATTTCATAGCCATTCATAACCATGTCATATTGGTCAGCAACAATACCTAATAGCTCTTCGTCCGTCTGAGAATCATTAAATGCAGATAGTCCACCTTTCGGCATAGAGAACGGATTATGACCAAAGTCAACTTTCTTAGCCTTGTCATCCCACTCGTAAAACGGAAAATCTACAATCCACGCAAGAGCTATAACATCCGGATCCTTTAATTCGAAATGATCCGCTATTTCACTCCTTAGCCTACCCAATACCTTGTTTACGATAGGTTTTGTATCGGCACCAAAAAATACCAAATCTCCATCTGATGCACCCGTTTTTTCTCGAATTGTTTTCAATTCTAAATCTGACAAGAACTTAGCAATCGGGGATTTTACCTCACCGGATTCGAACGAAAGATATGCAAGTCCGCCAGCACCCTCTGATTTAGCAATATCAGTAAAATGATCTATCTGCGAACGACTGAGTGAAGTTCCACCCTTCACGCAAATAGCCTTCACGGATCCACCATTTTTAATTGCATTCGCGAATACCCCAAACTCCGTTGCGCTTAATGTATCGCAAAGATCAACTAATTCCATTTCGAAACGTAAATCAGGTTTATCCGTTCCGAATCGATCCATTGCTTCATCATACGTAATGCGCGGAATGTCTTTGGTTAATAATTTCTTACCTGCAAAATCTGAAACTAACGATTTTATTAACGGCTCAACATTGTTACGAACTTCTTCGCCATCATCAACAAATGACATTTCCATATCTAATTGATAAAAATCACCGTATAGTCGGTCAGCTCGAGGATCTTCATCGCGAAAACAGGTTGCAATCTGATAATATCGAGCGATTCCGCCCACCATTAATAGTTGCTTGAACTGCTGTGGCGCCTGTGGCAAAGCGTAAAACTTACCCTCATGTACACGCGATGGAACCAAAAAATCACGAGCCCCCTCTGGGCTAGAATTAGCTAGAATAGGAGTAGATACCTCTGTAAATTCCTGCTTCTCCATGTAATCGCGCATCATCTTATAGTATTGTGCACGTTTTTTAAGTGTCTCCTGCATCTTGGGACGTCGTAAATCCAGATATCGATATTTTAGCCTAACCTCTTCACTGACATGGTCTTCGTCATTGATTTGGATAGGTAAAGGTTCTGAACGGTTAAGTATATTGACGTTTTCTACTCGTACTTCAACGTCACCAGTGATGATGTTCGGGTTTTTAAGCCCTTCGCCTCGTTCTACAACTTTTCCAGCTGCAGTAACGACAAATTCGTCGCGTAGCTGTTCGGCAACTGCAAACGCTTCTGATTTTTCTGGCTGAATTACTAACTGAACAATTCCCGTGTGGTCACGAATGTCGATAAAGATTAGGCCGCCGTGATCACGACGGTTCTGGACCCACCCCTGTACGGTCACTTCTTTCCCTGTATGTTTGGTTACGTCACGGCTTAGGGTTCTCATAGTATCTCCTTAGTTGTAAGTTTGTTTTCAGACTAGATCGGACCGCAAGTAGCGTAGTCGTCTGAACTACGCGCCGGTCCTAGTATTATTATCTAATCTACCTAGACT
Organism: uncultured Candidatus Saccharibacteria bacterium; assembly: GCA_964590725.1. Lineage (GTDB taxonomy): Bacteria > Patescibacteriota > Saccharimonadia > Saccharimonadales > JACQNP01 > CAZPWF01. The sequence continues at coordinate 3,296 of CAZPWF010000022.1, forward strand.
TATCATTCTAATAAGTTATTATAGACTATTTCACCTCAGTTGTATTGTCTTCTTTTTCTGGCTCATTTGTTGCCAGCTTATCTATCTTTTCCTCTGGATTTTTATGCAGCTGCCTGTGTTCATTTTTTGCAGCCCTCGCCGCGACCGCACGTAAATCATCATATTGATCAAATTCATCAACAATCTGTTGTCCAATAATCTGCTCTAATACGTCCTCTACGGTTATTACGCCAACATACTCTTCAAACGTATTCACGACGACGAACAAATGCTGTCGAGACTTAACGGACGCTTGCAGAACATCATATAGACTCTGCTCTTCATGGACATAATGAACACCCTTCCTAACTAACGGCTTTATTGATCCTGTTTCCTCTGTACTTACAACATCACGTAAATATAAAATTCCAACAATATTATCTTGTGTACCATCAAAAACCGGAAATCTGGAATGACCACTTTTATGCAGCTCTCCCATTAATACTGGCCCTATCGATTCATCAATCGAGACACTTTTAACGACCCGACGAGGCGTAAGGAAATCTCTAACTAATTTGTCTCCAAACGTTAATACGTGTTTCACCATATCAAGTTCTGCTTTGTCTATTCGATTCTCAACTTGAACTTTTTGTTTATCAATAAGATCTATCAGGTCTTCTTTTTCATACAAACCAGTATGGAAAATTAATGGTAAGTGACGCTCAACAAATTGTCCTAAACGATTAACCAGCGGGTGGATGTATTCCATAAGCCAACCAATTACCGGAGCCACTCTAGCAGCTATCCATGACCCAAACTTAGTAGTTTCGCGGGCTGGAAGCCATAAATACCCAAACCAAATTACCGCCAATGACGCAATAACCGCAAACCAAAAAGGTGCCGATCTATTCATGACAACAAAGAAAAGCGCATTGGTCACCGCAATAAAGGTCCATAAAACTATTCGCAAACTAGGTCCGTAACTGACCGCTCGAAACAGCATATTAGCCAGCTCATCACCTTTGCGCGCGCGACGCTTCAGTTCCTTCTCAGGCAGTTTGTGATATGTTCGTTCTAGGCTAATCGACAAAAGGGCTGATGCGCCAAGTAAAATGATTATGATTGTTTGCATATATAAATATTACGATTCTATTGCACTATTTTCAAAGCGAGAGTTAATCAAGTAGAATGATAGTAACAAATGGAGGAACCAATAAACTAAATGAATAACCGCTTTATATTGATCTTAGCTGCATGTGTAGTGGGCTTTTTTGGCATCTTGTTTTTTACCAAAAAAGATTCGAATAAATCTAATAATAACGGTGGTGGCCAAAGCAGCCAACTGACACAACATACTACCGGCGCAGGTAAAACTGGTGTCGTATTAATTGAGTACGGAGATTTCGAATGTCCGGCATGCTATAGGTTTTTCCCTGTAATCGAACAAATTAAAGAAAAATACAAGGATCAGATAACTTTTCAATTCCGTCATTACCCATTAGTGGAAATCCACAAAAACGCATTAATTAGTGCTAGAGCAGCTGAAGCCGCAGGCAAACAGGGTAAATTCTTTGAGATGTACAGCAAGCTTTATACAAACCAACAAACATGGACTCCCGCCCCTGATCCTAGTAATTATTTCCAGGCATACGCTAAAGAATTAGGGCTAGACGAAGCGAAGTTTAAAACGGATATGCAAAGTGAAGAGGTGAATAAAATTGTTCAAGCCGATAAAAACTATGCTAAAGAACAAGGGTTTAACAGTACTCCGACGTTTGTTCTAGATGGCAAAAAGCTTGAAAATACCCAAGATACTGTTGAATATTTCTCTCAACAAATCGATCAAGCGATTGCTGCAAAAAACAAAAGTGGCCAGTAGATAACTGACCACTTTGTGTATATCGGCAAAAAGCTAGTAGCTAATAAACTGCTGCCAGCGTGGCCGACGAACTCTTACTTCAACAGGCGTGCCCCTTGAAGCTGTAACCTTTACTTTTATTGGCATTATTACTCCCAGACAACCAGTATTAACTGGCTTCTTTTTTATTGTTTGTTATTTTTGTCTTCTTAAGTAGGAGTCTCGCACAACCTACTAGAGCGAAGTGTAGCGCCATGTTCTCATATACGCTTATGCTTTGTCAACTACTTTTTAAATCGTTTTTGATGTGCCTTTTCGATCTTTTTGTGGAGTTTATGCATTGAATGATTATCGAAGTAATTTTTGTGAATCTCTTGGAATTCTTTATAGAGTTGATCTAGTTCTTCATCGCTCATATCTTCTAGGTCGACAAAGCTATCCCTGGACGTTGTGTGTGTTATTAATTCATCAAGCTTTAACTGCATTGCCTTGCTTTCACGATTTTGGGTGTTTTGTACTACAAAAACCATTAAAAATGTTGAGATCGTAGTGAATGTGTTTATAAATAATTGCCACGTGTTGGAAAATCCAAAAATAGGGCCCGAAACTGCCCATAATAGTACAACGCAAATAGCCAAAACAAAATTGTTAGCCGTACCAGTTAGGTACGAAACTTTGCTGGCAAAACGTCTAAAAACGTCTCTCATCTCAATTCTTTTTCTATATCTTCTTGAAGCTTCTTATTATCCATCGGTCTCAGCATCTTGCGGAGTTCTGGATCTCCCTGCATATCTACGCCCTGTTTCTCTAGGAGTAATACCATCAGACTGATTAGCTTAGTGACCTCGCCTTCTGACACTGTATCGATCTGTAACTCTATTTCGTCCCTAAGTTCCGCAACCCTAGCTTCTCTGTTCTGTGAAACCAAGACAATGATAGCTAAGAATATCGCCTCGAGTGACACTACCATCGTTAAGAATCCAAACGGATAAGGATCGAAGGGTTCAATACCGGGGATTTTTCCGGTATTTATCAAAATCCAAGCCAAAAACCAAGCAGCGTTGAGCGCAAGAAATGTTACAGACCCAAATTTTGAAGTCATCCAGTCAGCAAATTTTTCAGTGATGCTTCTTTTTGCGTTAGCTTTAGCCTTAAAACTCTTTATCGCACGTAATCGCTTATCAACATTTTCCTCTGTTGATAGATGTGGATTAAAGTTTGACAAAAAATTTGCTAGCATAATCGGTTTGGTTTACCTAGAATATAACTTAGTAAGTACACAAAATACAAATTATGCACGCAAGTATATTCGCAGAACTCAGCTTAATCATCGTCATTGCCACCGGAATGTCGCTCTTTATGCGTATTATAAAACAGCCTTTGATAATCGGTCACATAATTACTGGAATAATAGTTGGCCCCTCTGTTCTACACTTGATCAACTCACCCGAAACAATAGAAATATTTTCTAGTATTGGTATAGCATTACTATTATTTATTATTGGCCTGGGTCTAAATCCAAAGGTTATAAAAGAGGTCGGTAAGGTTGCGGGCTTAGTGGGGTTACTTCAGGTAGCGGCAACGGCAGCCTTTGCGTTCGGTGGCGGCATTATACTTGGGTTTACTCGAACAGAGTCTGCCTTCTTTGCGGTTGCCCTGGCATTTAGCAGCACAATTATTATTCTTAAACTACTCAGTGATAAAAAAGAACAAAATCGTTTGTACGGCAAGATCGCTATCGGTGTTTTATTAATTCAAGACGTATTAGCCACAATGGCATTACTGTTTGTCACATCAAGTAGCGAGGGTGGATTTTCGGTCACACAGCTAGCAGCCTTAGCTGTAAAAGGGATGCTTATAGCGGCACCGCTTCTTATTATTGGTAATGTTGTGCTTCCCCGTTTTCATAAACTTATTGCTGGCAGCCAAGAATTCTTATTCTTGTTCGCAATTGGCTGGGGTTTTGGGAGTGCCGCGCTGTTTGAGTTATCTGGCTTCAGCCTAGAAATTGGCGCACTAATCGCTGGTATCGCTCTTGCTGGTCTTCCTTATACACAAGAAATAAGCTCTCGTTTACGCCCACTCCGTGACTTCTTTATTGTCGTGTTCTTTATTTCTTTAGGTACTCGTATAGCTTTTGCAAATCTTAGTGGGCTGCTCCCTGCGATCATTATGGCGAGTGTGATTGTTATAATCTTCAAACCGTTGATTATCTTAACCATCATGGGGTTAATGGGGTACACGAAGCGTACGAGCTTTAAGACAGCCATCGCACTTGCACAAGTTAGTGAGTTCTCGTTAATTTTTATTATTTTGGGCAACCGCCAAGGACTTGTTTCTGATGATCTTGTTGGAATCGTTACTATGGTTGCCCTTATTTCAATCGCCGCATCTACTTACTTCATTATTTACTCTGACGGGCTTTATGCATTTTTTGAGCGAGCATTATCAATGTTCGAAAGTCGCAAGACTCACTTCGAACAAGAGTCTAAACACCATTACGACCTTGTATTATTTGGGTACCAAAAAGGCGGACATGAATTTGTAAGCGTATTCAAATCTCTTAAGAAAAAATACATTGTGATTGATTACGACCCAGAGGTTATAGATGTGCTGGAACAACGCAAAATTGAATACCTATACGGCGACGCTATGGATATAGAGCTTTTAGAAGAGGCTGGACTAGATAAGGCTAAGCTTATCGTGTCTACAATAAGCGATCACGAGACAAATAAATTTCTGATGCATCTGCTTGAAAAAATTAATCCCCACGCAGTGGTTATTCTGCACGGCGAGACAGTTCGTGAAGCAGCCGAACTATACGAAGAAGGTGCAAGTTATGTCATTATTCCTCATTATATTGGCAGTGAAAAAATTGGCTCATTTATCAAGAAAAACGGCCTAAAGAAGAGCGAATTCAAAAAGTATCGTGCTAAGCATTTGGCTTACCTAGAATCACATTATTCGCCGTCAGAATAATACAGATTATTACTTTCAATATACTCAACAACATCAGGATCAATACCACTGTAATCAAATCTTTTTTTGATCGCGCTTTTTATACTACTTGAACTGATTTGGTATTCTGTTGGTTTAAATGTTCGATAATTTATTTTTAGGTTGTTTGTATCTCTGAGCGTCTCAATGATCGCTTCAACGTGTGTTTGGTCGTATTTTCTAATACCAATGATGAATTGTATAGAGCCTGTCAGCTCATCAACGTGCGGCCATGAAGCCAAATGATCCAACATATCATCACCAATCAACATACACAGCTCCATGCCTTTAAATCGCTCCAAAAGCGGCGGTAGAGTGTCTCTAGGACTAAACCTAGCTTGATCTAAAATAATTAACCCGAGCTGATCGTATGGAGTAACCGCAATCTGGGCCATTGCTATTCGATGCTCAAATGCTTTTACTCCCTGTTTTCTTCTTGGTCTAGGCTCAACCAATAAGTAAACTTTCTCCAGACCGCACTGCTGAACAGCTTCGAGGGCAAAAGCAATATGTCCATTGTGTACTGGGTCAAACGTACCAGAGTAAATTCCAATCTTTTTCATAAATTAACTAACACTTAAC
>CAZPWF010000022.1:8811-12201 GCA_964590725.1 uncultured Candidatus Saccharibacteria bacterium
CATGGCTGCAGCAAGATTGCGCATTTGCACACGAGTAGGTTTTTCGGAAGTTAGTTGCATGAATCCTTCGATAAGATCAGACTGCGAACGAACGAAATCATAAGTATTAACACCCTTCGTGTCATTTCTGCCGGCATACCATCTTCCGCCATAACGAGCCTCAAGAGTCCGGTCATACACACCCATAACTCTGTCTATAAGTAATTCTTGATCGGTTTCATCCAGATCAAGTTTAACTCTCTGCCCAAGTAGCTCACCGGGTTGAGGTTCTTTACCTAATGAGCGATATATCGTCTCTAAGCCTTCTCTGTCGCTTTTATCAAGGCTTTGGGAACGCATTGTGATCGTGCCGTCAGATGCACGACTAATTACCCGTAACATTGTCTGTTTACGAGATATGTTATAGCCACCAATATCTTTTGTTGCAGACATTAACTCTGCCGGAAAATCTGACACGACCATAAGTGTATTTGAAGTTTCACCACGTGCCATAGAAACAATTTCCTCATACTCATCAGATTCTATACGACGTCTCCGAAGTTCAAAGCCAAGTTCAGGGTTTTCTCTGACTATTGCTTCAGCGCTAGTTATTGCATCCTGAAATATTGGCTTTAGCGCCCCACCGTCATGAGAGCGCAGATCCTCACCATCAAAGCTATAGGTAAAGGGTGTTCTCATTGAGCCATCAAGAACTTCGGCGAGCCAGGTTGTAGTATCATCATAAAACCTTTGCTTCTCGTCGTATTCAACTGCTTCGTTTCTAGATTGTAATGCTTCCATAAAAATACCCTTAGCGAGCAAGGGTATCGAAGAATCTTCTATGCTCCTGCTCGGGAGGCTTAAGTTGCTGTATCGGACTTTAACCGTTGCGGCACAGTATGGGAATTACACCCATTTCCAGCATCTGTAATTGTTAATACTAGTATGTTACCACGTTAGTCGCACGCTATATGTAGTATTTTTGTACCTATTGAGCAGGAGCTGGTTCAGCAGCAGGAGAGCCACTTATAACCAGAATATCAGCACCCTTAGGCTTGTCTTCTCCGGCGGGCAATGTTCCGACTTGACCTTTTAGACTCTCAGCAATTTTCTTTGTTTGATCACTATATTTACCAGACAGATCAACAACCACAACACCGGTGTAAGCATTTTTGGAGTCTGATTTGCCAGTAATATTCAATTCGCTCTTAAATTTAGCCAAAAGAGATTTTTCAGTCGAATCCCTGTCTGCCTGTGCGCCAATTATCGCTACCGATAAACCACTTTGGACAGTATAAGGACGAACATCGACTAACTGATTGGATGATGGTCGATACAAAATAGCTAACTTACCTTTTTCGTAAATCAGTACGTAGTCACCGTTCTCTGCTTTTTGGAAAAACTCTTGTTTCTTGTATTCGTCACTAAGCTTGTCTTTATCGCTTACGAAGAAAATGGTCGGCTGTTCATCCTTAGGTAAGTTGTATAATTTACCGACTGCGTCGATAATACGTTGATTCTCTTTGGTTTTCGCTTCTTCTGCGGATACAGGGTTATTTTTAATATCGTTATACTGCTTATAAAAATAAGCACCGAAGCCAGCTAGTCCAATAATCAAAACTACTACAATTACTCTAGTAAATATCTTCCAGCCTTTTCGTGTTTTGGTTTTCTTTGTGGAAGTTCTCACAACCTCTTCTGTTTCTTTTGCCATAACCAATATAATACTATTTTTCTAGCTAAAGCGTCAACGAGCCAACAGTAGTAGTACTATAATTCCCATTCCAATTCGGTAATATGCGAACGCCGCCAGGCTGTGCTTGCTCAGATACTTGAGCATAAACTTAATAGCAAATACACCACTAATAAAAGCCGTTAAAATACCCACAGCAAATACACCTGTTTCGCTATTTAATTGTGATAGTGTTTCGCTACTCATAACTACTTTGACGATGGCGCCAAAGGTGATCGGTATAGCTAGTAAAAATGAAAATCTAGTAGCACTCACTCGGTCTAAGCCTAGAAAAATACCGGTCGTAATCGTACTACCAGACCTGGAAACGCCAGGTACAAGTGCTAATACTTGAGCAAATCCTATAGCTAAGCCTTGTTTTGTTGACGTGTCTTTAAAATCCGTTTTGTGCTTTTTGTTTCGTGCATACTTCTCAGCCGCCAACATAGCAAAAGCCACCCAAATAAGATTAATACTTACCAAGATCGGAGAGCGAAAACTTGATTCTGCCAGATCTTGCAATAAAAACCCACCAATCACTGCCGGAACCGTTGCAAATAGTAATAACCAAGCAATTCGCTTCATGTCGTTTTTGCCGAAAATTCCCAGTATTAACTGCCAAATGTCTTTGTAAAAATATAGTATTAAAGCCGCGAAGGTACCTATATGCAAGGCAACGTCAAATGCCAATCCAGTCTCATTGACACCCATAAAGTAATGACCGAGCAGCAAGTGCCCGGAACTAGAAACAGGAATAAACTCGGTAAGGCCCTGTATTAAGCCAAGAATAATTGCTTGCAGTATTGTCATCGTAAATACACTAACATGCCTGACTTACTTGTGACAGTGTGCATTACCGCTGTCTAAAATAGCGCCAGATACATCAACAAATTTCCAACTATACGCGGATCGTCCAAGTGATAATTCTAAAAAACCTAACTTATCGTCAAACCCGCTGATGTGATTTGATAAATACTGCGGATCGCCAAAAGAGTACTGTGACTTTCCTCCGGTACCGACTATGAATTCACGAATGCCTTTCTCTTTATCGGCCACACCTGTTACTGTTTGCGGCTCAAAACTCTCGTATAAATGATCATGGCCATTCAAGACCAGCTCCGCTCCGTGCTCTTGAAGAACCTGCCAAAAATATTGTCCACGATTTCTTGATTCCATATCCTTCTTGTATTTTCCAGAAGTAAAAACAGGATGATGCCAAATAGCTATAGTGCAGATTGTTTTGTTATCGTTAAGGTCTTGTTCAAGCCATTTGGCTTGAGGTGAGCCTTGCCCGCAGCCTGCAACAAATTCGCAATTAGAGTTCAATGAAATTATGTGCCAATTGCCGACATCAAAACTATAGTAACCCTTAGATCTATCTCCAGCGTTCTTCGAAGTCGATAAGGCGCCATTCCAGTAATCAAAGTATCCCTTAGCATTTTTCGTATAGTATTCATGGTTTCCGGGCGTGGCATAAGATATAGATTTTAAGTTATTCCATAAAGGCGTAAAAATATTCTGGAAATTCTCGGTCTGACCCTTGTCGTACTGAAGATCTCCAAGCAGTAGCACATTATCGGGTGCTTGTTTTTCAATAGCTCTAACAACCTGCCCCATTTGGCAATGCGATGCGTCAACCACGACACCTGGTTCGCACGAGATATCACCAATTGCAATGA
>CAZPWF010000023.1:0-12185 GCA_964590725.1 uncultured Candidatus Saccharibacteria bacterium
TTCGGTTTATATCCGCTGTGGACGCTAAGAAATTTGAGAGGATCTGCTCCTAGTAAGTAATTGCTACTTCATGCCGAGAGGCATGATGACAATGTGGCTTATAACGGTGAAGCCTTCATATGTTTTTGGTTTGAGGATTGTATAGTTCTTGGTCTGAATGATACAATCCGCTTGAGGACCAATAACCTCTGAAAGGTAATACCGTGGGAAGTCGATCAGATATTGAGAAAGCTTATATTGCGGGTTTCCTTGATGGCGATGGCAGTATCATGTTGCAGCTTAAAAAGCGCAGCGATACTAAACGTGGTTATAGATTTATGGCCACCATATGCCTCTATCAGGATTCCCGTCACGACTCAAACCTACACTGGATACGTAACTGTATAGGTGTAGGATACATTTCTAAGAGAAACGATAATATCACAGAACTACGAGTCAATGGTTTTAATACTGTTGGCAAGGTTTTGACTGATTTAAAGCCCTTCATTCGCTTCAAAGCACTTCAAACTGAAGCTATGATCAAGGCCTGTCGGATACTCGAAAGAGATGTTCGTAAGCTTTCAAAGCAACAACTACTTTTAATAGTAGAAAATATTTTGATAATACAGCGTGAGAATTACAAATCTCATAGCAAGAAATCAAAAGAAGAGTTGTTAAAGATACTTGATTTGACCCCGTAACGACTTGTTCGTTTGGCATCGCCGCCAAACAACAGACTTGGCAAATAACAGTAGTCAGGTAACATGCCACTACCCTCGTTTGTATCGTGCAAAACGGGTAAAGATATAGTCTACGCTCCTAGAAATAGGGGAATAAAGTGACGAGAGGACCGGAGTGGACGCACCGCTGGTGTACCAATTGTTCTACCAAGAGCATTGTTGGGTAGCTATGTGCGGAACAGATAAGCGCTGAAAGCATATTAAGCGCGAAACTGACCTCAAGATTAGATTTCTCTATGATCCCCCAGAAAGACGATCTGGTTGATAGGTGCAAGGTGGAAGTACGGTAACGTATGGAGCCGAAGCATACTAATAGTCCCATCGACTTTTTACGAACCAAGAATTGCGCAGCTTGCTGTGTAGTTCTTGGGCAAGTGCAATTTGACTAGTTATTGGTGGTTCCAAACCACCAAGACCGTTTACCTTAAGAATCTCAAAATCCGTGTTAAAAACCCATAAGAATGGGCACCAATTTAGATAATTTGCTTTGCAGATCACCTAAATTGGTGCCCATGGCGAGAGGGAGACACCTGTTCCCATCCCGAACACAGCAGTTAAGCCTCTCAGCGGTTACAATACTTGGCCAATCAAAGCCTGGGAAAATAGCACGGTGCCAAATTATATAAAACCCTTCGGAAACGAGGGGTTTTATCTTTTTATTGCCGTGCTATTTTCCCGATGCGGAAAGTATAGGGGTCCCCGACGAACCTGTTCGGTGGGGTGGTGTCACGGTGTCAAATTATAGTTAAGCCATCCGAAAGGGTAGCTTTTCTTTTCTAGCTATGTTATAATATACATATTAATGGAGATTAATTATGAACCAAATCTGGTTTAATGATGGAATAAACCCTGTGCCATCATTTGAAGAAAGAGAACAGATGGCAGTTGAAGAAGCTAGAGTCGACGCTCTTGTTTTTGGCCCAGCCGCAGCAGCAAGAATGTCTCGGGAACTGGGTAAAAGTGCGAGCTTTGATGACCCATTTATGGCCGCAGCCAGGAAACGTTTATTTACTGGTTTGGTGACTGAAACTTTGGGTGGTGAAGTAGAAGTTCATCCACTTTCTCATGTAGCTATTCTGGCTAGTTTAGATAGCATAGATCTAAAGTAATTCTACGCATCACTTCGTGCTGCTTTCGACATACTTTTGCCAACAGCTGCAAAAGTATGCAAAAAAGCCGCAGCCGATTGGAAAACCGGAGCGTCACTCACTTGGTGTTATTCGGTTTCTGCGGAACTCGTCGCAAACTCCTCAAACATCCTCGAAACGCGACATAACACCTTCGCTCGTTCCTTCTGTTTTCGAAAGCCTGTGAGCGCTAGGATTCTTTTATCTCGCCGTAGGTGGTTGCCTTATTCTCTCTGAAATCTTCCATATACTTCCGACCTTTATCTGTTATAACTATGTAATCAGGGTTTGCTTTAACTCCCCCAATCAGTACGCCAGAAGCTGTTTCATGCAGCCTTATTAGTCCATCATCAAGGACGGATTTTACTAATAACAGCAAGTGTTTAATAAATGGCATGGCGTTATTTGGAGGTGCAACGTAAAGTGCTTCCAAAACGTCCAGCTCAAACTTAGAGTATTTTTCAATTGCAAATCTCAACTGAGCTTTGTATCTCTTCATACTCTTAGTGTCTATCTCGCCTTTATCGAATCTAGTATGACAGTTAGGACAAAGTGCTATTAGATTTTCATATTCGTGCTTCTTAACTTGATTCCAAGGTTTAATGTGGGCTATCTCCACATTTGTTGCTCTGCACGTTGGAATTGCACAACGGTGTCCAGCTTCAACAAGTATTGTTCTTTTCAGTTCCACGGGTATAGCAGTTCTCATTATTTTCTCCTTAGTTTTTTATAAACAAAAAACCAGCCTATATAATAAATGCTGGTTTAAAATATTCGTATATTCATAGGCTCGTCCTTCTTTCGTCAATATTATTACGACTTAATCCAGGTGACAGTAGAGCCGAGATGCTGTTACGCTCTAATTATATCAAAACATAAAACGAACAAATGAAGTATTATTTGCAACAAATAAAGTATAGTTTAACAGATGTTATAATTGCTCAATGACTGGTTTGAAATTAAAAGGGCAGTATTATAATTTGAGTGATCCTATCAGTTTTAATGCGAAAATTAAAGATATAGATACTAGGTATACGGAAGAAAGTCTACGAGTAATCATTGCCCACGTGTACTTAAATTACGTGAATCGGGACTTCAAGTTAGTATGGTTTGATAAAAGAGACTTGCTTGAACAGCTTGAGGCTGGCAAGAAGTTTACCTTCGTTGGTAAACTCAAGGTTGATAATAAGGGTGAGCTCTGTATTCATAATTCAAAAGTTTATCCTTTTAGAAAGACGGCAACTAAGATTGCGCACAGAACATTGAACTCATGGAATAGTAAAATTAACGGTCAAACTCTGAAGCCTGATGACGAATGGGAACTTATACGGCAACAAGTTTTTGTTAGGGATGGTGGTATGTGCGTAAGGTGTGGTCAGACCAACAAGCAATTAACAGTAGACCACATCAAACCAAAAAGCTTAGGTGGTGAGAATGTTTTAGGTAATCTTCAGACACTATGTAGCGATTGCCACGAGAAAAAACATAACAGAAAAATATTTGATAAAGAATTTGACGCTGATCCAGAATACGGTAAGGACGTGAAGTTAACCGGCAAAGTTACTACTATTGTCGAGGCGATAAACGACAAAGATTTCCTCGAAATTTCTTATGTAGATAGGGAAGGTAATTCTACGAAACGTATTGTGGAGCCAATAGACCTGGTTGAAAATCATGGTCGCAATTATTTATTCGCATTCTGTAAGCTTCGTAATGATAATCGACACTTTAGAATTGGAAGAATCAAAGATATCACACTCGTTGAAAAATAGAATAATAAGCGAGGGGAGGGGAAAAGATATAGCTTGTGATTATTCGCTTTCGATGAAGTTTGTAGAAGGTAGTGTTCCACTAGCCTCCAACGCTATAGCTTTGTGTTGCAAATATCTCGAATAAATCAGTACATTCCTGATCGCTAAGTTTATGAACTGGTTGCTCTAGAAGAACATCAGAATACGTACCATCTTCTCCATGAGGGAACTCAGTTACGATTATGGGTGGCATTTCTGGCGCCACAATAATTTTATAGCTCGTACCAAATGCAGGGTCGTCATAACTGACATGGTCTACATCTTGTTCTGCCACAAATACTCGATCTGTCTCAAAGTAAAGATCAAGGAGTATTTCAATTGCCCCGTGTTGCTCAAATGTAGCTGTCTCGTAAGGATCATCTATAAAAATTGCACGTACACAAAATAGTTCTATCGAAAGCTCTTTATCGCTAAGTGTTTGCAATAGTATTGATGGTTTTTTTGTGCCCACAGCGTCGAATTCGTTAAACAGTAGCCAACCACTCGTAGGCCCATAGTCATGTATCTCTGCACTCCATTCAGCCTTTGACTCCTCATAGCGATGTCGTAGCAAATCAGCAACTTTTGGATAAAAAGTTATTGATGCAGGTAACTCTTTTTCAGGTAATAGTTCACTCATCTGCTTCCTCTTTTAGTCCTGTTGTTCTAAAGTTTTGGTAAAATGTGGGGCATATAATCTGGCTGCATGCAATGCTGGTTTGTCCGACCCATCAATGTTAAGCATCATTTCTCCTATACGACTACTCTCAGAAATAGCTGAAGGGGTTTGTAGCGCATAGTCGAATATGTTCCCATCTACAAGCTGCTGTACGGCTTCATTATCGTACCACTCTGCAGTACCAGCCCAGCACTTATGAGCTGTGATCAATTCAGCACTTGCATGCAAGAATACTTCTTCGTGAAACTCTTGATTTTCACCCGAAGGCTGGCTCGTTATTTCAAACAGGAGAGCGGGGTAAATTGCTTCAAGCGCATAAAGAGCCTTTAGTGGATCACCTGCTTGGCGATAAATAGTCGCTGCCTCGGTTCTCAGACGTGCAGCATCATTCACAAAACCGCTAAACAAGTTTTCATCTCTTGCCCAATTGCTGCTAATACTTCTGTCGGCATAGTAACACAGGGTATCAGCCATCATGTTTTTATCTGCACCAGCTTCGTGCTGTCGTTTTACTTCTCTATGAGCGCTATTTAAGAGCATAAATGAGTTCATCCCGGTTTGAGCTAATCTTTCGGGACTAGCATGAGCTCGGCGTTCGATTTCGGTGTATGTATACCACCTTGCATTTTCGATCGACATTACTTAACTTTTTTCTGGTGCACTATAGTTAGGATTAAGGAAAATGGTTCTCGAAGTATAGATGCCATCGTCTTCCCCTGGACCAGGTATAGACTCTTCGATCCCAACTCTTTGTACATACTCCTCGGCTTGTTTTACAGAGTCACAGGCGAGCCATTCTGCTGACGTACTACCGTTAAAGTAGTCATTATCATTTACTATCTCAAGAATTGCAGCTGGCCCACTGAACCCAAGTTCTTTATATAAACGATGAGCTGTTTGGAAATCTTTTAGCTCTTCGTAGGATTTGTAATCATACTCTGCTCTGATATCACCTTGACGGACGCTGTAGATCGCAAGTGATCTAGGTCGGGCCTCAGCTACCGCCTCACGTTGTAAGCGAGTACGACGAACCGACGGGTATTCAAACGCTCCTTCGATAATCCCAGCATTGTAAGCAATCTGATACGACATATCTGCCTTATCCAGTCTCGCCTCTAAACTTCGAGGCTGGGCAGCTTGCATATTTGAAAGATCGGATATGAACATCTCATGTTTTTGGCGCTCACCACTTTCTGATTCAAACCCATTGTTCGTAGAATCCCCCATGATATTAAAATATCCTTTCTGCGTATTTCACAAGAAAGGATTGAAGAGTATTCAATATCTTTCCCATTTAATAACGCGGGCTAGACGGAGCACCTTGCTGTTAATCAGTAGGTTGCCGGCAGGTCGTAGAGCTAGATCTCTCGCTGCACTCTGTATATTTAAATTGTTAACGTATGTATAGTAACATAAATGAACATAAATGCAAACATAACTTTAGAAGAACAATGATATTGCTTGTGGTTACTGAGCTACGTTTGTCGGGCGTGAATTGCTGCAAGACGTGCTAGGGCTGTGACAGTATAGGGCGTTAACTTACGATTCTTCTGCTCTAACGGCGTCAATGAACAGCCGCCATCATACGAGCCTTTTAACGAGATTGACCTAACGCACGACGTCCTGGATATAGTATTGTCGTCCTCGATCTGGTAGTCAATATAGCTGTACGCATCATCATCTATTGGATCTAATAATAAAACGCCAAGCCTCTGTGGGTACTTGTAGTCGCTTGAAAATAATACATCAAATCTAGTGCTTGGTTGTGGTTGGTCTGAATGCGGCCCATTCCCGTGCGCAAAATATGCTTCTAACCTTGTGGCTGTCTCGTCGTCGGAAAGCTCTTCACTTCTGGTTTGGTCATGCCTAACCATTATATCAATATTAAGATCTCTGAGATCCAGGATAGTATTAATAACTTTTACAGATGATTCCATATCGACCCACTCTAACACGCCAGTTTATTTTAACCATGAGAAGTTATTGAATGATCACAGTTATCAAGAAAGCTAAGACATTTTGCTTGTGGTTTATACTGTATTTCCTGGAGGGAGGCGGAATCTGTTGTCGAGCATGGGTGGGCTGGTTTTGATCAATATTTTTTGTTCTTCACTTAGGCTACTAGGAATTCTTCCGTCTTTTGCGAATAAACATATATCATCAATGATTCCTTCGCAGCTTAGGCGTCCCATTAGTTCTGCTTTAGGGAAGCAACAACCAACTTGAGGGCCATCTAGTCGCCAGAACATACAGTTTTCGCCTAGTGATTCTTCTTTTGGATAAGAATTATTAGTCATAGCTAGATTATAGAGTTTGGTAAGTTAAAAAGCATTACCTACGGTTTTGGTGAAGCACTGTTGATTGCTACTAATATGTAGGCATCTGTGGTTGCAGAGGATTTATTTAGCTTCATTTCTTTTAATGCATAGCCTATATCAGTCGTATCAGGCGACAGTAGGCAGTTGCGGTGTTTATCGCTCGTAATCCAGCGATTTACAAATAATTGGGTATCTACACTAAACTCTAGCTCTAGGTTTTCACAGCTAAATACGTGGTCATAGTCGTTGCCTAACAGGTTATAGTAATATTTGCCGTCGGGGTTCTTGTGGCTATAATCGCCAGAAAGAGCTATGTCTTCGGCGCGCGACTTAGCAATATTCACTAAGTATGGATTTACTTTTAATTGGCGTAGCCCATGTTCTGATCGCATTTTATTAACTAGGTTGAAAACTTCAGATTCAGGGGTATTTAGAAACTTGGAAGGTTCGTATGTTTGTGTTGCTGCAGCCAGAACCTGAGGTTTATTTTGATTAGCAGTCGGTGTTTTTAATAATTGCACTGTAAATACAATGACTAAGATGATGTAAATTAAATTCAGAATAACGCCAAATTTTGAACTCTCACTCTTCATATGGGATATTATACCATAAATATAAAAATAAAACCAGTTGTCATTTTTGGTGGCGAGCATTATACCGCACAACCACCCGATGCTTAGTTTGTCGGCCTTACCTATTGTCGGTAGAGAACATAGATCCTGGACCTAGATAGCGTACGGTTGCGTCCAGAGTCGTATTTCCCAAGTGAATAGCTACTTTGCGCGCATACCTTACAAAATTACTAGCCTCAGCATCTTCCTGATATACATTTTCTGGCTCGTAGAATACGATGTTGGAATCAAATCCTAATTGCATACTACCGTCCTTATGTATTTCTCTATGCACATATAAATTATGAAATGATTCATCAGAACCGAGAAAATTGAATGGAACAGGCAAGCTGTTTATTTCTTGTTCGGTTAGTGGCGGCTGAAACCCCATATATCTAAACCCGTCGGTTTGGCCAAGAACCATTTCTCTTGGTTCGGTTTTTATAACTCCCAGTGTTACTCCTGCTGACATACTAACTCCCTAATTATTTATGTAATTCTATACTCTGGAATGTTAATAAGGCAACCACAAGAGTTAATAAAGTAGATTATTCTGTTGTTTGTTGTGCGATATTTTCGGGCTTAGTGAACTGAGGTTGCGGCTTATTGCCGGCAATAGCTGGCGCTATCTCTATAGCTGTAAAAATACCTAATATTCCTCCAGCTACCGCGCCTAGGGCAACGGTAATTTGGTCAATATTACCACTAAATAACTGGTCTGAGTTTGCTGCTTCGTTTGCAAATTCATAACCTGCATATATGAATGCTGCCACAGTCCCAGCGGCTACAAATGGCGTAAGGGCGCAACGAGCTATGTGTTTGACCCGCGCAATTTTACTGACAGACATTTCAATTATTTCTTCTTGCTGTTGTTGACCATCTGTAGACTCGTTAGAGACGTCCATAATCAGTTCTCCTTTTTCATGTTTTGTTCGACGCAGTATATCGTAATTTTCTTAATTAAATCCAAAGGAATGGGTTTATCTATAGGGAATTGGACCGTGCCTTTGGATGTTTTGAAGCCCTTTAATTTATCTTGAAACTGAGTGATTGGAGCGCTGCCAGGATAAAATCCAATATGTTTTTCATAGGCTGAGAAATGGACTAAATTTTTACCATTTAAGGTAAAAGTAGGAATTCCGTAAGATATTGTCTCTTTATATCCTGGAATGACCCCTTGTATAGTCTTCCTAATTTCCTGTAATATTTGCTGAGTTTTTTCTGGATATTTTTCGATGAAATCGTCAATTGTGTTGATGCTATTGTCTGTTTGCATGATTAGATTATACATGGCAACAGGGCTATAATAAATAAGCGCAACAATAATATTGACATAAGCGATACGTAGTGATATCATAAGCGTAATTCCAAAGAAGGAACAGAGGGTTTTCGTATTTATTGCGGAAGCTCTTTTTCTTTCTTTAGATGCAAATGTGGGAGATTTATAAATCAATGTGGAGGTCAATACAATGGCTGGAACTAAAAATGGTGGCAAAGCTGCTGCATCAACAAACAAAACTAAATACGGTTCTGATTTTTATGCAAAAATCGGTGCTATGGGTGGCAAAAAGGGCAAGACAGGTGGCTTTTATGCTAACCGTGAACTAGCTCGTGTTGCTGGCGCCAAAGGTGGACGTATTTCACGTCGTACTAAGAAAACTGTCTAAGTAACTGTTTTCAAGCAAAGGTCGTCTGGGATTTTCCAGGCGACTTTTTGTTTTGGATGATGCCGCGTAAACGATATGGGCGGCAGAAGCGGGAGTTTGAGACTCGCCAGACTGTGTAGCAGTTATGGCAGCGATATTCGTTAGGGGAGCTTTGGAAGCACACTGTGCTGCAAGACGGGCATGTACTTCGCTGATGTAGCCAGTCCCTGTATGTGTCTAAACAATCCTGTATATGGTCTTCATCGATAGAAATTTTATATTTTTTTGCTAGGTTTTTGGCTTCATCCCAAGCCGCTACCTCAAGGTGAAGTAGTTCATAATCAGAATTGTAGGTTGAATGATCCAGGATGGCGTGTGACGCCTCGTGTAGTAAGGCCCAAGTGTTGTGTTCATTGTTTTCCAGGATATATGTTATGCGCTTATGTTGGGGTGACCAATAGAATGACTCGCCTTGTTGAAAGTGAATGTCTGGTAGTATTTTTTGTAATTTAGCTGTGAGTTTTTCCATCCCGTTAGACTCCACTTGGTCTTTCACGACTTATTGTTAGTTGATACGTAAGTGTTGAATCCAAAATACGCACTACCCATAGCCTGTTTTGGAGTCTAACGGGATCCATATTTTTGCTGGATTAGTTCATAGCATCCATAAACAACTGCTTCTTCGGGTCGTTTGGCTTGTAGAATTGGCGGAATAGTCACCATGGGGTTTTCATAAATTTTAAGTTCTTCTTCGAGTCTAGCTTTAAACTTTGGAAGGTGAGTGCCGACGCCACCTCCGATCACAATTACTTCAGGTGTGAGCGTCGCGATAACATCGATTAAGCCAACAGCAATATTACGGGAAATAATATACCAGTCTTGTTTGTCGGTGATTTCGCTAGCCTTTTTACCGAAATGTTCTACTATGGCTCGTCCTGATGCGAACTTTTCCCATTGCTCCAGTCTGCCTTTGTGCTCAAGTAGCATATGACCAATCTCAATATCTTCAAAATCTGGGTCTATAACACCATCTGTGATAAGTCCACCACCGATTCCTGTGCTAATTGTTACGTAAAGTACTTTCCTATACTTTTTTTGTATTAGTAATGCTTCAGATAGTGCTGCAAGTTTTGTGTCATTTTCAATCACACCGGGTGCGTTAGTGATTTTTTCTATATCTGCTTGCAATGGCACTTTCTCCCAATTAAGATTACCGAACGCCAGACCAACGCCGTGTTTGCGGTCTATTTTACCAGGCGCGGCAACTGCAAATGCTTTGAAATCTTTTGTTGATAAATTCGCAACAGTACTAGTCAGTTCTAGGATGAAATCGACGTAGTTTTGAGGTGTTGGAAACTTTTGTTGCTCAATAATTTTACCTTTGTCATCAAACACGCAAACAAGTGTTTTTGTACCCCCAATATCGATTCCAATATACATGCAAATAGTATACGTCGTTGAGTAAAAATATGCCAAGTCATATTAATCTTTAAGTATCTAGACTACAATTCTTTACTTTCAGGGGCGTAACAGATATAATGATCAGTAACCGAAAAATATCAACTAAAGGGTAGGCTGCTTTAAGCCTCGATCTTCGTCTGGTGTTCAACGGAAATACACTATAAGGAGGACATGTAATCCATGTCAAAAACAAGTAACGTAACTATGGATGATCTGCTCGCAGAGCACGACATCAAACAGCTCAAAGCCGGCGACACTGTCGAGGGAGTTGTTAACAATGTAAAGAAGCACGAGGTCTGGATTGATCTTGGCGCAAATGGTCTAGGCGTGGTTATGCGTCGTGAGGTTGGTCACGGGCAACAGCTAGAAGTTGGACAAGAAGTTGTCACAAGTATTGTCGAACCAGAAATGGATGAAGGCTATGCTCTATTAAGTATGCGCCGTGCAGCTAAGGATAGGGGTTGGGATGAGTTGCAGCGCGTCTTTGATTCCCAAGAAATCATCAGTATTAGCCCGTATGATGCTAACAGAGGTGGTTTGCTAGTCGAGCTTGAAGGTATTAGAGGCTTTTTGCCTGTTTCTCAACTTTCTGCCGGCAATTATCCGCGTGTTTCAGGTGCTGATAAGGACGAAATCCTACAGAAACTGAACCAGTTAATTAACAAAGATCTTCGTGTTCGCGTTCTTGATATTAGTCGCAAAGACAACAAACTGATATTTTCAGAAAAAGAAGCAATCAAAGATGATATGCAGGAGCGTTTTGCTAAACTCGCAGTTGGCGACGAAGTAAACGGAGTTGTTACAGGAGTTATTGATTTCGGCGCATTCGTAAATGTTGACGGTATTGAAGGTTTGATTCACATCTCAGAAATTTCATGGGAGCGTGTAGAAGACCCTCGTAAATACATTAAGACTGGCGAAAAAATCAAAGCCAAAATTATCGCGATCGACAAAGACCGTTTATCGCTTAGCTTGAAGCAAATGAGTGAAGATCCGTGGCTTAAAGAAGTTCAGGCCTTTAAAAAGGGCGATACAGTCGAAGGAAAAGTGACTAGGATTACGCCGTTTGGTGCTTTTGTACAGCTTAGTTCATCAGTTGAAGCGCTAGTACATGTTTCAGAAATGAGTAACGACGAAGGTGTTGACCCAGAAAAGATTTTCCAGTTGAACGAAGACAAGAAGTTCAAGGTGATTGATATTGACCTAGAAGGTCGTAAAATTGCGTTGAGTCTAAAGGATGCAAAGAAGTCAAAATAAGGCCTATTAAATGTAACGCGCATCGGTAGAAGTCAGAAAGGAGCCCAAAAATGTCCACAAAAATTGAAATCGAAGACATGATAACTGTCGGCTCGCTGGCTGAAAAGCTGATGATTCCCGTTACAGCACTTATCACCGTACTTATGAAGAACGGTGTTATGGCTACTGTTAACGAACGAATCGACTTTGACACGGCGACAATTATTGTTGGCGAGCTTGAAGATCTTGATGTAGAACTTGTAAAGAAAGAGATCGTAGCTGCCCCCGCCCGTGAGAAGAAGGTAGCTAGTGACAAGGCGACATCTCGGCCACCGGTTGTGGCGGTAATGGGACACGTTGATCATGGCAAAACAAGCTTGCTAGACGCAATTCGCGAAGCAGATGTGGCAAAGGGCGAAGCTGGCGGAATCACGCAGCATATTTCGGCCTATCAGATCAGTCACAATGATCGATTGATTACTTTCTTAGATACTCCGGGTCACGAAGCCTTTGCTGCTTTGCGCGAACATGGTGCGCAGTTAACTGACCTAGTTATTATTGTCGTTGCAGCTGACGATGGCATCAAGCCACAAACAGT
>CAZPWF010000024.1:0-1802 GCA_964590725.1 uncultured Candidatus Saccharibacteria bacterium
TAGTAACTTGACCGTTTATCTAGCTTTGTTTCGACAATCAACACATCATTAGTTTCAGGTACAGCCGACAAAATCGATTCAACCTGTTCTACGAACTGTTTATTGACGCTCGGGTTTCGCAAGATCACCAAACGCCCCTCCGCTAAGAACGGAAGGTTCTGCAAGGCCTCTGTGATTCTATTTATGTCGGCTTCTTCACCGTCAATTTTTTCTACAGCGAAGTCACCATACTTGTCAGAAAACTTGATCTTTGTCTCTTTGACATGAGCGTCAACCAGAAAGTCATTAGGACCAGTAAGGGTAAAAATACTCATTTATTTAACACCTGACAGGACGGACACAGGTGCGTGCCCCTACCAGCAACACGAATTTTTATAATAGTATCTCCGCAACGTTGACAGGGTTGACCTTCTTTACGAAAAACTTTAGCAAACGAAATATAGCTACCCTTTTTACCTTCTACATTTACATAATTTCTATCCGTTGAGCCGCCTTTTTCGATTGAAAGCTGAAGCACTGCACAAAGCTCGGTAAACAAAGCTTTAAGCTTAGTGTTCGGCACTTTTTTTACTAAAGTGGCTGGGTAAATTTTTGCCGCCCATAGCGACTCATCCGAATATATATTCCCGACACCTGCTATTACAGACTGGTCAAGCAACACGGCTTTAATAGTTGTGTTCGGACGTTTCATAAGTTTTTCAAGAAACAATTTTTGAGTAAAATCTGCGTTTAACGGTTCAGGTCCGAGCTTTTTCATAAAGTCTATATTTGACACTTCGGATGTCGGCAATAAGCGCATCCAGCCAAATTTCCGTTGATCATTAAAGAATAGGGTTGAGCCATCAGTAAACACCAAAATTACTCTGGTAGATTTGTCAGGAAGTTTGCCAATAAGACTGTCATTTGGATGGCCTGCACCGAAATTTTGTTCACCACGATAGACTAACTGACCCGTCATTTTTAGATGCACCACAAGAGTGTGATTTGTGCTGAGGTTAATTAATAAAACTTTTGCTCGCCTATGAACGTCAGTAATAGTAGAGTTTACTAAAAATGAGTCAACGTCGGTTTGGGCATTCGGAAAGCCCTTTGGCCAATCAAATGTAACCGCGTCAATCGTTTTACCAATTACGAGTTTTACTAAGCCTCTCTTTACTGTTTCTACTTCTGGCAGTTCCGGCATACTACTATTGTAGGCTGTCGGTTGGTGCAAGCACAAGCTTGAGCATAAACGCCGCCTGGGCGCATTGCCATGGGTCTATTAAAGGATTATTAGCATGCTCCCCTAGCGCGCCCGTGAAATCTTCCATAACATCACTACATATATAATGAATTGGTATTTTATCCTTTTCAATTGCTAATTGCATAACCGTATCGATGCTCTTTGTTAGCTCATCATCTGGGCCGTATGTGTCAAAGCATGCACGATACGCAACCGTCACTTCAGCTAGCTCAGTGAATGACCACGAATTTTCAGTATCATCAAATATTCTCACCGCAAAACATTACAATATTTTATGGAGATTTGCAACCTTAAAACCTAACAACGTTCCTAGCTATCATTCTATAACGGCCAGTCTGACACAATCTCGACTTAAATAATCGTTTAGGTACAATATGAGCATGGCAAATTCAATAAAAGATATTCTCGACAGCACATCATTTAGTGAACCTGATGAAATACGTATCATAAAAAACTTTATAACCGAGCACTATCAATCAGAATCAAACGTCACTATAAGACAGAGTGATATCGTAATCAGCATAAAGAGCGGGGCCTTAGCTAGTACGCTTAGATCAAA
>CAZPWF010000024.1:1902-5143 GCA_964590725.1 uncultured Candidatus Saccharibacteria bacterium
GGAAACATTACTAATCATACCTATTTTTATGTTTTTAGTTTTTAGTTTCTTTATGTAATCCAATAATACGTCATTTTTAGTTGCTTCGTTATTAATTAAACCTTCAACCATCACAGGAGAAGTTCCGGTAATATCGAACACTTCGCTGGTAAACTCGCTTAAATCTAGCAGGCCCGCGTCAAGCTGTCGATTTAATTCTCTTAGAATGTCTTTATTTATGTCGGGCGCCAAACTATCTAAGAAAGCTTTCCAAGTATCAGTCGTCAGAACGCCAAAACAATCAAATATTACTGCTCTAATCATCAATACTAATTATATACATTTTGCAATTATAAGTTTTATCTGTTTGAGCCGAAAAAACTAACCCCACTAATAAATGAGCTATAGTCGGGTATTTGTCTTTGAAATAACTGCCTAACTAATTCGCCATTAGTTCCTGAAGAACCGCCGAGAGGCTGGCAAGAGGTATTCCAAAGATTTGAAACATCTTTTCCTTCACTTTGAAGAATATAGGAATATCGCAGGCCTGTTGGGCAAAGGCCTGTTGGGTCAGAAACATTGCTAAATTGTTTTCTAGTAAACCCCGCATCATTAAGTGATCGCATGAATACGTTGTAGGAATCATAATTATTGCCAAATGTTTGCATTTTATCTACTTTTTCTTCGTAACCTTTTAGTAAAAGAATTTTTCGTTCATTTTGCGTTACCAATATCTTTAGTGTTCGACGCTGTTCATCTGAAACAACCGCCCCGTATTGCACAAACTCAACTTCTGATTTGTCGTTAATGTAATCGGTTGTATTAGTGACGACACGACCAACTTGAACCTGAGTATTTCTGTGTGTAATTACACGACCAAACAGAATGACCGCAATCACTCCTAGTATAATCATGCCGATAACGCCCAAAACATATCTCATAATAGTGCTACTATAGCACATATTTAGCGATTATTCAATATTTTGTAATAATTATCCGGCAAGAACCTGATTAGGATGCACCCTACTAGACGGATGACGAGATATAACATCTCTAGGTTTTTGAAACTCTGATATGGGACGCCACAGCTGCAACACATCTTCGTCCATCCCGTAACTTCTAGCAATATTAATCGAATCACTCCTTGTGCCGACTAGCGCTCTTGGCATGGAAGGGTGGATTTTGTTATGGTTTTTTAATAATTGTTGCCAGGTAGGATCAACGATAACTTCATTTTGAAGATTTGGCGAACTTATAACTACATATTCATGAACATTTACACCCCAACCCTCTCGCTTATCCTTGTATGTATCATTAATTTTATATAAGAATCCCAGGTATCGAATAATTGATTCTGACATAACCATACATGTTTTAGATCTATGAACAATGTCTATGGGGATATTTCTATCAATTGACGTAGATTCGTAAGCAAAATTTATCGCCTCGGAAATAATTCCATCTAAATCATAGTTAAATCTATCCATAATTGCTTATTATACAATCTTTTTTCAGATAATCTAACCTAATCGCTATTAATCACAGCTCGCCCCAATTCTGACCAATCGTGGTATCGACGGTGATTTTTACTGGTAGAGGATAAATGCCTTCCATAGTGTCTTTAAGAAGCTTAGCTACATCATCAGCCATACTCACTGGACATTCAACCAATATGGAGTCATGTATTTGAAGTAATTGCTTACAGTCGCTATCAAGCCTGTCTTGAACCTCAATCATCGCCATCTTCATCAAATCCGCTTCAGTACCCTGAATTGGCATATTTATCGCAGCCCTCTCGGCGGCCTGACGAACAATAAAGTTACTGGAATGTATGTCTGGCGTTGGGCGTCGTCTTCCAAAAAAGGTTTCTACATAACCGTCGTTGCGGGCTTTTTCTTTGAGCGCCTCTGTATAATCAAGTATCGGCTTACGTAGTTCGAAATATTTGTCGATAAAATGCTTAGCCTGCACAATTGTCATTCCGGTAGCAACACTCAGCCCATGAGGACTCATGCCGTACAAAATGCCAAAATTGATAACCTTTGCGTCTCTACGCATATTTTTAGTAACATCTTCCGGTTCACGACCATACACCTGAGCGGCAGTAGCCGTATGCACATCAATATCACGATTGAAAATATCTATTAAGTCCTCGTCGTTGGCCAGATACGCAGCAAGTCTTAGTTCGAACTGTGAATAATCAGCACTGACCAGCATATTTCCTTCTCCAGCAACAAAAGCAGTTCTAATACGTCGGCCTAAGTCTGTTCTAACTGGAATATTTTGAAGATTTGGATCGGTAGAGCTCAAGCGACCAGTTTGAGCAACCGTAAGATTGAAGGTAGTGTGCAATCTGGAGTTTTCATCGACCATGACTGGTAAGGTATCTACGTATGTGTTCTTTAGTTTTGTATACTCTCGAAATTCAGTAATCAGGTCAATAATTGGATGCTGACCTCGCAATTTATCAAGTTCGTTTGCAGCTGTTGAATAACCCGTTTTTCCTTTTTTAATACCTGTTGTTGGTAATTGTAGTGTATTAAAAAGTACGTCAGCCAACTGGGCGGGCGAACCAACATTAAATTCTTGGTCTGCGTAACCATAAATTTGTTGTTCGATATCACTAATTTGATCCGCCAGCTCTTCGGACATATTATTCAGATACTTCGTATCAAGCTGTATACCTTCATATTCCATAGCTGCCAACACCGGGATAACTGGCCATTCGATAGTCTGAGCTAGTTCATGAAGTTTAGGTAACTTCTCAAGCTCCTTGGCTTGTTTTATGTAAAGCCCCCGAATAACAGCAATTATTTCTGGTACACGATGTAACACTTCGTCTGGTGCAAGAATTTCAAACTCTGATCCTTCATAACCAAGATCAGCGCTAGCTAGCTCTGTAAGTGACTGCTCTCTCCGTAAACTATTGAGCAAGAATGCACCTACAAGCACATCATGTCCTGCCCCATTAAATTCACTACCCAGTTCGTAAGCTACCTTTATAGTTGACTTAACATCATAACCAATCTTGGGAACTGCTTCACGTTCCAAAATTGGACCCACCAAAGCAACAACGCCTTTTGCGTCTAGTTTTTCTAAATCAAACGTATATACCGTTTGGGGATTAGGGCTTAAAGACAGCAGTAAAGGCTTTTTGCCGTGTTTACCGGCAGCGTAGCTGTGCACAATACACTCATCTACAGCGTCAATTTCAAGACTCTGCAATTTTTCTTGAGAATCAATAATTATTTGTTTAGGTTGT
>CAZPWF010000024.1:5243-10343 GCA_964590725.1 uncultured Candidatus Saccharibacteria bacterium
AGCTTTTTTCTTAATGTGTCTTTTATTAGATCAAGGTTTTCGTACACACCATCAAGTGTTTCAAACTTCTTAAGTAATTCGACCGCGCCCTTTTCACCAATGCCGGGTACTCCTGGAATATTATCTGACGAATCACCCTTCAGAGCCTTAAGGTCAACGAACTGTTTTACCTCAATTCCATATTTTGCCTCGAATGATTCTGGATGAAATAACTCAATGTTACTCAGGCCCTTTTTAAGTGCATATACATGTACATTTCCATTAATAACCTGGAGCAGATCGAGATCACTTGTTACAAGCAAGGTATCAATACCCTTTTCTCTCGCTTGCACGGCAAATGTGCCCATTATGTCGTCAGCCTCATAATCATCAAGTTCGTAGAGCGGCCAACCAAATGCTTCAAGTAGCTCGTGAAGGAGAGGAATTTGATCATAAAAGTCTGGCGGAGGAGGTTTACGTCCGGCTTTGTATTCTGGGTACATTTCCAAACGTTTACGAATATTGGTCTTGGGTTTGTCCCAGGCCACACATACATAATCAGGTTTGAGTCGTTTTATTACTTCAAGCGCCATGACTGCAAAACCATAAACACCACCGGTCGCCGTACCGTCTTTTTTGCTGAGATACGGCATCGCGTAGTAGCCTCGATAAAAAACAGACTTACCGTCAATAACTACAAGTTTTTTCTTATTTGATTGGTTTGGCATAGACTAATTATACTCTGTTAATAATAATTAGCACCGCTATACTTTATCTATGTAATAATACTTGGATGGACACTTTTCGAGAGCTAGATATAAATAGTGAAAATACTGCTGTTATTGTTATAGATAAGCAATATGGGTACTTACAGCGTCAAGAAAATGACGGCGGAGTTGTACAGCTTGAGAATGTACTGCCTAAAATAGATGATTTTATAAAGAAAATGCGTCAATTAGGTGTAAGCATTATCTGGACAAAAATGGTAGAAAACAAGAAGGAATCTCCAAAAAATATTCATAATAAACTTACCTTGGATCCTTTAGCCAAGGATAGAATTCATACTCAAGAAAAATCATTTGAAATTATTGGGGAACAGCCTTTAGCGAATGAATTAATAGTCGATAAACTATACTACGACGCGTTTGCACGGACCGATTTAAACGATCAACTTACAAAAAATAACGTGAAGACAATTATTCTTGTTGGAGGTTACACTTCTAGATGTATTCTTGGTACCGCTTATGGCGCAAACGGGCACGACTACAATATTTTAGTCTGCAACGATCTTGTAGCAAACCCAGATAATTTTGTAGACGAAGCAAAAAGTGCTTTAAGAATTATAGATTCAATTTTAGGATACGTTACAACATCAAAAAATATTCTAGACTATTTAAAAAAATCCGCTTAAGGTAAGTACATATAATCAGATTGGTGGTACTATATTTATAAGTAAAACCCCATATGAAATTCTGTTTTGAACTTTACCTAAAAACAAACCTTGCCAGCAAAGAACAGTGGCAACAATTTTTTACGACCCTAACCGCGCACATAGGCTATATGAACCAGTGCCAAATAGTCATGACTATTAAAGAAGGTGTGGTTCGTTTTTTTGTCGTTGCCGACAGAGACCTCGGGGTACTTAGCAACAACATAGAGATTGGAGTGCTCAGGCCAGTAAAGGAAGAAGAATGCGCTATCCCAAGCAGCAAAACAGCTGAAAGATTGGTTCGATATGTTTCGGGGGGTAATTTGCTTGATCTACGTGAAAAATTCAATCTAAAACGCGGTAAAGAACTTGAGATAATAGTAATCAAGTGCCGACGAATTAACGTCGAAAAAACCCTCTCCAGATTAGAGTTTTACTTTAAAAATCCTGGCGGCCACTATACCGTAAATAAAAAAACCATGCTGGTTTTTCCAGCACACTTACTACAAGTTAACTTTGATGAAAACGCTCGGTATTTACGCAAGGAATTTCCTAAATATATAAACATTGAAAAGTCATTACCAATACTTAGTCCAACCAACAATAATGCCCTACTTTCGGTAAACACCTTCCCTTACTTTGCCAATGATTATTATCTTAATTTACAAGATTTTGAATTTGATAAACACTCCTTCATTATCGGTGCCAGCGGAAGTGGTAAATCGAAGTTCATTGAATTATTCGTAGATAGAATCAGTAAATCACCACAAAAACACAATTATAAAGTACTGGTAATTGACCCCCATGCTTCTCTGGGAAACGACATGAAAAGCATTGAGGGGTCGGAGATCATAGATTTTTCTGGTGATTCTGCGCCAGAACTTTTTGGCGATTCAGCAAAAACCGACGTATCTGCATCAACCGAACTTACTACTACACTTATGAAATCACTTATGGCCGAACAGTTTAACCCTAAAGTAGAACGGGTTCTAAGGTTCAGTTTATACGTCCTGTTCGTAAGTCAATCCATGTCACTGAACTTTCTAAAGAGATTCTTGACAGAAATAGAATTACGCAATCAGGTAATGCAACATGTTTCTGGCAGGATCCCGCCCAACATAGAACAATTCTTCGGCACAGACTTTAATGAAATTCGAACCACACACTATACAGAAGCAATACTTCCAATCGTATCTTTAGTTGACGAAATGCAACTACAGCCTGGCTTAGTTGGTGAAAGTGAAACTTCTCTAGCTATGACCATTCAACGTAACTTTTTAACTGTGTTCTCATTAAACAAAGTAAGTATGGGCGAAAAAGTCGTAAAAACAGCGGCGGGGATTTTAATTCAGCAGATATTTTTACTTGCACAAGCCAAAGCCTTTAATGAAAAAGTGATCCTTATTGTTGACGAAGTTTCCGTCGTACAAAGCCCTGCCCTTTCATCAATTTTAGCCGAAGCACGTAAATACAACCTGTTCGTAGTACTAACCCAACAATACTTTGGTCAAGTGGAAAAATCTCTAAAAGACGCAATCTACTCTAATGTATACAATTACTACGTATTCCGCGTTTCCGAAGAGGACGCCGAAGGTTTAATTGGCAATTTGAATATCGACATACCTAAAGAAATTATTGAAGAAGAACATAAAAAAGGAATCAAGGAAGACGTCGTGAAGAAACGATTTATGACAGAACTTCACCCCAGAGAATGTCTTGTGCGAGTTTCAGCTAACGGACAAATCATTCCAGTTTTCAAAGCACGGACATTAGATATAGGTAAAAGTGGACACCAAAAAAGGATTGAGCTTGATCAACTAGAAGAACAAAAGCCTATCGATTTGCCTAAAATTAATAAATTTGTCGAGGGAGGAAATGAAAAGGAAATCCCTTCTATTGGATCAATACATGCACCTGATTTAACCCCAAGCTCACCCAACATTCCCGAAACAACTACAGAGAATCTAAAATCAAATATCGAAGAAGCTTGGGATCAAGGTCCTGAAAGGAGCATTAACTTTGGCGGACCAATGAATCCTGAAGCCGAAATGTCATTCTATAACAACCCAGAGATAGATGCAGAAGAACGGCGAGTAGTTAAAGAAAAACAAAAGAAAAAAGCTTCACGGTTAGCCAAGCTAATTTCTAAACAAAACATTTCGCTTGAGACTGCAGAACCACAAGAAACATCAATAGCTATTCCAACGGCAAAGACGAATAATGAAATTGAATATACAGATAGCGGGTTTGGTTCAGGTAATCTAGCTAGTATCCTGGCGGGTCAGTCCTCTAGTCGCGATTTAGTAAATAAGAGAAAGAAGGTTAAAAAATAATGGATAAGCTCCCCGATATTTTAGACAAAATCTGTGCAAATGTATTTGGTTACAAAAATCCTTTTACGCCAGACCAATTTATTCAAAAATTTGGTTTTGACTTAAAACTTCCCAGCGAGGTTATAGACTCTACTGACGGAACGCAAACTTGGGCATTATCGGTTAACCCAACAAAGTTCATAACGTTCAAAAACGCAGTAAAACGTAACGAAATTGATGATTGGCTCATCCCGAAAAGACCGCTAAATACTATGGAAGATATATTGGCAGCGTGGAACGAGACAAATTATGCGGCGACCGAAAGACAACTCGAATCTAGTGATGTTTACCAATCAGATAATGTATATAACTCTCAATTTGTGTATCGATCAACAGACGTACACTTCTCAAAGAATATATTTGCCTGTACAGATAGTCGCAAACTTGAGTTTGTCGCCTGTTCGCAACGATCTAATTCTACCGTCTTTTCAATCCGCGTAGACGACTCTACGGAGTGTAGCAACAGTTTTAATATCATATGGTCGGGGAAAATAGTTAATAGCTTGTTTATTAATGACAGTTTTGACATGTATGAATGTATGTTTTGCTCTCATATGCGTGGCAAACGTTTCTGCATAGCCAATATGCAATTTGAAGAGGAAGAATACCGCAAGATTAAGAAAATGGTCGTTGAATGGATCTTAACTTCTTAGGAGAGTTGTTTTAAATTATGGGTGGGGAGCAAAATAAAGAAGAATATTACCGAATATCTGTGGGTGATATATATAAAGACCTTGAAACTAGCCGAGAAGGATTAAGCGCCACTCAGGCTAAAGAACGGATTGATAAGTACGGACCAAATAAACTAGAAGAGTTCCACAAAGATACTTGGCTAATAAAATACTTACGACAATTCAAAGATCTTATGATTGTCTTATTGTTACTTAGTGCCTGTGCTTCGTTCCTATTTGAAGATCCCCGACTTGGTATCGCCCTACTTGCAGTTGTATTTCTAAACACCTTTATGGGGTTTCGTCAGGAATACAATGCAGAAAAAATTATGGAAAGCTTAGAAAAATTAGTTGTCCCGAACGCTAAAGTTGTCAGATCAAGTACCATACAGGAGGTCCCTTCTACGGAATTAGTTGTAGGAGATGTTGTATATATAGAAGAGGGGGATTCTGTCCCCGCAGATCTACGAATAATAGAGGTTTCAAGTCTGTCTACCAACGATTTTGCACTTACCGGAGAGTCTAACCCTAGCACTAAGAATATAAACAGAATCAGAAGTGAAGTCCCTATTGGCGACAGGTTTAATCTTGTTTTTATGGGTACGACAGTCGCCACTGGTCATGGTTATGGAGTTGTTGTTGGTACTGG
>CAZPWF010000024.1:10443-12057 GCA_964590725.1 uncultured Candidatus Saccharibacteria bacterium
ATTGAAGCATCTTACCCAGAAACAAAGCAGTTTTCTTTTGACTCTGGCCGTAAACGAATGAGTTCAATCAGACCATGGGGTGATAAAAAGCAGCATTATGTTTTTGCAAAAGGAGCACCGGAAAGTATTCTCGATAAATGTGTAGATATATGGGACAACGGCCATGTGCGTAAAATTACATCAGCAGACAAAAAACTTATACTCGAACAAAACGAGACACAAGCAAAAAGCGCTATGCGAAATTTGTCATTTGCATATAAGGTTCTCGGCGCTAAAGAAAACCCCGAAAAAATAACAATGGACGAAGCCGAGTCGGACCTAATATATATGGGCATGGCGTCAATGATAGATCCGGTTCGGGACGAGGTTTACTCAGCCATGCAGGCTGCGCGTAAGGCACATATTAAAGTTTCGATAATTACTGGTGATTATGCCACCACCGCCCAGGCGATCGCTATCAAGGCTGGTCTTGTAGCAAAAGGTCACAAAATAACAATTATTACCGGCGAGGAGCTCAAGAAGCTGTCCGACCAGGATGTAATCGATAGTGTACTTCGTGGAGGCGTAATATTTAGTCGCGTGAGTCCAGAGGATAAGCTAAGAATCGTTGGATTAGTTAAAGATCAAGGTAATATCGTAGCGGTCACTGGAGATGGTATAAACGACGCTCCGGCGCTTAAACGGGCTGATATAGGGGTGGCAATGGGTGTTACTGGCACAGACGTCGCTAAACAATCTGCCGAAATCGTATTATTAGACGATAGTTTCAAAACGCTTGTGAACGCTGTACAGCAAGGCCGAACTATATTTCAAAACATCAAAAAAATTACATTGGTAGCGTTTTGTGCAAACTCATCCGAACTAGTCGTAAACCTTTTAAGTCTATTGGGAGCCGCGCTACTTTCTACTCCGATCGCAATAACCGTCATGTTAATTTTAGCAATTGACCTAATTGCCGAACTATTCCCTATGGTCGCTTTAGGTTGGGATAAAGCCGAGACAAATATTATGAGCGAACAACCAAGAGATCCAAAAGATCATATCCTAAATAGACAATCACTTAAAGATGTCATTTGGGCCGGCATATTAATTGGTGGTCTGACTTTTGTTAATTTTATATTCTTCTTTGTACGCAGAGGAATCGATCCTTCGAGTGTTGAGAATGGATCAACACTGCACATGCAAGCTACATCCCTAACTTATGTCACTATCATGATCTGCCAATTATTGAATATCCTACACCTGCGTAGTGAACATGGTATCTTTACGCGCTACCAGCTACATAACAGTAGATTACTCTTCGCATACGGACTTTCACTATTCTTTGTAGCAAACATAATATATAACCCATGGATATCGCCTTTCTTCCGCGCAGCTGGAATAAGTCTTGGAGATTGGATTACAGCATTAGTGGCTGGTGCGATATTCGTAATATTCCGAGAAACATTCCACTACGGCAAGCGAGATCATCGCGATAAAATTATAGATCTACACAAAAATACTCAACAAAAACCGATTGCATTAAACTAAATTAAACAAAGTTTTTTATCGCACGGGTTAAAACTTGTTGTTTTGATGGTTTTAGCTTTTTTTCAAAAACAATCATTGGATTTT
>CAZPWF010000025.1:0-7177 GCA_964590725.1 uncultured Candidatus Saccharibacteria bacterium
AATATTGCTGAAGTATTCAACTTCACTCCAGAGATATATATACAGCCAACAACTTGGAATATAAGTGGCAACCAAAACAGTAACGACTACAATTCTATTACTTCCTTGCCACCAATTTTCTAAAAGTTGCATTGTATGATTAAGCTTATGCTATAATTGTAAACATAAATGAGATCAGTTTAAGCCCTGGGTGGGTACGTTATCTCAGACATAAGTAACAACGATGATATATTTTTCAAATATAACAAAAAAGGCTTTAACAAAATGAGTGTAATTAGTGGTGTAGCTGATTTTTTTGGTCTTGACATTGGCACTACTGCAATTCGTGCGGTTCAGCTTTCCGGTAGTGGCCCAGTTAAGTCACTTGTGCGTTACGCCTACGCGCCACTGGACCCTAGAATATCTATGAGTGATTCTAAGGCGGATCAGCAAAAAGTAGCGGAAGTAGTGAAAAATGTCGTTGCTCAATCAGGTATTAGTAGCAAGAACGTGGCGGCAGGCTTGTCGTCCCAAAAGGTATTTACAACAGTAGTAGACATAGACAGGTTGTCGCCATCAGAACTCGCTCAGACTATAAAGTTTCAAGCTGACTCACTAATTCCGACACCAATCGAAGAATCAAAGATTGACTGGAGCTTGTTGGGCGATTCGCCAAAAAATCAAACGCAAGTAGAAGTGCTGTTATCTAGCGTTCCAAATGAATTTATTGAAGCTAGACTTGATATGCTGGAATCAATAGGTTTGAATGTGATTGCGTTTGAACCCGATAATTTAGCACTTAGTAGAGCAATGATTGCCCCGGATTCTACTGTCCCGCAAATGGTTGTAGACATAGGAAGTAAAAGTACCGACTTGGTTATTGTTACAAACGGATCGCCACGATTAACTAGATCGATTCCTACAGGCTCTGAGGCGATAGTAAAGGCAGCAATGCAAAATCTTAGTATTGATGAAAAACAAGCTGAACAGTTTGTTTTTAAGTTCGGTTTGACCAAAGACAAACTAGAGGGTCAAATATATCAAGGCATTATAGGTACAATTGATCTGTTAATGACAGATATCGAGAAGTCCATTAAGTTTTTTGATGCAAGATACCCTACGACTAGATTAAGTAGCGTTATTGTAACGGGTGGCGCATCTACTTTGCCAGAATTCCCACTATATGTAGCTAACCAGTTAGGCATTAATGTAGAAATCGGTAACGCATGGAGAAATGTTAGTTTCAGCCAGGACAAGCAAAATGATCTTTTGGCGGTTTCCAATCAATTCGGTGTGGCTGTTGGTCTAGCGGAGAGGACTGAGTAATGGTCCAAATAAACCTCTTACCTGACGTAAAGCTAGAATATATAAAAGCTAAACGCAACAAACGCTTTGTAATGATGATTTCGACATTGGTAATAGTAATTTCGATCGGATTATTTATTATTGTTTACGGTTTTGTATACGGAGTTCAAAAAAAGCATTCAGCAGATCTAGATAGAGACATTAAAAAGGGAATTAGTACGATTCAATCCACGCCAGAACTAGACAAAATACTCACTGTCCAGAATCAGCTAGATGTTCTGACGACTAATAAAGAAGGCGTAATAGGAAAACATGAAGGCAAGCCCGCAGCGGTCAGAGTATTGCCATATATAGCACAACTATTACCGACCGGATCCAAAGTTACTCAACTATCGGCAGATTTTGCAACTCAAACAATCACAGTTTCTGGGTTTACAGGAGGCATTAACGATACTAACAAGCTGGTTGATACATTAAAGTTTGTTGAATATAAGACCAAAAAAGAGAAAAAAGAAGAAGAAAAGTCTGGTAAAGCGTTTTCTCAGGTAGTTTTGGGTGGGTATAGCACCGATACCGGAAATTCAACATTTTCAATTACGATGAAATTCGACCCAATATTATTTAATAATACCGAAGAGGTTGAATTAATAGTTCCCGGGATTGAAAGTACGCGTTCAGCAACAGAAAAACCAAATATACAGTTCAGTGAACAGCCACAAAATCAGGGTGGGGGACAATAAAATGGCAAATGAAAAATCACGAATATCTCTTAGGCATATCCAAATCGATAAGGCTAATGCTCTTATGGTGGCAGCGATTGCAGGCGCTGCGGCATGTTTAGTTTTTTCATTGGTTTCTGTAGCGGCTTTATACCAACAGGCAAAATACAATGCAAAAGTAATTAAAGCCAAAGAAACTACAGTTACCCAAATAAAGAACGACATCAATTCTCTAGGACAATTAAAAACATCATACGAGGCATTTGTAAGAGAACCAACCAATATAATAGGTGGAAGTTCTGTAGGTCAAGGCAATAAGGACGGCGATAATGCCAAGATAACACTTGATGCAATGCCGAGCGTATATGATTTTCCTGGTACGGTTTCAGGTTTCAATAAGATTCTAAATGAGTCAAAAAGTTATAATGATCCAAAAATAAATGGTTCTGACCAAGAGCTTACAGAGCAGGCAAACACAACGGCAGCACCGGTAGAATTGCCGTTTTCGGCATCTGCAAATGGTAGTGCTGCTGGAGTTCAAGACTTTTTATCAGTACTGGATCGTTCAATTCGTCCAATGAGTGTTAAGTCCGTTAGCTTTAGTGGCGACAGCAGCGGCAACCTTGATGTCTCTGCCCAACTGACAGTATTTTATCAGCCCAAAATGAAGTTTGAAGTTAAAACTGAGGTAATAAAATGAAACAAAAAGATTGGATAGTAATAGTTGTTTCGGTTTTTGTGGCAGCTGTGGGTTCGTATTTTTTGTCAAAGGCATTATTTGCTAAAAAGAAAGATCGATTGACAACAGTTCAGATAGTTCAGGAAATTTCTACTGATTTTAATAACCCTGATAAAAAATTCTTTAATGAAAAATCCCTTAATCCGACTCAGACAATAACAATTGGCGGCAATCAGCCGGCACAACAAACCCAAACAAAGAGGTAAACAAATTGAGTGTCCTATCCGCCGAGACGCAAAGTAGTGTCGAGAAGGAGTTAATTAAGGGTGAGTACCTTACCGAACAGGATTTGGCAGAGGCGCATAAAAAGGCCGATTCAGAAGGTACGCCTTTCCTAACTCTTTTAATTAAAGATGGTCACATAACCAGTGAACTTCTTACAAAAATATTAGCTGAAATTAATCATGTTCCTTATGTGAATTTGAGTAATGCATTTGTAGAAGAGAATATTCTAGATTTATTACCACAGGAAGTAGCAGAGCACTATATGGCTGTTCCGCTTGGTGAAATGCAAAATCGCCTTGTTGTAGGTATGCTAGACGCTGACAATGTGCAGGCTGTTGATTTTTTGTCTAATAAGATCGGTCGACCACTTAAAGTATATGCAGCAAGTGAAGATGGAATACGTAATGTTTTGAGACAATATCAAAATACGATAGGTGATGACGTTACGGATGCGCTTACCCCTGATATTGCCGAAGAGCTAAGAGGGCCAAACTCCAAGAACAAAAATATTAAAACAATCGTACAAGATTCACCCATCAGCAAGGCATTGTCGGCAATTTTGGAATATGCTGCTAATAATCGAGCAAGCGACGTACACATAGAACCATTAGAAAAAGAACTCAAAATTCGCTGTCGAATTGATGGTGTACTAAGAGAAATAATGAAGTTGCCAAAGAGCACAGAAGCGCCTCTGGTTTCTAGAATAAAGATCCTTGCAACCCTTAAGATTGATGAACATCGTATTCCGCAGGACGGTCAGTTCACAATTAAAGTTTTGAACAAAGACATTGATTTGCGTATCGCAATTTCTCCTGTTGTATGGGGCGAACAAGTCGTCATTCGTTTATTAGATAAATCCGGTACGAGCCTAAATATAGAAGACATGGGATATCATGGTCGAGCGCTTAGGACTATTCGTAAGGGCTTGGAACGACCAAACGGTATGATTTTAACTTCTGGGCCGACCGGTTCTGGTAAATCAACCTCATTGTATGCGCTGATTCAAGAAATTAAGAATGATGAAATCAACATCGTAACTCTAGAAGACCCTGTTGAATATAAGATGTCCGGCATTAACCAGATCCAGGTAAACAATGAAGTAGGACTTACGTTTGCCAACGGTTTACGATCAATTTTGCGTCAAGACCCAGATGTTGTAATGGTTGGAGAAATTAGAGATCGTGAAACGGCTACACTGGCTGTTCAGGCGGCACTGACAGGCCACCTGGTGTTTTCTACGCTTCATACGAATTCTGCTGCAGGAATATTGCCGCGACTTCTGGACATGGGTATTGAGCCTTTCCTGATAGCTAGTACGGTCCATACCGTGATTGGCCAAAGATTAGTCAGACGAATAGGTGCCGAAAAAGAGCAATACCAATCTGACTCAAATGAAACGGAAGCCATCCATAATACTCTTGCAGGTCTTTTACCTACGACTCAAGAAGAAGTCGTAGAAGTATCAAAAGACTTAGGACATGAAAACTTGCCACTTATTGACCAAAGCGCTTATACTTTATATAAGGGCAAGGATTCGCCTGATTCGCCTAATGGTTACAAGGGAAGAATGGGATTGTATGAAGTATTTGAAGTTACAGAAGCCATACAAGATCTTATTATCAAACGAGCAACTAGTACTGCTATTCAGAAGGCAGCACAGGCTGAACAGGGGATGGTAACTATGCGTCAGGATGGTTACTTAAAAGCATTAGCAGGTTATACTACATTACAAGAAGTAAACCGCGTAGCGGCAACAGAAGTATAGAAAGTAAATGGGGTAAAAAGGGTGGCAACACAAGCACAAGGACCAAGAATAGAAATACTGCTAGAAGAAGTCATTAAGCGGAAAGCATCTGACCTTCACCTTCAAGTAAGTTTACCGCCAATGCTGCGCGTAGACGGAGCGTTAACTCCTATAAGCGGCTCTGAAGCTTTGAATGAAGAAGCAGTAGAATCTTTGATATTTTCAATTTTGGATGATGATCAAAAGCAGATTCTGCTTAAAGATAAAGAATTTGATTTTAGTTTTGCCTTTGGTGATCTTGGGCGTTTTCGTGTCAATGCATTCCATGAACGTGGTAATTTAGCTGCCGCATTGAGGTTGATCCCAAATGAGGTGCTAACAATCGAACAGCTTGGCTTGCCGCCAATTGTCAGTAAATTTGCTGATTATCCACGAGGCTTAGTACTTGTCACTGGTCCTACTGGATCTGGTAAATCAACTTCTTTGGCTGCACTTGTTCACAAGATTAACAATGAACGGGCAACTCATATTGTTACAATTGAAGATCCGATTGAGTTTACGCACAAATCTGTTAAGTCGGTCGTGGTCCAACGAGAAGTACATTACGATACTTATTCTTTCTCGGCTGCCTTGCGTAGTAGTCTTCGACAAGACCCAGATGTTGTTCTTATTGGCGAGATGCGCGACCTGGAAACTATAGCCGCAGCTATTACTATTGCCGAAACAGGGCATCTTGTATTTGCGACTCTTCACACCAATTCGGCGGCACAAAGTATTGATCGTATGATTGATGTTTTCCCGCCTCATCAACAGCCCCAAATTCGCTCACAGCTGGCCAACATACTTATGGCTATCTGTTCTCAGCGGTTGGTGCCAATGATTGGTGGTGGTCGTGTTGCGGCAGCCGAGATTATGATTGCCACGCCGGCAGTTAGAAATATTATTCGCGAAGGTAAGAGTCATCAGCTAGAGGCAGTTATTCAGACGGGTGCAGAATTTGGTATGTCTTCAATGGATAAAACATTGGTGAGCTTAATCCACAACGGCACTATTAGTTACGAAGAAGCACGAAATTTTGCTGTTGACGTTGATGAACTGGAAAGGTTAATGAGAAGCTAGTATGTTGACCTTTCAGTATGTCGCACGCGACCCTAAAACTGGTGAAAGGATTAAGTCTCAGGTTCAGGCCGACAACGAAAACGCCGCCGCCAAACTAGTTAAACAGAATGGCTTGGCCTTATTAGAGATAAAAATTCAAAACCAGCAGAGCTTACCTGGTAAAAACTTTTTTAACCGAGTTAAGACCAAAGATAAGGTATTGTTTTCCAGGCAGCTTGCCACACTGATCAATGCTGGACTGCCACTTGTACAGAGCCTTCGTAATGTAGCCGCTCAGACAACAAATAAGAATTTTCAGGTCGTAATTAACGAGGTCATTTCGGATGTAGAAGCAGGTAAGGCGTTCTCTGAAGCGATCATGAAACATCCGTTAGTTTTTGATCCAGTGTTCGTCAATCTAGTTGCCGCCGGAGAAACGTCGGGAACCTTAGATAAGTCACTAGCCAGACTTGCCGACCAGCAAGAAAAAGACGCCGAAATTATCAGCAAAGTCCGCGGTGCCATGGTGTATCCAGCTGTGGTTATGTTGGTTATGGGTGGAGTGATCGGTTTTATGGTTCTTAAGGTTTTGCCTCAAGTTGAGACCGTATATAAGGGTATCAAGGGTGCTCAATTACCATTAATTACCAGAGTATTGCTTGGAATTTCTGCTTTTACTAGGAAGTATTGGTGGCTTGAGATTATAGTTACTGTAGTTTTGATTTTTGTTCTATCTCGTTGGGCTAGAACATTTGGCGGCAAAAAATACATAGATAAGCTCAAGATGAAGGCTCCGCCATTTGGCCCACTGTTTATGAAGATGTATATGGCCCGATTTGCTAGGACATCAGAGACATTGGTCGCCGCTGGAGTGCCACTGATCCAAACATTGGAGATTGTAGGAAAATCTGTTAACAATATACATATCGAAAATTCTGTTAAAAGAGCAACAGAAAAGGTCAAGGGCGGCAAATCTCTCTCGGAGTCCATTTCTGGTGACCCTAACTTTTTAGAGTTGGTGCCCAATATGCTTAGGATTGGGGAAGAATCTGGATCTTTAGAACAAATGCTTGGTAAAACAGCGGATTATTACGAAAAAGAAGTTGATAACCAAATAAAAACAATATCTACGATTATCGAGCCAGTTATGATGGTAGTAATTGGTGTTATCGCATTCGGTTTAGTTGCTGCAATTATGTTGCCAATTTATGGTCTAGTTGGACAGACTGGCTTTGGTAAGTAATTATCTTCTTGCATTCAAGATATTTACAGTATAATATTCTAAACATAAGCGTTAACAATAAAGCAAAGGGGGCATTTGCAAATGCTAAACAGATTAACAGAACTTAAGAAAAGAAACGAAGGCTT
>CAZPWF010000025.1:7277-11306 GCA_964590725.1 uncultured Candidatus Saccharibacteria bacterium
AATGCCTGGACATGGCGAGTACATGAACAGTCTAAGCCAAAGAAAAAAAGGGCAGCTAGCGACAGAGAACTGTCCATAACAAAAGGTCGTTCGATGTGTCCTAATTGCAAGCACACATTGTCTGTTCAAGATTTACTGCCGGTTGTAAGCTGGCTAAGTCTGGGCGGCAAATGTCGTTATTGCCACAAGCCGATATCCTGGCAATACCCTCTAGTAGAACTCCTAACAGCCATCTTATTCCTCGTTGCCT
Source organism: uncultured Candidatus Saccharibacteria bacterium (assembly GCA_964590725.1). Taxonomy (GTDB): domain Bacteria; phylum Patescibacteriota; class Saccharimonadia; order Saccharimonadales; family JACQNP01; genus CAZPWF01. The sequence goes on from CAZPWF010000025.1 coordinate 7,528, forward strand.
ACCAATCATCCCGCTTATCTTTGCAAGGAGTTTCCTTGCAAACGTTAGCGTTTTGCGTGTTTTTGGCAGCTATAGTTGTTGGGGTGGCGCTGGCTGTGTATGACTTTAAGTGGATGCTGCTGCCAGACAAGTTGGTTAAAATACTTGGCGTTTTAGGCATTATCTACGCCGCTTTGATGGTTGTTGGATCTAATAACTATGTACTTAGCGCTTGGTACTTGATCCTTTCTGTACTTGTCTCTGGTGGATTATTTTACATCTTGTATCAAATATCAGACGGCAAATGGATTGGTGGTGGTGATGTAAAGATGGGCTTTCCACTGGGGTTGTTTTTGCTAACTCCAATTAATTCTGGGTTAATGTTGTTTTTAGCTTCGCTCATAGGGTGTGGATACGCAGTAATTATGATGATTTTGGGTAAATATAAGAAGGGCGTGCATATTCCTTTCGGTCCAGCATTATTACTGGCGACCTATCTTGTTGTATTGTTCGGCATACAGATAATTAGCAGCTACCAGACCCTCATTTTCCCCTGATAGAAACTAATTGCTTATGCTATACTTATTGCTATGAAGCGCCATAGCGCCGGCTATACGATTTTAGAGGTTATTATATTTTTGTCTATAAGTGCGGCGTTGTTTGGTGCGATTTATCCAACTCTGAGCGGCCGACAGCAGTCAGCGCAATTTTCTCAGTCTGTAAGGGACCTTGATAGTAAGATACAAGATGTAATTAATGATGTTTCGACTGGGTATTTTCCAGGTAGCCAAGTTGGCTGTACAGTGTCAGGCGAATCAGATAGCCCGGTTTTGACAAGTAGTCCATTGTCGGCACAGGGCACGCAAAAAGATTGTGTATTCTTGGGCAAAGTAATTCATTTTAATGGAAATAATACCGACGACCCAACGATGAATATATTCACGGTTGTTGGTAGACGGCAAAAAGATAATGTAGCAGTAACAAAGCTAACCGATGCAAAGCCAGTCACCGTTGCGCCAACGAATTTTGACGGTAGCCGACCTGATTTGACCGAAACCTATCCGATAAAGTGGGGATTTAAGGTTAATAAAGTAGTCTATTTGGATGTGGCGGAGACTAATGCTTCGACAGGTGATGCTTTTGCCGAAGTAACTAAATTGTCAGATTCTAACCAAAGCAGCAAGCAAGTTGATTTGGTGCCGATAATTAGTACAGTTGTTGATGAAAATAATGATATCGTTGCAGGAAAAATAGATTCGAATGGTTCGGGCTGGAATAATCTTAACCCAACAAAAGGAATGCTGATTTGCATACAAAATCCAAGAGGTGATGATCGCAGTGCAGCGATATTGGTGGGCGGAAGAGCCGGAATTGGTAAAACAGAAGTTATATTTGATAAAGTAAATATAGATGAACTTGGTGGGGCTAATATATGCGCATAAAAAAAACAAATAACAGAGGCGACACTATTATCGAAGTCTTAATTTGTTTGGCAATCCTAGGGTTTATTATGTCGATAACTTATTCAATAGTAAGTAGAGCCCAAAAAACTATTCGTAGTTCCCAAGAAAGGGTAGAAGCTCTAAAATTAGCGGAAGGTCAGCTGGAACGTCTTAAAGGCTCCCAAAGGGATTCCACACTAGGTTCACTAGCTTCTAAACCTTCATCTTCGCCTTTTTGTTATGGTACTGATGGCAGTGTTACTGGCTTTTCCGTGCCCAACCCAAATAATTGGTCTGCAGATATAAACTCCGATCAGCTTAGTACATACCCGCCAGGCTGCAAGGGTCAAGGATCGGGTAATTTGTATAATGTATCCATTGTTGCGCCAAACAACGCTCAGGGTGGCTTATTCACTGTTAGAGTTCGCTGGGAGAGATTGGGTGGCGGACAATTAGAAGAAGTAAAATTAGAGTACAAGATATATGCAAATTAAAACTCTGAATATCAACCAAAAAGGCTTTACTGTTATTGAACTTCTTGTTGCAATGTCTGCTTTTACAGCTATGGTTTTGATCGCATCTATGACTACGTTACAGATTGGAAAGATGTATTACAAAGGAGTATATACAATTCGAACGCAGGAAAACACTCGAGTAGCGTTGGCTTCTGTTACTGAGGCTGTACAGTTTGGTTCTGGGGCAATAACAAATCCACCAACATCCAAAAATTTTCAAAGTGACGCAAATTCGCCGATCGTCACAGTAAAGGCAGTTTGCGTTGGATCTGTTCGATTTAGTTACGTAATTGATAGTATGCTTGTGTCGAAAATTAGCGATCAGGTAGTTCAGGGCCAAGATAATACTTCACAGCACGTTCTTTGGCAGGATAATGGTGGAGACAACAATTGTGAACCTCAAAATTTACTAGTTTCAGAGCCTACAGCTAGTGGAAGAGAGTTGCTTGGAGAGAAGATGAGGCTTTCGGCTTTTAGTGTAGCTCCAAGCCCAACCGGATTAACAAATATTCAGATTGGGGTAATTTATGGCGACAGAGATCTCATAGAGTATCAGGCAGGTTTACCAGTTAAGTGTTTAGGTAGTTTTGTTGGGGCTCAATGGTGTGCTAGTTCTAATTTGAATACTCAAGTACTACAAAGATTAACCGGAGCGGGGCAGTGATACAATGATAATCACTATGAAATTAAAACAAATAGACAATGACGAAAGAGGAATGATATCTATCATCACTACCATGGTTATCATGTCTTTACTTACTCTGATAGCGCTTGGGTTTGCAAACTTAGCTACTCGTGAACAGCGCCAAGCACTCGATCAGCAGCTTAACACTCAAGCGTTTTATGCTGCAGAATCAGGTGTAAATGAAGCAATTAAAAATCCTGGTAGTTTTAATAGTAATGACTGTAACCCAGGAAACGTTGGTTCTGACAACGTTTCTTATTCTTGCGTTCTGGTGAACGACAGGCTTCCAACGATTGATTTTAGCGACTTAGACGTTAACGGTTCTGTAATAGTGCCTATAACTCCTACTTCTGCTCTAGATGAATTAGTGTTTAGCTGGGAGAATACTTCACCTGGTTCAACTTATATGAATAGTTGTGATCATCGACTATTATCTGCGAGTGATTGGGGTGATAATACCGGTATATTGCGTGTATTGTTGGCCCCAGGAGGTTTTTCAAACAGACAGCAGTTGATCGACGGAACGCAAACGTTATTTATGTATCCAAATGAATCTACGGCAAATTGCAATAACAATAGCAATAGCTTTACGGTTCCCGCAGCCGATGATTTTACAAAGAAAGGGGCATTTGTTGACGGCAATTGCAGCGACCCCAGCACTGGTTATTATAAATGTAACGCAAGTTTGTTTATTCCTATTGCAGCAAACGCCACTTACTATCTGAGGCTTAAACCGATATATAAACATTTAAATGTAAAAGTTTCTGGCAAACATGCCGGTAGTCAAGTTTTCTTCACTGGTGCTCAGAGAGAAATAGATAGTACTGGAAAGGTAGCTGATGTGCTTAGGCGGGTTCAGGTTCGTGTACCAATATGGAAGAAAGGTTTTTCCGAAATAGACTATGCGACCGAAACCACGCAGACTATGTGTAAAAGATTATTTGTGGTGCCAGGTGTGCCAGCTAACTCAGACGTATCATTAGATAATCCAGCTGGCGCTACGCAGAGTGACGTTAATGCCTGTAATCCCTCATTGTAGTTAGTTGTTTATGGTTTTCGGTGGAACTTTTCGTGGACTGATTTGAGGTGAGGGTCTGTAACGTGTGTATATATTTGCGTTGTTGATATGTTGCTATGGCCGAGCATGGCCTGGACTGA
>CAZPWF010000026.1:0-10766 GCA_964590725.1 uncultured Candidatus Saccharibacteria bacterium
GTACCAGTAGTATACTTACGTAACCTTTGAGCAAGCTGAGGACCGGTTCCGCCCATATGAAGTAGGGTGTCATAAAGGTCATAAATAGTTGGTGGTTGCGACTGGTGTGTTAGTGGGTCGTTGGTTATACCAGCTTTGGCATATGTTTCAATTAGTGCGGAATCAAGGTCTGATTCTTCTACAGGAGTTAGTGCGGGGGCAACTACGCCACCGGAACTAGCCATTTGCGCCTGAGCTCCACCCATCATGAGTCTCATAAGCCCATGAAGAGTTATAAGGTTACTCTTTAGGGCGTCATCCGATTCATCAGTTTCTATTACCTTTGGCAAATCAAAGGGATTGATTCGAGTTGTCGAATTTAAGCTAAGTCGTACATAGGACCCGCCGACCGCCTCAGCCATACGTTGATATTCGTTTTCCGGGTCAATAATAAATACTTCGGTACCATACATCATGCTTCGAAGGGCCTCGAGCTTAACGGTAAATGATTTACCAGCACCAGATTTGGCAAAAACAACGGCATTGCCGTTTTCGAGCGTAAATCTGTCAAAGATCACCAGGCCCGAGTTATGCATATTTATACCGTACAAAATACCGGTATCTTGACTTAGATCAGCTGAAGTAAAAGGAAAACTGGTACTCAATGCTCCGGTACTAAAGTTTCGTTTAATTTGTAATTGGTCAACAAATTGCGGTAGCGTACTGTTTAGCCCTTGTTCTTGTTGGGATGTGGCTGGTTTTGAGTACACTAGTTGTTGGCCCAGCATAGATTCAACTTTATGGGTTACGTATTCCAGTTCATCTGTGCTACTCGCATAGAGTGTAATATACAGACCAAAACGGAAAAAACGCTCTTCGCCCACTTGTAATTTATCACGCATTTCCTCGGCGTCTTGAATGGCTACTTGTTTTCCTGGATCTCTAACTTTGCCCTTTTCTGCATCGATCTGTAATCCAGCTTCTAATTGGCTAACTTTTTTACGTAGGTTCTCTAGTACTACTTGGCTTTCAACCGGATATATAAACATTGATAAATCTAAAATCTCATCTAGGTTTACCAGACTAGACAGCCAGCCAGTATTAACGCTTCTAGGGTAACCATATACGTAATATGTTCGCGCAAAACGAGTACCTAGCTGAAAGTGTGTTGCCGAATATTCTAGTGAGCTTGGAGCGATAAAATCTCGGAGTGCTGTGATACCTTTCTGGAAGGCAGCGTGAACTTCTTGCTCTTCTCGCATGCGTTGTTGTTGAGCGATTGCAACCGGGTCAACCGGCTGTTGGTTTTTGCCAAACACCATTACAGTAAATCCTTATCCAGATTTGGTTGAGTAGCCACACCATCGCCTTTTGTGACAACAGGGACGTCTAGATCGGCGTAGTTGCTGAGATGCTGACGAGTAGCGGTATCGGGATTATATACGTCATAGTATAGTTCTATTAATTCTTGCGTATCTAGGGGCAAGCCGTTAATTCCACATTGCTGCAGACCACCAAGAATTGCCTGTATTCTATTACGCAATTCGTCTTTCGCTTTCTCTAGGTCTTGTTCGTTAATTACAACGTGCTGCTCCTTAGAATTAAACATGTCTACTATTCCAGTAAAGAAACTTTTACTTTGGGTGATAGCTTTTTGGACATCGGCAATTGGGAAAAACGGAATGACAATATAAAACTGTTTATTCATTATGTTTGTTTGAGATACAAGATCATTAATATAGTTAATATAGTCTTCCATTAATAGTGCTAATAGCATGTTATCGTGCTCGGAACGGATTTTATCCAATTTTTCTATGTATGGTCGCATATCAACTTTTTGAGAATGCACATAGATTTGAATTGGAAAATATAGTGAGTTAAGAAATCCTTGATAAGAAAATTCCACCCCGTCGCGCTCCGCGGGGCTCATCAGATCAAAGTTAATTGACTTAGCCATAACCACGGCCCGAAACGAGCCGTCGTTCATTATCACAATACCATCACGAATTTCTGCAATCTGTAGGGTGTTTTGGGTGCTATTAGGGTTATTTTTTGATGGGGGTGCGACAATAGGAGGCTGCCCAGGTGCACCTGCGGGATTTACATTTGTTTGTTGCGGCATTACTCCGGGTTGCATCTGAGGTTGTGCGCCGTACTGAGGGTATGTTGGTTGCGGTTGAGTAGGTGTGACGGGCTGGACCGGTTGCCCGGTCGGAACCTGATATTGTTGGTTTACTGTATTTGGATCCATGTTTTTCTATATACCCACCCCATAAGCATGTTGATTTAGTGTAGTGACACCACTACTTCATCGCCATTATTTTGCTCAACAACTTTATCGGCTTGTCGGGCGATCGTAGCGATGTCCAAATCATCATTGTTTGCAAGATTAATTATAGCAGGATCGGTGGGTGCTGTCATCGGAGAAGCATTAGGGGTAACATTTTGATTCATACTTGCTGGTGGGTTTGGAGTTATTGGCGCGGTATGGTCAATTGAAATACCCGATTGATTTATTGCATTTTGGACTGCCTCATTTGCCTGGGTAATTGCAGGGGTGATTTGCCGAGGTATGGGTGGCTCTGGGGCTTGGATTGTTTGTTGTGTTGTTGTTTGCATAGGCTGAGGTGATGGACTTGGCATAACAGACCCTTGAATCACCTGTTGTGGCGGATACGGGGTTGATGTCTGAGTATTATCGGCAAACCACTGCCCGTTATTAGTGGGTGTTTGTTGAATGGCTTCTGCTCGGTTGCGGTTCATCATATCGACTAACTGTTTGTGTCGAACTACTTCCGTTGAATTGATTAGCTCATCTACATGCTGAACCGTGGGGTTGTCATAATAGTCTAATATGTCAAACTCGGTTTTAATGTCATCGTCTCTAACCTGTTTTGGTAAATCTGTGCCGGACACTAGCCTGTCGGAATGTTGCTGAAATAGGTTGGTGCTTACATTTTTAACCGCCCAACCTCTTGTGTCGACAGTGTTAGCTATGGCCGATAGGCGGTTTCGTACTTCGTCTTGACTGAGGTTATTGGTGAAATGATGTTCAATTTTTTTAGGTATTGTAATGGTAACTAGATCTTTTATACCAGATTGATTCCAGATGCGTTTTCTAGGTTTAACAGCAAATCTAATTTTAGCAAGTAGCCACACTTCACTGGACTGGTCGTGACCAAACGGAGCAGCAAGTAATCCAAAGAAAGCAATAAAAGGAAAAAACGGAATAGCTAAGAACCATTTTATAGTTATTAATTTAAAAGCGGCCACAAGGCATACGACAACTATCACTGCATAAATAAACTGCCTAAGGCTCAACGGCCCCAATAACTTATCTTCAGATTCGATATCTTGAATTACCTTGTACGTACCCATCTATACGTAAATAGTACCCAGTAATCAGTAACTAGTAAATAGCACAAGCATTTTATCTAAGTTGGATTAAGTGCTAGCCCCTACGCTGGATTAATCGTTCTCTACGTTCAATCTTTCGTTTTAATCGCTTTCCTCGTCGATCTTCCCCTGCTGCGCTTTTGTTCATCTGGTTTTTTATCTTTGTTTCAGCTGATTCTTGTTTTGTAAATCTTTTGAATGAGGATTTGGCGTACCGTATTTCAGGTTTACTAAGGTTAATTCCGTTTTCCTCATGCTCGCTAATATTTGCTGCATCACCGTATTGTTGATAGCGATTAACTTTTCTGGCTCCAAACTCGTGTAGCTGTTCTCTCTTTTTGTACTGGCGACGGGAATGCCTTTTTTCAGCTGGAGTTGTGGGGCGAAGTTCAGTCACAGGAGCTCTTAGCTCGATATGGGATTTAGCAATTTCTTGATGTACCGCTAGAATTTTCCTAAGTTTGGTTGCGCTTCTTTCGGCAAGGACGCCAACAAGTCCATTATTTGCTGGCCGTAACTCGTTAATTTGAGTTTCATCTATTCGAATTGCTTCGGAATTTTTATTATTTTGCTCCGGCTGAATGCCAGTTTGGGCGCTATCCATAATTTAATATTATAACAAATACATTAATAAGTCAATACATAAATAGTATTGCAGTAAAGGTATCGTACTAAATATATGTCATTGCTATAAAGCATATCTATTTTTATATTATTTTTGGTGTGATGTATCAGCGCTTATTATATTTTAGTGCTTTTTTGGCCTCTACATAACTAGCCTCAAGTCTTAGTTTTAATAATCTAGGTAATTAATATTCACGCTATACATAAGGTCTGCGAGCCCTGTACGGCCCTAACCAGACCAACAAAAGCCTCGACCTTTTATTGACTCAGTAGTTCTATCTAGTACATAGAATATATAAATAATTCGCGTCACAATTGTGTTGCCAAACAAATATAACTTCAAATCTATCTAATTAACAGTTATGAATCTACGCGATTTTGGACATTTGACGGATAATTTTTACTGTGGTGGAGCTAATGGTGGTTGTTGTTGACCGGGTTGTTGTCCTGGTGCTCCTGCAGCTCCTACGGCTTGAGCGTTGGCGGCAGCTGCAGCATTTATCTGGCTATTAAATTCTTTATGAGTAGCCTGGAATACTGTGCTACTTCTAGCTGCTTCCATATCTTGCTGTATTGTTGTGCCCCATTCTTGTTTTTCATCAAATATACCCTCTGCAAGTTTGCGAGCATTCTGAGGTGAAGAAGCGGCCATTTGGTCGTGTACGCTAGAAATCATTGCAAGCTCACGTTCGTAATATGATGGATCGCCCAAGGTGTCTGATCTTGCTTTTGCAGCAGTAAGTCGTTTTTTGAGTGCCGGTATTGATTGTTCTACTGCCCTTGGCTTCATGCTGCTATGAGTAAGAACACCCGGTCCTTGGGCTTCTATAACCTTATTGAGGTGATCTGCATTTGCGTTATCCATCGTAGCTTGATCATGACTCCCCCTTAGACCCTTTGCTAGATTCATCGTGTCACCGAATCCAGCGCCTCCTACATCAAATCTACCAGCAGACATACTAGACGAACGGGCTTTTGATACCATGTCTCCGAGAACAGTGTCATCATCTCCGGCTGCATTTCCTATTGCTTGCCATGATTCGGCGGCAGTATTATATGCAGTACCGCCGGCTATTGCTTGTAGTGTTGTGACGCGCTTGAAGGTTGTAGCGTCCATTGCTCGTCTGGTTGCTTGTACTTTTGCTACAGCAGCATCCATAGCTTCAGGCGAGCTAAATTTTTTACTTTTCCCGTTTGCCTCAAGTCGAGCATCTGCCGCAACAAGCCTTTGTCTTAGCGATGCTTCGTCTGTGCTCTCCGATGCTGCTCGGTTTAGGTCATCATCCATCATCCATGTTGCATAGTCGCCCACCTCGCCTTTTAGGGCGTTTTCTAGGTTCGCTTTGTTCGTCATTGCAGTAGCGGCGCCTAATCTGTCTCTCATTTCACCCGGCCGAAGGCCAGCTTTACTAATATGCGCTAATTGTTGTCCGCGAGTATTCATTTTTGAACGTAAGCTGTTTTGTGGCGCGTTTTTCCATCTATTGCCTGATTTGGCATCCTGGAACCCTTCTTTAGCTTTGCGGCCACGGTAATTCTTAAGCCTATCAAAGCCACCTCGGCTTTTATCGTTTACCATGCCAGTAAGGCTGCCAAATGTGCTACCCGCCAGCTGGAAGGTCTTTGGTATCAAGAAAAAAGGCCCGAAAAAACCTAAAAACACAATTAGCATTTTGATAATGTTTTCTGGACCGCTTGTACTTGCGGTTGAGGTAGCTGCAACGTACCCAAATGCTCGACCTGCAGCGATCATTGCCATAATCATTGGGAACATCAGGAGTAGCTTGCTAAAACTCTCATACCATAGCTTCCAGTATTTTTCAGTGTTGGGTAGGATCCAGGCAACTAATGCTAACGGGGCGATTACTAGTAGCGCTAGTAATACAACCTGCCTGAGTACTAAAACAAAAAATCCGATCAAAAGACTTAGCAAGATTGTCCCGGCCATTGCAAACAAAACACCAGCATTAGCTACACCAAGAGCCACCGCGCCCGCTCCACCGGCCAGAGCGGCAAAACCAGTGCCAATTACTGCGCCATTAGCGGCAGAATTTCCATCACCAGTTATAAGTAAAAAAACGCTTCCCAATGACAAACTGGCGCCACTGGCTTTAAAAGGAGCGTAGATTAATCCCTCAATACCATAGGCTATAGCATTTGTAAGTTGGATCATGCCGGTAAAAAGAAACCAGGATAACTGAATAAGTACTACCGCGATTAGTAGTCTTGGGAGCATTTTTTTGACAGTATAGGAATCAAACATAGTTATTCTTTACTGACCGCCTGGCCTATTATCATTACTAGTGCCACAAGTATAAGTAGAAAAGTTGCGATACTTCTGAAATATGACCAAACAGCTTTGAGCTGGTTATTATTATACTGTGCTTCGTCTACATTCAGTAAACTCTCGGTAATATCTATAAGACCAGGTGAATTTTGCCCGCCTACAAGTATTGCGTCTACGGTGTCCAAAAAGGCGCATAATATCCAAGCAGTACTAATTTTAGCTTGCGATTCACAGTTTGATTTTGTGCCTTCTGTAGAGGCTGGGGTTTCGGTGCCGCCTTTTGCGACGAAAGCTTTTTGTACTTTTTCACCCTCTCCCGCAGTATTATTCATGCCTGTAATGATTTCATCGCAGGTGTAAGTTTGTTCGTTATTATCATTCCCCATACCAAATCCAACAGCTTTGCGATCACCGGAACCTTGTTTTAGGTTGTATTCCAATTCTGTTTTGGAGCCATCTTCTTTAACTATCTGAACTTTTTTGGTTCCCCCTTTTCTTGGCTCTCCATCTGCACATTCCTTTATGAATGTGGCCTTCCAGTTAAAATATTTGGCTCCTTCACTCATATCTCCATCAAGTTTAAATCCGGGGTATTGCTTCTTAAAATAATTTAAAATCTTGGTTGATCTTTCCTCGTCACTTTCGTTATACACATCGTATCCGCCGCCAGCATCATTGTCATTAAAATAGAGTTGCGAATCCAGAGCAAAATCTTTGCCGCTTTTACCGATTGTCTGAAATACATTCACAACATCTGGGGCTGGCTGAGTAAATACCCCGTTTTGATTTAGGGTACATCCACCTCTACCATTTTGTTTATCTCTTTCTGCAAGATATCCAATCGCGACATCTTTAGGTCCACTGAAACCCTTTCCAGTGTCATATATTTGCCCCTCGTTTAGAAGTTCTGTACTTATGCTGCTTCTGCCGCCAGAGTGCCAACCATTTCTTTCGCCACACGACATAAGAAAGCGCATACTTTCGTATATGGTAGCTTCAGCTGTTGGTGAGTTTAAAGGGGGTGCTGCATCCTGGGCGCTAACAATCATAGGTGAAAGTATCGAAATCAACATAGAATTTAAAAGTAAAAAAATCATGCCAAAGGCAATAACTCTAGCTGGCCATTCTTGAATACCGGTGTGTATTTTCGACATCATAAAATAGATCTTATGCTTTTATCTTATACTAAAGTACAATAATATAATAGAATCAGATATAGATAATAATACTAAAACTATGAATCCAAACGAACAACCTCAAATCCAACCTGACTACAGTTTTATTACTAATCAGCAAAATCAGTCATTTCAACAGCCAAATAAAGACAACAGCTTTAAATTCAAGCTCATATTTCTAGGTGGTTTGTTTGTGATTATGATGGCTGGCATAGCTATATTTGCGGCTACGACAAATAAATCTGTTAAGCAAGCTACGATCCAAGATGATGCTACAGGAACACAAGGAAGAAGTGCAGCTCAGCAGTTTTTTAAGTATATAGATTCTAGTAATTACCAAGAAGCCCAGGGTTTATTGACCCCTGCCTACAAACAAAAGATTACCGACAATTTTACTGGTTTAGTGGCAGAACCTCTAAGGCGAAACTACAAGCTCGAAAGTTGCACATTTAAAAAAATTAATGAAGGGGTTCAAATTATTGAAGCCGATTGCCCTTCTAAGCTAACAAACCAAATAGTGAAGATGGAACTAGAGTACACGATTCTTGATTCGCAGTTACTTTTCGTAAACTTGTCATTGAGCGGTGTAAGTAATGCGTAAGAAGCTAGCGATACTTATTAGTATAGTTTCAATTTTGTCCGGATTTAGTTTTTTGGGTTTGATGGCTACTCCCGCTCCCGTATCTGCGGCTGCCGGAGTTTGTTTTGGAGGAGGATTTTCTAAAGAAACAATGAGAGTTGTTGATTGTAAAAATCTAGCTGATTTTGTGCAGACCTTATATGGGCATGGTATCCAGGATGATCATTGCTATATACAAGAGGCGATGGGTGTACGAGAACTCGGGAGTACTCAGGATTTGCCTGCAGGTGATCCTTTGGATGGCTGGGAGTGTTCCGTATTGGCTGGCGCAACACAGCAGACTGAATCTAAACCATCAAAATGTTACATGTTGGACGCTCCCACTATTGCTCCGTACGATTCTCTGAGCTATAAGCCAGAGCAGATAACTACAACTGAATGCTCGCCGGATAAGGCTGCAATTATCAAAGCTAGTGACGCAAGCTTTACTACCTTTCAAAACGGCGCGTGCTATATTTTTACAAAGGGCACTGACTACAGGCGGCCTGCTTGCGCAACACTGGAAACGTTCAACCAGGTGTCAAAAGAAGTTCAACAACGAGAAAACGAGAAGACAAACGCTGCTAATGCATCCAAATCAAGTGAGGCCTTAAAAAACGAAACGAGGAAAAAAGTTCAAGATTGTACGGGAGAAAGCTGTATAACAGATAATCCGCTTGTCGTCATAGTGAAGGCTGTAGTTAATTTTGTAAGTGTTTTAGTTGCTGTTATCGTCGTTATTATGATAATAATCGGTGGTATTCAGTACTCTAGTGCCGGAGGCAGCCCACAGAAGACCGCCGAAGCGAAAAATAGAATTACCAATGCTATACTGGCGTTTGTTATGTATATATTCCTGTTTGCTTTCTTGCAGTGGCTAATTCCGGGAGGTGTACTGAAGTAATGAACACAAATAAATTGTTCAGCAAAATACTAAAACACGGTTTAGTGGAGGCCTTATTTGTATTTATTGTTTTAATAGGTATACCTATGGGTGTTGTAAGTGCCCAGTCGACTCCACCCGCCACTCCTTCAAAAACTCCAGCTACAACTTCAACTCCAGCAAAACCGCTAGATCAAACAAAATATGTTTGGGAAGAGTGTAAGCCTGGTGAGGTTAAGCAAGAAATATTTGGAATACCGACCTGGTATAAGTATTTGCCCTCTTATAAAGATCCAGCAACCAAGGTGTGTTTGCCGCTTGCTGGTCAGAGTTTTGATCCAACTAAACTGAATGTACTAGCTGGTATAGGTCTGGCAATAATTGAAATATTGCTACGATTAGTAGTTTTTGTGACCATAATCTTTGTTACTTACGGCGGTTTTCAATACCTAATTAGCCAGGGAGAGCCCGACAGAGTCAGAAGCGCCAAGGACACGATATTAAACGCTCTTATAGGCTTAGTGATTGCTATGCTTGCCACTGTTTTGGTTAACTTTATAGGAAGGAGTTTATCTTGATAGATAGAATAAATCAGGTTTTAGTACTCATAGGGCAAGCAGTTCCTAAGGGAGATGTTAATATTCCAAAAGTTGAGTTTTCTGCCAGTAAATTTACGGGTGTTATGAATATTTTTCTTGGCATTATGGGTGCGATAAGTGTGTTGATGATTGCTGTGGGTGGGTTTAAGTACACTATGTCAATGGGTGATCCAGGCGCTATTAAAAAAGCTAAAGATACTATTTTGTATGCGGTTATCGGACTTATTGTTGCAATATTAGCTGGATCGATAGTTAATTTTGTATTGGGGAGTGTATGACAAAAACGCTTAGACTAATCAATTATTTTGTAATTATTCTTGCAATCGTAGGGATGTTTTTAGTTTTTACTAGCAACATTGCTAGAGCACAAACTGCAGTCCCCGCTCCGCCCACTACAAATGATGCTATTGCCAATAACCCCCTAGGAGCGGCTTGCACAGCTTCTCCAGGAGCTGTAGCGTCTCCAGGATGCGAGAAGGGCTCGGATAACCCGGTTGCCGGCAGCAATGGAATTATTACAAAAATAATTAGATTAGTGCAGATTGCGGCTGTTATTATGTCTACAATAATGATTATTTTAGGTGGATACACTTACGTTATGTCATCTGGAGATCCTCAAAAAATAAAGTCTGCTAAAGACACAATATTGTTTGCTTTGATTGGATTAGCAGTCGCTGCAACGGCACAAGGTATAATAAGTTTTGTACTTAATAAGTTATAAAGGAAATATATAAATGAAAAATATAAGATTAATATTCGGCCTCATAGCTGCGACACTAACTTTCGCAATGTTCGTAATTATGAATTCGTCAGCCTTGGCGCAAGTTCCGGGTGCTCCTGCTGCACCAGCAGGCACTCCTTCGGGAGGTGCTACAGCCAGCAAGGAGGCAGTATGTAAGGGTGTTGAGCTAACGGGTGGTAATTGTACAGAAGATGCAAATTCTTCAATAGGATCGATCATAAAACAAGGGATTAATATTTTGAGTATTCTTATAGGTGTTACTGCTGTAATCATGATAATGATAGGCGGCTTTAAATATGTGACATCAAATGGAGACTCAAACAGTATTCAAAGTGCTAAGAATACTATACTTTATGCACTGATTGGTCTTGTCGTGGTTGCTTTAGCTCAAACTATGGTAGTGTTTGTACTAAACAGGGTTGGTAAGACGGCCAACACTCAAACAACAAACGCGACGCCTGC
>CAZPWF010000027.1:0-10514 GCA_964590725.1 uncultured Candidatus Saccharibacteria bacterium
CTTTATATAAGAAACTCCCTACTTTCGCAGCGAGTTATCCACAGTTTATCCATATTTCTATCGCCTACGTCATATATAGCGTCGCATACTACTATATAGACACTACTAGTATTTATTCCGGAGTTTTAGTTACAACTACTCTATCACCAACTTTAAGACCAACATTTGTATTATTAGCTTGTCTGCTAATATCATCGACTGTCGGACGAATATCATCATCTTTAGAAATAAAGCCATCATTTTGTGCATCTACAGCAATCCCCCAAGGAGTCTCGCCCGGCCTGACTATATGAATACTGGTAGGTGTCGTAGATGAGTTATCGTTTTCTAAAGAAGAAGTTGGCTTAGTTAATGGAGTTTTAATTATTTCTGCTGCTGTATGTGCGCCTGCTGCAACCGTAGCAGCTAAAAGCAAACCACCGGCTGCACGTCGAACCCTAGTTCTTATTGGAGTTTGTCTATTTTTATTAGCAGTACCGTCAAAATAATCAGCTACTTCTTCTCTTTTTTTTGCAGCACGAACAAGACCTTTAACAGTTGTTTCTGGAGACGAGTTAGCCGTTACTCCGCCCATAGAATTTTCTGCAAAATAGTTGTTAGGTGTTTTTATTGGCATGTTAACATTATACTAAACATTAGCGTAATTGTCAATATACTTTATTGGTATTTAGAGTTCGCTGATCTTGTCTGCGAACCAGCGAGCGCTGGGTCGAGGAGTTCGTTTCATATTATGTTCCCTGTCGACTTCTACGAGTCCGAACTTTGGCCACCAGCCATATTTCCATTCAAAATTATCAAGTAAGCTCCAATGCAAATAACCTTTCAGGTCAACTCCCTCACTAATCGCACGCTCCATCGCTACAATCGTCTCCTCAATCCACCACCTTCTATATTCATCACCCGCATCGGCTAATCCGTTTTCTGTTACAAATATAGGTTTCTTAAATCGATACCACAATCGAACTAATAACGGATATAATCCTTCTGGTTCCATATACCAGCCTAAGTCACTTACTGGCACTTTGGGATTTTCGCGACGAGCTAACTTGGTATAATAATCTGTAAAATAATAATTAAAGCCCACAAAATCTTGTTGATTACGAATCCTGTTTAAAAACCACCAATTCCAAAAATAACGCATCCATTTAGTAGATATGCTGTCGACATAGCTATGTGGTCGTTTTGCTTGAATATTGGCAAGTTGCGCTGCTACACCGATCTGCAATGATTTTTTATGACTTTTTAGAATTTTATAGGATCGTTTGTGGGCCCTTACGAGATTAACATAAACTCCTGCCATCTTGAGCCAACTTTTTTCTTGAGGCGGCCATTCCCCGGTTCCATAACTGAAGCTAGCATATACGTTTGGTTCATTAAGCGTAATCACATATGTTATATCTTCGGTAAACTCTTCGGCCACTTTTTTTACAAAAGATTCAAAGTATTTGAGATTGGACTTTTTGGTGAATCCTCCGAGCTCTGTAAACCATATCGGCATAGTCCAGTGCCAAATATTTAGAAAGGGTTCGATATTACGTGAACGAAGTGCAGCAATATATTTTTTATAATGCATTATCTCTTTTTCATCCCAGACACCCTGCTCAGGTTCGATCCGAGACCATTCAATACCAAACCGGAAGGCATTCATATTGAGTGATTTTAAGATGTCAAAGTCTTCTTCGTAGCGTCTATAATGATCTACCCCCTTGCCGGAGACATAGTTTTCTGGAATCTCGGCCTTAGGTTTAACAGCAGCCCACTCAGGTAACCAAGACAGGCGTTGATGAGCCGTCTGAGCAAGCTGCTTAGAATTAACTAATTCCCACTCTGACCACTGATTATGCATGCCGCCTTCTACTTGATGAGCAGCCGTACTGGCGCCCCAAAAAAAGTTCTTTGGAAATATTTTTGTGTCATTATTTTCGTTCATGAAAGAGTTTATTTTTTACTTTTATGCTTAATAACCGCATTCCTAAGTAGATAGCTCAAAGATGCAGCAATTATAGCCACGCCGAAAAGTATATAGAAAATAGTAAATACCTTTCCGGCATCTGTCTTTGGGGTAATGTCGCCATAGCCTACTGTCGCAAGAGTAACGACACAAAAGTAAATACTGTCCAGCCATTTTAGGGCTTCCACGTAATGATAGAACACAGTTCCTATGCCAAGCACTAACACGACAACCAGAGCGATGCGGCGCGGTCTTATCTGATCAGTAAAGCTAGCTGGAATATTATCTTGATCATTCATACACATATGATACCATCTCGCATTAAATAAAAGCGTCACCGAAAAGATATTTACTGCATTTAAATACCTTTTATTTCAAAACGCTTAATGCGTGAGGTGCGACCAGATATCATCTGTACATTCGTATAAGGTACGTCAAAATAACCCGCTAAAGCGTGAGCAACAGCACTATTAGCTTTGCCCTCGAAGGCTGGCTCGCGAACAAATATCAATAAAGAACCGTCAAGAGCAGGTTGTACCAAAGGCCCCTTTTTACTACCCGGTTTAACCCTCACGCTTACCACGCTCATTTTGATTTGTTAGTTTTTTACTTTTCTACGGTAACTTTTGTGCTCCAATTGACCGCGTAGTTTATCGATTCTAATCATGTAGTCTTCGTATGGTTTTAACAATGAAGAGTACTGCCAATTGGGGGTCATAACATGTAATAATCTCTTTTTGTCTGCCAAATACTCTGCTAAGCAATAAAAATCACCATCACCAGAAACAATAATCGCTTTCTTATAGTTGGGCATTTCCTTCATAGCATAAAGCACCAACTCAGCATCAATGTTGCCTTTTATGATCGGTTTATCGTTTTTGTTTTCTTCTGTCTTAGCGATAGTCATTTCTATGGTTGGCTTTAATACAATAAGATATCCCGCGTCATGCAGCTGCTCGTACATTGCCTCATTTTCTTGCAAGTAGCCAATAAATAAATAAGCAGTCTGTACATTGTGATCTTTAGCGAGGTACTCCCGAAACTTCCGCCAGTCTAGTTTCCAGCCCGCTTTCTGAACACCAAGATTCAAATTTTGGCTGTCAATAAACGCATAATTTGGCAGTAGTCGTTTTGGAGCTTTATGTATTAGTCTCACAATTACTTTTCTTGCTCAATATGGGTAGATCGTTTACTAAACACAAAGATGTACGCAATAGACAAAAGCCCCAGAGCATTAATAACTAACAGCGTCACAAACCATGCTTTGTCACCGTTACGGGCAGCTTTCCATAATGCCCAGCCCTTCCAGAAAAGTTCCCAAAATACAGAAATTAATAACAACCACCAATACTGATTCATCCATGCCTCATTCAAAACAATATCCCCCTTATCAACAATTATTGTATCAGCTTTGCAGATTTTAGCCGCAGACCAATATTTATCAAATTTCTTAATCTTTTAAATATGGTAAATTTATTGAAACATACCTAGATAGTGAGCCAACTAGCGGTACCCCGACTCGATCATATAAACTTGCACCACCCGGGAACAGTTCATAAATAGCTTCCGGTAGGTCTTGTGAATCAAATGGTTCGAATACAAGACCAGGCACCTGGAATAACTCACCATTATCCCTTTCATCCTCTACTGGGGCTAGCAACATCTCGGCACGTTCAAATAAACCAACAAATGAGACCATATCGCCCCGCACTATGTCGCCACATATTTCACCCTTTGATGAATATCCAACACATGTAGTGGATTCAACGCCACACACTTTATCTTCAAAAATTCTACGCGCCAATCCAGTGATTTCAGCCAGTAATTCATCGTATACATCATATGCCTCAAATCCAACACATCTCACAACTGTTGAGAGATTTTCGCCAGCCCGCTCTACTATCTCAATATCAACCGGCTCATGAAAATATTCTGGCGGCTCAGTCATATCTACGCCCCGCTTTACTAATCATAATTTTAATCTTCTTTATCTGCCATTAAAAAACCTTCATCAAAACAACCAGCCTGTGTAAGTATCATTTTAATTTTAAGAAAATCATTGTCACATACTGCAACAAGCAACTCAATATCATCCTCAGTAAACGCTTTTGTAAAAATACTTTCTTTGATTTGTAAATCTATTTCCGTATCCATGTCTTCATCAAGCATTTCTTCGCCAACTAGTGGAGTGGTTGCACTTAATAATCCAAGGAGCTTAGCGCTGCCATTATAATACTCATAACGTAGGTCTTTGCGAGGCAAAAAAGATATGTTATCTAGATAGTAATCCCACACTTCTTGCACGTAGAATAGATTGTTTAGACCTTCGTCTTCATCACTTTCTTCGTCCATTATCAGCCCAGCACTAGATTCTTCTAGTTCATCAAAATCTTCATTTTGTTTGAGCTCAGACTCTGGCCACAGCTCATTATCTCTCCTTGGTCGCAACAAAGTTACTGTAAGATTATATGAAATCTCTGGCTCGCCATCATCAGAAAATCCCATTTTTCTCGCCGCAAATTCAGTAATAACAGCCGTTTCGTCGTATAAAAACGCCTTACGAGTTTCCTCAACGCGATCGCATTGAATGTCCCTAAATGATTCACCTCCAATAAGAGAATCTGCCTTTGGCTCTAAAAGAGCGCCGCACAATAATTCAGAAACATCACTGCCGTCTGTGGCGACATCATAACTTCGCAATCTATCAGTCATGTCTGCAATGTACATATAGTTTGCTTATCATGCAAGCACTAGCAAATACATTTACTTGTAGTTATACAAAGTAAATAATTATCCGATGGCTGCGATAAAACTAGAAATCAATGGCGAACACCATATCACAGCGAGCAAACAGAAAATAATAAATACAAACGAATCCACTATAAGTTTTTTGTCGTATTTTACAACTCTCGGAACCAAGAACAATAACAGGCTGATAGCAGCGGCAACAAACACAACTAACTTTACGTCTCTAGTTAAGTTAGCATCTGACTGAGTAATAACACTGTTTAGCTGTGCTGTAAATTGCTCATTTGAACCAACCGATTTATACACAGAACTAACTGTAATAGAAATCATCATAGCCCAATACGCTACCGTAATTAAGCCTAAACTTAAAATAGCAAAACGCTGAATTACACGAAGAAGATAATATACTAAACTCTGATTTGATATTGTTGATTGTGTTTTGGTTTTTTTGATTGGTTTTTTTGTTGTAGTCATAAACGGATTGTACGCTTTTTTTAATTTATAACAACATTCTTATTGGACTGCCATATCATGTCAATCCAAGCATCTATAAAAATCATAGTCAATCCAAGCATCTATAAAACGTGACCATTTACGATTTCTTTCTTCTATATCGGCGCCAGGAGATTCCTTGTATAAATTATCGATTTCCCCACGTATTTTTTCATCATTTAAACAAAATATTACATCAAATATATCATCATTTCTAAGTCTGAGAAATTCTTCAACACTCACATGCGATTGAGCGAGATCAACTAAATCTGCAACATGATTTGCAATTACATTCTCAGTTAGCCAGCGAAGTCTGGATAGCTGGTCTGCTCCTAATTCAGTAACTATTTTTTTACCCGACTAAACCAGTTCAAATGAATTGAGAGCGGTCATTACATAGCCCAATTTTTCTGCAATAGCAAATATCTGCCCAGGGATCGTATTAGGGGCTCCCTGTTTTGAATCATTTAAATCAACTACTACCTGATCTATTGCGTCGGGACTTATTGTTGAAAAACAACCTTGCGATAGAATCTCACCTATCTCTTGATGCTCTTGCTCAACAACGTTCGAGTCAAATTTTTGTGCTTCATCATAACTCACATCTCCTCTATCGGTATTAGGATTAAACACCGCTTCTGCCAAATCATGCACAAGCCCCATTCGTTCGACCCTAATCATTGTATCGGCATCAACATTTTCCTGAATGCAAATCCATTTTCCGATTAATGCGGTGTAGGGATTATGCTGCAAATTATTCACATCTGCACCGAGCAAGTCTTGCCACATAATCGAAGTAAGGCTGTATTCGGGCTCTGCCATAAAGCGATGGTCTACACCATCTGGTAAACTTAGGTATTTTTCGTAACGAATCTGATGATCTAGTACCTGACCTTGTGGCGAGTCTGCCGCCTCAATCATTAAGTCAGTATTTTCTGGACTAAAAGGCGGAAACATTTGATCGATCACACTACTCTCCTTATTTACTATCAGTCTATTCTGATAGTAAAATGACTGCAAGCTTTAGCGATTTAATCTAGTTATGATTTTCAATATCATTGTATATAATTTTTAGCCTCTGTTCGACTGAACCACTTATAATTTTGTGCTTTATTTTAAAGTCATGTAGTAGCCGTAAAAACTGACTATAAACTTCATTACGAAAACTCACACTTTCCTTCCTAATGTCATCATTCTGAAATTTAACGTCGCTAGGGTCTAGCACATACATAAAATTATACGTTTCGATCCATTCTCTATTATTCTGTAACATTCTTTCGGCTAATTCTTGACCGTGAATTGCAGCCGTGAACGCTGCCGTAGCTACAATTGAATTATCGCAAATAACCAGGTCAAACAGAGAATTACTGGCTTGCTTTTCGGCAACTACGATCTGATCGAGTATTCTTTCCTGAGTACTTGGATTAAAACGCTCCTCTTCTGACATTGGGTTATTCAAAAAGTACTGCCTAGCAACTTCTTCGACGAATACAACATGCGAATTAGTACTGTACATATCTTCTAAAGCGGTAACAAGTGTTGTTTTACCGCTACAACTTGTTCCGGAAATGGCAATCTTTTTTTGTTTTAAATATATACTACTCATCTAGTTTATGACTGTAATATTATGTCGAATTTAGCTTTGGGCATAATATCTGTAAAGTAATAATCTTCGGCTTCGTCCCAAATTTCCTGCCAAGCACTAATCCGATCTTTACCCTCTCTGGTAATTAATCTATTGCGCCTAGCGGAATCATCAGAAACGTCTATCAAGACCGAAAGGTCGACCAAATCAGACAACTCTGGGCGTGCAGAATATATTCCATCTAAAATTATTATGTTATTCGGTAAGGCTTTTATTATATTATCTGACAAGCCTTCTTGTTTTTCTTGATTAAATACTCTCCACTCGGCGACCTTGCCACTAATTAGCGGCTCCAAGACTTCGCTACGCAGTCGCCGCCAATCTATGCAATTATCTACTTTTTCTTTGACCGACATTTTAGTCCATTTTTCTGTAGTTTCCCCCAAATAAAAACCATCGCACTCTACAACAACTGCATTTAAACTATCGCTAATCCGTCTAGCTATTGTGCTCTTGCCCACTCCGCTATGTCCGTCAAGCGCAACCACTAAAGGAGCATTTGAACCAGAGCGAGGTGCATTATTTATTGCATTTAAAATGGCTTCGATACCACTAGACTCAGTGTTCATAAGGAACAATCTAACACTATCTACCCTCTGCTTCGGCTTCCATTTTATCTAGTCTAGTGTAATAATCCGGAATCTCTTTTAGATGGGCCCAGGCTATTTTACCGGTAATTTCAGGGTCATCGTTAGTAATGTTAGTTTCGTCGCCCCACTGACTTCCGTGTTCAAATTCAACTTCTAAGCCACGTTTAAACTCATTTATATTTATTTTTTTCCAATCAACACCTATTTTATCGCCGACCACCCTCGCCTCTTCAACCGTAAAGCTTTTGCCCATAACTTCCCCTTATATTACTGCTTTAATCATATCAGCTTTTCAGCAACTGCATCTTCGCCAAAATGTTTTTCTATACGCAAACGAATAGATCTAGAGTGACGACCAAAAGTCTTTGTAAGTTCATCGACCTCAATCTGTTTACCGCCCGAAAACAATTTGACAAGTTTTATGTCGTCAGCCTCACTCCACGGTTTATATGCGTTTGGGTATTCAATCCTCATTTTTGCTAACTTGTCAGACCAAGCACTCTTAGACTTGGGAGCCGGTTTTTCAAGTTTTCTTTTTTCGGCATTAGTGCGTAAATGTTCAAAACGTTTGGCATCTTTTGCAGATTTAGTTCTTAACTTATGATCAATATCTAAAGCCTCAGGGCTAACCCTTAGAGCCATGTTATTTATTCCAGCCAGACTTAATGTATCTAGACTACGAACTCGAGACAGCGCCACATATCCCATACCTTCCACAAAAGCTTTTCTCAGATCCACTCGTGCGGCATCGAGTGTCATTCCCTGACTCTTATGAACTGTTATAGCCCACGCTAAACGCAGCGGAATCTGCACTAAGCTTGCCCGCTTTTTGTCGCCATCTCTCTGTTCCCATGTTTCTGGTACGATTGTCAATTTACGACCGTTGTTTAGCTCAATTTTGGGGTATTCAGTCATTTCCTCAAAGCCTATCACGCGACCCAAACTACCGTTTACATATTTTTTTTCTGGGTTATTTTTTATGCACATAACAAGTGCACCCCGTTTAAGTACTAAAGTTTCATTGGCTAGACATGAACGTTTTAATGAGTCAACGTAATTGACCTTACCAGAAGTAATCATTTGATAACTATGCTCTTCTGAATCAAGCTCTTCAAGTTTTTTATTATTTATTTCATCAACATCGACATTTGTTGTATGAAGTTCCGTAACCTCTGTAATGTCATTTATAATATCACTTCTTGTAAGTAACGACTCTACATGACGGCGCCTAACATCGTTTTCTCGTAAGGCAGTTAATATTTCCAGGTATTGTTCGTCATTCTGGCGGTGCTGTTCGTTCAAATAACAGACCACAGGATCCATTTCCTCCCATGCAATAGAATTAACTACAAACGCTCCTTTCGGTTGATCACCTCTAGAAACTGGTGGTAATTGAAAAAAATCACCACACATAATTATCTGTATGCCACCGAATGGCTTATCGGATTTACGAACTTTTCTGGCAATTTGATCAACCATATCCAACCTAAAATCATGCAACATAGATATCTCATCGATGATCAATACATCAGTTTTTTCTATTGTATCGCGCCTACCTTTTAGCAAGTTTTCATGAAATTCAGGCGGAATATAATCTTGAATTCCTATACCACTCCAGGAATGAATAGTATTACCGCCAAGGTGAGTGGCGGCCAAACCAGTGGTCGCCGTAACAGATACATGCTTGCCTTCCTTCTTGGCGTGACGAATATATTCATTAAGTACGAATGTTTTTCCTGAACCCGCCGGCCCGGTTAAAAGTACATTCTCTCCGCTCAACAATATTTCTAACGCCAAAGTCTGATCCATAGGATTAACTATTATATAGTAAACCGCAGGGCTTGGTATTCTGATAATACGTTTGGATGTTATTATTAATAAATGGTAAGAAGAGTTACTGTTCGTGGGATTATTGTGCATAATGGCAAACTTTTGTGCGTCAGGCTAAAGCCATACAACCGTGAACATCGTGAATTTTATTGGTGTACACCTGGCGGAGGACTTGATTACGGCGAGTCGCTAACTGAAGGACTGGTGCGTGAAATGATAGAAGAAACAGGAATTAGACCAGTAATCGGCAATCTTTTATATGTACAGCAGTTTAAAGAAAAAGATACTGGTAACGAGCAGCTTGAATTTTTCTTTAACATACTTAATCCGACAGATTATATGAACGTCGACCTGGCTAGTACGAGTCACGGTGAAGAAGAAATTGAAGAATTAGATTTTATTGATGCAGCCAGCAATCATGTACTGCCAAAGTTCTTAACTACTGAATTACTTGAAGATCTAGAAAATCAATCAACAAAGCTATTCTCTTACCTATAAACCGCGCTTTTTTCGCTCAAGTACATCATATCCCTCATGAACTTCGTCAGTTCTTATTACGCCTATTGATTCAAACAAATCCCAAAGTTCTGCGACAACTTTATCATGATCACTATCATTATCTACGAGTTTCTCAGCTTCAATAAAGTCACCTAAGCCCGGTACGCTATCAACACAAACTTCTATATCACCAAATTTTGCTTTCCTTCTTATTTTTGTTAGATCCGAGTAAAGCTCGTAACCGATCAACTTTATAATCTCTTCCAATTCAATCGCGCTATCAACTACCGTTTCGTGCTCAATGCTGTCTAGGTGGCCGACGACTGATCTCTTTAATGTAAAGTATACCTTGCGATCATTTTCAGTTCTTATACGCAACCAGTTCGCACCAAATTCATTGTCTAACTTACCTGGTTCACCAAACACAACATCATGCTGCTTAAGTTGGCCGCCTAACTCAACACCCTTTTCAATTAACCGTTTTTCCAAATCAAAAACATCTTTTACGCGTGCCTTTATTTCGATCTCTCTCATTTTATAATTGTAGCAGGCCTACACCGTCTACTATAGGAAAGTGAAAAACTTATATTAAAACTTTAGAATTATTTGTTAACGAAAACTACTTATGATAATTGGTGACAAATAAGCAAGTATAATTGCTATAAAGAATATGATTGAAACTATTGGCCAAAACCGACTCTTTCTCAAACTAACACCCTCTATAGAAACAGAATTCTTACCCTCAAAACCTGGCAGTCTA
>CAZPWF010000028.1:0-9846 GCA_964590725.1 uncultured Candidatus Saccharibacteria bacterium
GCCTTTTTTGTTACTATTCGCACACAATTAGCACCATAAAACTGTAATTCCATACTTTACTCCTTCTCTGTTTTCTTTTTGGAATCTTTTTTGGGTTCTGGCTTTGGTTTTGGTGTTAACAAATAATGTTTGTCCAGCAAGATCTGCATCTTTGAACCCAAAACAAGCGCAATAAATCTATCATTAATCTGGTTTCGATAATTGTACTCATCGATTGTCATAACTGCATAACGAAGCTCTTTGCCCTCTTGTTTCTCCAGTTCGGCAACGTATTTAGAAACCTTAGTAGGGTTAACGTCACCAACGAGCACAAAATCTACCCCAGCTTTTTCATCTCGAGTAAACTGACCAGTAAAAATTGCCAATTCCACATTACCCAAAGACAAAAGATCAGAGGTTGCATCGGTTGTTTCAGTTTCGGTTGCAATTGTAGTCATCTGAGCACCACCAAATATTGCCGCAAGCGGAGCGTAATATTCATAATTCTGGTCTACTTCGTAATATAGCTTATTGTTATTATTATCAGAAGAAATAATACCAATGCTTAGTAAGTTTGCTAGCTCACGACGAACCGAGTTAATTTGCTCGTCAATCTTCCGAGTAATTTCACGTACATAGAATGGACGGTTAGGATTACTGTAGAACAACTTTAATAGTTTTACCCGAGTCTTTGACCCAAACAATTGCTCAATCATGTCTTAATTGTAACAGATGGATGCTGCATTACTACTGTTTTTTGTTCAAGAATGTTGTAACAAGCGCAACAGCATCTTCACTGTTATTTAGCCAATGAATACTTTTGTTGCGTTTGAACCAAGTTCTTTGACGTCGAGCGAGCAAATAATCGTTCCTAACAAACTGGGCCTTGGCTTCGTCTAGTGATATTTTGTTTTCAGTGTATTCTCGGAACGCCTTGTATCCAGTACTAAGTAATCCTGGGGCATCCCAGCCATATTTGGTTGAAACGCTTTTTACTTCTTCGACAAAACCATCCTCAATCATTTGCTCAACCCTTTTTGCGATTCGCTCTTTTATGATTGCATGTTGTGCTTCAATACCAATAACAAGTGTATTCGAGCGAATCTTGCTTTTGTTTTTTGGCGCTCCATTCGTTTCAATAACTCGAGCTAAATGGCGTGGGTTATTTTTATTCTCTGGCATTGGTAACTGTTTTTCTATAATCTCATTTTGTAGCTGCTGTACAGATAGTTTGTCTAGCCTGGCTCGCTCTTCCATATCTGCCGGCGGCAAAAATTGATAATCAAAAAGTACCGAGTCAATATATAGACCAGTGCCGCCCACCATAATAGGTAATTTGCCCCTGGAAGAAACTTCGTCTATTGCTGCTTGGGCTAATTGTTTAAATTTTGCTGCGCTGAATTGCTGATTTGGCTCAACAACATCCAGGACATGATGCCTGATTTCGGCCTGTTCTTTAACACTGGGCTTTGCCGTACCAACATCAAGATGTTTATATACAGTTCGAGAATCAGCACATATTATCTCGCCATCGAATTTCTGTGCGATATCAATAGCAAGAGCAGTCTTACCGCTTGCCGTCGGACCAACTATTACAACCAAACTACAGTTCGGCTTCAGGGAAGTATTGGCCATAGATTTGTTTTAGAGTTATTGCTTGCTGCTGAGAGATTTCGTAGATTGTTCTCAACTTAGATTCGTTTCGATTACGCTCATAGTCACTAAATTCCAAACTCATTACTACGCTTTCAACCCCATTCTTATCACTCCAAGAACTGATTGCTTGGGACATTACAGCTGGAAAGAGATATACCCCTAAGGTATTTTCCATTCTAAGAACAGCCATGCTGTCATGAATAAAACGTTCGTTCTTTTTAATCGCTATTTCCATTTCGTGACGTGGTAATTCAATTTGAGTAGGGTCTTGTTCAGACATTGTTTAGTTCCTCCATATAGTTTTTCGCAATTATACACTTCACTTATTCAACAACCATAAGTATTTAGACATGTCTAACTTGTCATTTATAAAGACAATCCCTTCGTTCTCGAGCGCAGCTTTATGGCCAGGTATGCCTCCTGGAAAACCCTCAGCCAGCGAACCGTCCTTTTTTACTACTCTTTGCCACGGTAGATCCGGGTCACCATAGTGCGCTATTCCGCCAACAATTCGGGCTGCCCTAGGGCTGCCACATATAGCAGCGATCTGACCATAAGTCATCACTCTTCCCATGGGAATCTGAGCAACTAATTCATAAACACGCTCTTTAAATCCAGACTCCAGATTATTTTTTACCATTAAAATAATTACCTACCTGTTCCCAGTTCAAAACCCTAGTAACCCCATCAGGGAGATTAGGTGTACGATTCCAAGTATAATCTCCAAACAAAATAGCTTCTATGCCTGCTTCTGCTACCGCAACACAATGCTTCAGTTGGTCATCAATCAAAAAGTCCGCACCAACTTCTGCGCATATATCTGCCTTTGTAGCGTGATACGAGCCATGATCTAGCGCGTCGAAAATGCCCGAATAATGTACCTCTTTAAATATATCGCCAAAATATTTGGCGATCCAAATAGCTGTGTGAGCCATAAGACTTTTTCGACGCGAAGTCACAATAACTAAATCAAATTTTTCACTCAGATTTTTTAAAACAGGTACAGCATCTTCGAAATGAGGATAATCAGCAACCACGCCTAATCCGGCGTATTCCTCCATTCGTCTAACAACCTCCTCGTTCGAAACACCCCACATGGTTCGAAAATCTTCCTGAAAATCTTCTATGGTGAGTTTAGTACCCCACTGTTTGTTACTAAACTCGACAAAACTTTTACCATTTACAGCCAATACATCATCGATATCAACCGCTATAACTTTTTTGGCCATTACTTCTTGGCTTTCAATCCATAAAGTGAAGTTTTATTTGTACGAGCCTTGGCCTCGTGTGAAACTGTCTTTAGAAACGCCTCGATCTCTACTGGCTCATCCTTTTCTTGGACCACAATGTCTTTGCGAATTCTCGGTATTACCTTTCCTGTTTCGATTTCTTTTTCACCAATTACCACTGTATATGGAACTTTCAACATTTCAGCTGCCCTAATTTTCTTGCCAACAGATTCATTACTATTATCTGTCTCAATACGCAACCCGAGCTCATTAGCCCTTTCAACAATGTTGTTGGCGCACGCCACTGTTTCTTTCTCTTGATTAACAGTAATCAATCTAATTTGTTCTGGAGCTACCCATACAGGGAATCTACCGGCAGTGTGTTCTATATATACACTTAAGAAACGTTCGAGCGATCCAAGTAACGCACAGTGAACCATAACCGGCTGCTGTTTTGTGCCGTCTTCGGCGGTATATTCTAGATCAAATCTATCCGGTTGAGCATAGTCTAGCTGCACTGTGGCCAATTGAGTTTTTCGCCCAAGTGCATCTGTTGCCATAAAGTCCATTTTTGGCCCATAAATTGCCGCTTCGCCCATTCCAATCTCATAATCTAGTTGGAATTTTTTAGCTAACCCTTCTATTGCACTTTCTGCCTGATCCCACACCTTTGGGTCACCCAAATACGAATCACTGTCATCTCTAAAGGAAAGCCGAAGCGACAAATCTAGTTCTAACATTCCATACATAACCTGAGCGTCTTCTAATAACTCTGCAAAAATCTGTTCAATCTGATCGGGTCGACAAAAAACATGCGAATCGTCTTGCGTGATTGCACGCACTCGGTTCAGCCCACCCATTTCTCCGCTTTTCTCGTCCCTATAAACAGTTGTTGTTTCCAAATATTTGATAGGCAGATCCCTGTAACTGCGTGGTTTTGCAGCATATATCTGGGTATGGTGAGGGCAATTCACTGGCTTAAGTGCAAGTTCGTCACCCGATTCTGAAGAAGTAAATCGAAGAAGTTCTGGAAATTTTTCGAAGTGACCAGATGTCTTATACGTATCAATCTTGGCAATATGTGGGATCCAAACCTTTTGATAGCCTCTTTTAATTCTGAACTCCTGGGCAAACATATTTAACTCTTCGCGCAGAACCGTTCCTCTTGGTGTAAACAACGGCAACCCCGACCCAACAACTGAAGAAAAAGTAAACAAATCTAGCTCTTTACCAAGTTTTCTGTGGTCACGAAGTTTTGCTTCTTTGAGCATCTCTAGGTGCTTATCTAGTTCTTCTCTTGTTTCGAAAGCCACACCATAGAGGCGTTGCATCTGCGGATTCGTTTCATTGCCCCTCCAGTATGCGCCAGCTACGCGCATAAGCTTAAACGGGCCGACTTTGCTGGTTTTTTCGACATGTGGACCCCTGCACAGATCAGTAAAGTCGCCATTCTGATAGAACGACACTTCTTCTACTTTGCTATCGCCCTCTGTAATGGTACCTAACTCATCAGCATCTAGATCTTTGGCCACGGTTGTGCCAGCCCTCTTCAAGTCATTTAGCAGTTCTTCTTTATATGGCTGGTTGCTATCTTTCGCCCAGCTTATAGCAGAGTCTACTGGCTTGGTTGAGCGCTCAAACTTTTGGCCAAGTTTAATAATTCGCTTCATTTCTTTTTCGATCTTCGGGAAATCGTCTTCGGATATCTTGGTCTCGCCAAGGTCTATGTCGTAATAAAAGCCGTTTTCAACGACCGGACCGACACCAAACTTTGCTTCTGGCCACAAGTGCTGTACCGCCGTTGCGGTTATGTGAGCTAAACTGTGTCGCATTGCATGTAATTGATCTTGATCACTCATTATTACTCCTTGGTTTAAATTAAAAACGCATGATTTGAAAGTACGATTAATTATCAATACTGTCTTTCATGCGTCTCGGGCCTCAGCTGTGCATGTCGCACAATCCTTCGGCGGTTCCACCGGACTTTTACTTGTGAAGCACACGTTATCGTACGTTGCAGCTGCCCACGAAGCTCGGTAGTTAGTGAATCTACTTCTTAGCTTAAATTTAGTATACCACACCCCTGTTTTGAAGTTTATTACCAAAAGAAAAACGATTGAATGATCTCGCAAATACATTCAATCGTTTCAGGGTAAGGTGTTTGGTTAAACACCTCGCAAAACTTCACCGTACTCATGACTATACACCCGCTAGTACAATAATGCTAGTACTTTATTATTGTTATATTTACATTATCCTCAGTTTCATTTTGTACACCATATTTGATATAGTTTTTATTTTTCTGTAGTTTTTGCTATTCTGTTATCTGTTACGTAAGACTAGTGATAGGGCGATTAGCTCATTTGGCTAGAGCGCCTCATTGACGTTGAGGAGGTGAGAGGTTCGAATCCTCTATCGCCCACCATGAAAAGACCTGAGCAAATTTTGCTTGGGTCTTTTCATGCTAAGGTATTAGAGCGTAATGACAATTGGAGGTAATATGGATCCGCAAATTAAACCTAAGGTAGAAGAAATAATAAGATTATTAGATCAGCTCAAAAGAGAAACCGAGGAAACCAGAAGCTACATAGACAAATAAGATACAGTATCAAGTCATCGTAACCGCAATGATAATCGAGACGAATTACAAAGCCCACAGCGTAAATGAGACAAACTAACTAGGCTGCTCGAGGGAAGATAAATCTAATTTTCATACGATTTCGTGTAATCACTTCGGCTCAGATTATCTAGTACTTTTTTTAGCCTACTATCTGGCAAATAATGACCACACGTATTGAACTCTTGCTTACTAAAGCCTGTATATATCGTAATAATATAATCGCTGCTATCAGCATAATTGTCACACCTTCCTGGTGTGGCGAATTTGTGCATCCGTTCAAAATCAGTACGCATAATTGTGTCTTTTAACTCCTGAAGCGAAGCTGGATCAAGTTGCTTATTCACTGGGGCGTCATACATGTTTACTTGGCCGTCTTTATATATGACTATATTCATTGGTGGGCACGCTGATTGACCGCATTTACCGCCGTAAGATTTCATGCTTACTAGTTTAGTATTATCAGAGAAATATCCAGTTACTGTCAGATAGCCAAAAGTTAGCGCATTAATAACCAAAGCGGTGCTGACTAAACAAATTATCAACTTCTTTTTCTTTGATAGTGATTTCCAGCTTTTCATAAGCTTTATTGTACCTATTTACGGTATTCTTCGCAGATTCTTTGCAAGTATCGAATATTATGAATAGAAGCCAGTGTGCCTGCCAGTGGCTCGCCAACTTTAAATTGATGACGGAGAAAGCCCTTGCTGTAGCCCTTATCGCAAGAATAACAATCACAGCCAGGTTCAATGACTTCTTTATCTGCTATGAATCGCTCGTTTGTTAGATGGATCTTTTTGTCGCCTGTTATCCAAACCGTACCATGACGTGCATTACGAGTTGGAAGCACACAATCAAACATGTCTACACCGCACTCAATGCCCTTCCTGACATCTATCGGATCACCAATACCAAGCAAAAAGCGCGGTCTAGCTGAGTCATCATATAAACCAGAAAGATACTCAAACATTTCGTGCATTTCTGCCTTGGTTTCACCGACAGACAGCCCGCCAATTGCTATACCATCCACTGGAAGCGATTGAACAATTTCTAAACTTTCTCTTCGTAAGTTTTTATCTAATCCTCCCTGAACAACTCCAAATATAAGGGGTCGTTCATTTTCTTTCATGTCTTTTGTTAACTTTTTGAACTCAGCCAAACTTCGCTCCAACCAACGATGTGTTCGTTCAAACGCTTCATGAGTACGATCCCTACCCTTTTCGTCCAATGAAGTCACATCATCAAAAGCAACTATCATATCTGCACCAAGTTTCATCTGTATTTGAATTGATATTTCAGGAGAAAGAAACACCGTGTCGCCGGTTTTTGGATCTTTGAATGTCACACCTTCTTCGGTAATTTTGCGAATTTTTGCTAATGAAAAAACCTGGAATCCGCCTGAATCAGTTAATATAGGGCCTTTACGGCGTGCGAATTCATGAATTCCACCTAACTTTGCAATTACTTCTTCACCAGGCTGTAAATGCAGATGATAAGTATTACTCAGTACTACCTCTACACCCGTAGATTCAACCTGTTCAGGTGTTAAGCTCTTAACTGCACCGCGAGTTCCATCGGGCATAAACGTCGGCGTCTGCACGTCACCAGCGCGCGTACTCAGCAAACCTGACCTATGCAATCCACTTTGTTTCTTTACTATAAACATCTGCAGTATTGTAACACTACAAAATAAGCACCGGAGCCAAGATCAGCCAATAGTTGATATATTTTATCCAACGTCAAAGCCCGCCTTTTTCGTTTATGCTAATCTGTAGTGGTATTGACTTTTTTATTCTGTTATGTTAACATAAGCAGGTTAAACGGGAGGCGCTCATTTTTGAGTACCAACAAGAAGAGTTCCTTAGTGGACTTTAAGCTCTTTTACGAAGAGATAAAGCCATCTAAGAATTCTATCAGTCGTATACGACGCATTCGACCAGCTTCTCAAACAAGCTAGACGAATGAAGCCCCTTGAGGTAACTCAAGGGGCTTTTCATATCTATTCCACATGAACGCTTATGTTTGCGAGGAACCTCCTTGCAAACATAAGCTTATTAACGGGGGTGATTGTGAGTTATCCCACTATAAATATACAGTTTTCCACTTGATTAATCTTTAGCGTAATGTCAATATGTTGTCATGGTTTGCATATATTGTAATAATCAAACACGGGTCGTGAACTCGCGCCCACAAAAAAAGCAAAATACAGTGTGGCGTCGAAGGAAATGCCAAAGCTGCGAGGCTATATTTACATCTGTAGAAGTTATAGACATGTCTAACTCACTGGTACTAACTGATAAAGACGCAACTGAGCCGTTTTCACGCGATAAACTCCTAATTAGCCTGTACGACAGCCTTCGACACAGAAAAACAGCCATAGACGATGCAACAGCCCTTACAAATACAATTGTCGGTCAACTTATTAACAAAAATACTGAAGCAGCAATATCAAAGTCATTCGTTACTAGCGTAGTACTTAGCGTATTGGAGAAGTTCGACGCTGTTAGCGCCGTTCACTATAACGCATATTACGGTTAATCATCCTCGTCTGTTTTGACGTGTTTGACTGTTGCATCAAAGGTATCAAGATACCAACCAAAAATCAGTCGGGTTTGCGAATTGAGAGCAGCCAAAGAACTATAACAAATACTGGTAACCGGCAGTAGTATCCACTGTAGAATCATAAAAATATTCCTGTGTTTTTTATAGCGCTTCGGTTTAGGCGGCAAAGCCTTAAAGCTTAAGAACAAAGTTACTATTATTCCCGCCATCGCAACTGTTTGAATACGGCTTGCCAAAATCGGTAGATAGACTGATGTATAGTCGTCAGGATTAAATAACGGTGGAATAAATGCCACTAAGGCCAAAATAAGCGGAGCGGTCGCCCAACTTATGTGGCCCTCCAGTAAGCGCAAAAACTTGAACAAAACATCTAGTTTGGGAGCTTTATTTTTAGTAAAAAATCCTTTTTCGGCAACAAAGGCAATATCCGATGCGCCCCAAGCCCAGCGACGAAGCTGTGTAAATTGCTCTTTAAAAGTCTTTAGATACGTCTTAGCTAATACTGCGTCCTGATAAATCGGTATGAGAATTGGATAAACCTCATAATTACCATCGAAACGGAAATAGCTTCTCCAGAACTGATGGCCATCTTCAACAATCGTTCTAACACTCCAAAAATCCATTTCGATTAGAGCCTGCATGCTCTGTGAATGTGATGAAAAGTTGCGCAACATATGTGGTCGCAGTGACTGAATAACCATCCAAAATGAGTTACCGGTAGCAATTACACGCATTGGTGCAGGAGCGTCCCAAATATTGTTTGTAAATATCGGTACCGGCTGATAAGAAACATGGACCGGATCAACTGATGCTGCAACAGTGTATGTAAGAGCAGTTAGGTAATTATGGTGCGGCCTGTTATCGGCATCAAGCGTAGTCACCATAACCTTGCTTGGATCTATTTTTTCCTTCTCGAGATATTCCTGCAGTTTTTTACCCCCAAAAGTAGCATTTGGCCCCTTGCCTTTTACTTCGTTAGGGACGTCTTTTGGATGCTTGACTGCGAAAGCATGTCGAAAATGATGTTTATATTCAGCCATGAGCGCTTTGGCTTCTTTTTCAATCTGTTCACCAGCTCTCTCTTCATAGGTGAGCACAAAAATTACCTTCTTTATGTCGTAAGTCGATGCTAGCAAGTACTTAATAGTTGGCTCTAAAATCGCCCTACCATCAGTGTGTGTCGGGATGATAATAGCGTGTATTACCTCGCTTGGTTTTAGAGGTGTTGGATTTGCCTTAATACGATCAATATTTGCAGCGTGCCAATCTGGAAAATGATGTTTACCGTCAGTCTTTAAAACTTCAAGTTCATCGACAAGCTGTAGCCAGTCGAGTTTTTGAGATTTTTGAAGCTTTGACCAGCCCTGTAATACACGAACGTTTAAGCCAATGGCGCGAACAAACCACAACGAGAAAAAGGCTAGAATAAATAATGCCGTGAGGCGTGGGCTAACAACACTCAGAACAAATGGCAGAATTAAAATACTCCAACTCAATAACCCTGGAACCATTTCGAAAAAGCGATATCTCTTTGATTTTTCATTATTCAGCGGGATCTCTAAGTCTTTTTGCTGCATCTTATTTAACACCGTACATTAAGGCATTGCTTACAATAATTGAAAGTACTAGCAGCAATACACCCAATCCAAGCACGGTAATTGCATAATGACGACGCATCGAATACATTTTTATACTCATCGTCGTATGGATAACTAAAACCATAAATGAAAAAACAATAAAACTAATATAAGTCAGTGGCGACGAGCTATATTTACGAGCGCTTAACCCGAGATCTGGTCGATA
>CAZPWF010000029.1:0-9377 GCA_964590725.1 uncultured Candidatus Saccharibacteria bacterium
CGTCAGTCTTTGCAAGTGCCCTAATTGCCAAATCTTGCCCTTTGGCAGGATGCAATGTACCGACAACTACAAGCTGTTTTTTCTTGGGTGTTTTACTGTAATTAAATACTTCTTGATCAATCCCCAGGTAGCACACTCTGGTGTTAATATGATATGCCTTAGTTATATTCCCCTGGGCGTATTTCGAGTTACATAGCGCAGCAGAACATTTACTAGCATTTGCTACGTCTAAATCTTTTAGAATTCTCTGACGAAGTATCCAAGGCGCACGTAAAGCCATCGGAATCATTTCCTTGGAACTTCTATAAAAGTCATTTTCAAAACTCAGCCGCCGAGGCTCTTGTATAAAATACAGGCTCTTTGTATTTAAGTATTCTAAAAGGAAAGGTGTTTGCGCAATTGCGCAATGATGCACAAAAACAGCATCGTAATTTTTGCTGTCAATCTCGTGTGCAATATTTTTCTGCAGCCGGCGTAAGCTAGAAAAACGTGTGGCGATCTCGGCGAGGAGCTCCTTCTTAGACGGACTATACATGAAGTTGTAGCTAAACTTATTCTTTACTAAGGACTTAAAGTCATATCTCGAACCTTCATCGAATGGCGCCAGTTGATATAGGTCATATTCAATTTTGCCATACGAATGCTTAACAAGCTCGTGCAACGCCCTGATTGCACCCCCGTCTGGCAAATTGTGATAAATAGCTACACGCATATATACTATGTATTATACCTAAAGTTCAGATAACGAAGGAGGCATCATGGCAAAAAAAGCGCTCATTACAGGAATAACCGGACAAGATGGCTCGTATTTGGCCGAATTACTGCTAGAAAAAGGTTATGAAGTCCACGGCATTATGCGCCGCAATAGCACATTCACTACCGGACGCATCGAACACATCTTCGATCAAATCCAGCTTCACTATGGCGACCTCGCTGATTCTAGCTCACTGCAACACATCATCTCAAAAGTTCAGCCAGACGAAGTGTATAACCTTGCTGCCCAAAGTCATGTAAAAGTATCATTCGACGTTCCAGAATACACAGCCGACGTAACCGGAACCGGCACATTGCGCTTGCTAGAAGCTATCCGCACTGCCGCTCCGCAGGCAAAATTCTACCAAGCAAGCTCCAGTGAGATGTTTGGCAAAGTGCTAGAAGTTCCACAAACCGAAGCCACCCCTTTCTATCCACGCTCACCATATGGCGCTGCAAAAGTTTACTCGTACTGGATAACAAAAAATTACCGCGAAAGCTACGACATGTTTGCCTGTAACGGAATTTTGTTTAACCACGAAAGTCCACGTCGCGGCGAAACTTTTGTGACCCGCAAAATTACGCGTGCGGTTGCAGCCATTAAGGCCGGCAAACAAGAAAAACTTATTCTGGGTAATCTGGATGCCAAACGCGACTGGGGCTTTGCCGGAGACTATGTCGAGGCCATGTGGCTCATGCTACAAGCCGACAAGCCGGACGATTATGTGGTAGCCACAAATGAGACCCACTCTGTAAAAGAATTCTGCCAGATTGCCTTTGAGCATGTTGGCCTAGACTGGGAGAAGTACGTTGAAGTCAGCGAAAAATACTTCCGGCCAGCAGAGGTTGACTTACTTATTGGTGACCCAGCTCACGCCAAAAAACAGCTCAAGTGGGAACCAAAAGTTAGCTTTGAAGAGCTCGTAAAGATGATGGTTGATGCCGATGTAAAAGAACTAAGCTCAACTTAGTTTTTCACTTCGGCGGATTCTTCCAAGGCTTTGAGTGTAAGCTTAGCAGCATTTTCCCATGTAAAACCTGTAACCTGCTTCTTTCCTTTTCCGATAAGCTCCTTACGTAACTTTTCGGATTTAGCAAGCTCAACGATCCCATTAATAAAAGCGTCCACTGTGTCGACCATAATTGCTGCATTACCAGCCACCTCTGGGATAGATGAATTGTTAAAACAAACTACGGGACATCCTGCTTGCATCGCCTCTAATATCGGCATGCCAAACCCTTCATACTCCGA
This sequence comes from uncultured Candidatus Saccharibacteria bacterium, assembly GCA_964590725.1. Classification (GTDB taxonomy): domain Bacteria; phylum Patescibacteriota; class Saccharimonadia; order Saccharimonadales; family JACQNP01; genus CAZPWF01. The sequence goes on from CAZPWF010000029.1 coordinate 2,006, forward strand.
AGCGAATAATAGCGCTTTTGCCTGTGAGTAGTATGTAGCCAAATCGGCATCGTCTGCATAGCCAACAACCTTGATTCTTCTCTTCACGGGAGACTTATCTATATGTTTTAGCAAGCGAGCCGTGTCATAAAATTTAGATTGCTCAAAATCATATCCTATGAGGACCAAATCAACATTAGCTCCGCGCTGCAGGGCTACTTCATACATGTCTACTAATTTTATGAGATTTTTTCGAGAATCAGTCCCCCCCACATATAGCATATAAGGCTTATTGTTCATTTTCTTTTTACCTGATGCAGGAAGCTTTTGTGCGGCTAATGGGGTTACCACATAAGGTACGCGAGTTGTGTTCGGAAAAACACTATGTAAATCATCTATAGACGCTTGAGAGATACTCACTATCCGGTCAACTAAAGAAAATCTGGCATTCAAGCGCATAAATTGCTGAAACACCTGCTCGTTACGCATATTCCAAAAAGGTCGCAGAAAACTTGGTTTCTTCCTAGGAACAAAGTACTTTTCGCGATAAATGATTGGTATAAGATCATACAATGTAACTACTGTAGGAGCACTCTTACTGAGCCCAAATCCGATATCAGGCTGAAAAAATACATCCACCTTCATCGACTCCTTAAGCCCAGGCTGGTGCATAAATAATTTTCGGTAGACCTTCGAGCTAAACGAGCCTGGATCATAATTGCCAAGACTCACAAAACGCACTTTTGGTGAAACATAAGAGAGTTTTGGTGGCGTATCTCCATAATGATAGCAATAAAATTCATGCTTTTTGCCAACCTTAAAAAGCCCGGGTACAACATTGGCAATATACTTGCCAATCCCTCGGTGCTGGTGGCCACTTTGCAGAGGCCTTAGATCAATAGCTATTTTCACTTCAAAAACCCATATTTCTCGCTATTAAAAATAGTAGGCACAACGGCACTACCTCTTAACACCTTACCATTTCCTCATAGAAACTATCTAGACTAGCTATCATTTTCTCAAGCCGATAATTAGCCATATAGTTTTTTCTTGCCGACGCGGCATATCGATGATGACTATTCAGTATTTGCACAATTGCTTCCGCAAAATAATCTGCTCGTGGCTCAGGGACGCTCAAGCCACCCCCCTGATTTAACATGTATTCTACATCTCCAACCCTGGTAGACACTATGGGAACAGCTGCAGCTAACGCCTCAAGCACAACCAGAGGCATAGCCTCACTGACTGAGGTTAAGCATAATAGCTTTGCATTCTGGTATATGTCTTTTGTATTCTTCACAAACCCCTTAATAACCACATTACGTATGTTCTCTTCATCAATTCTCCGTAAAAGCACACTACTGTAGGTGCCTTCGCCATACATATAGAACTTTTCTTGAGGCATCGCTTTTGCTATATCAAGTAATAAATCCGGATTCTTATCTCCTTTCTCCATGCGTCCCACCCAAACTATCCGACTGGCCCCTCTTTCAACATCAAGTGAGGTGAGCTTCTTACCCTCAATTCCATTTGGCACGTATTTAATCTGATTAGATGTAAAGCCCAAACTCCTAAGATCCGCATCAAGTACTCTGGCTACGGCAATTGTAGCTTTAACACGTCCAGCAATCTTCCTTACATGGGATAATTGCTTCCCCTTAAGCTGAAGTCTCGAATGGGCAGTATAAACAATAGGCGCGCCCTTATAAAAAAACCGTGTCAAGACGTCATCGAGCTGCTGAATATGCACTAATCGAACTTTCCCTATTCCTAACATTCTTAACCATAGGGACTTCAGTATATATACCCCCTTAAAGCTAAGTGATACGATCCAGTCCGGCAGATTAACTGGCTGATATTTCAACCCGCGACGAAGCTCAACGTGTAGCGCCCTAGGTGCTAGAAGTATAAAATTATACTTCGACGAAAGAGAACCAATAATCTGTCGAACATATACTTCTCCTCCCCCTATAGTTTTTGCTGTAGAAACAAGAAGAATTGTCTTTTTCGTATTAAGCGTAAAGACTTTGAGTTTGTGAAGCTTGACTAGATTATGTAAAGACAAATGCTTAACCCAATAACGCACCAACCTAGACATACTTTGTAGAGGCGCCAGATATACCTCGTCACTCTGCAATACTAGAGGTAAAATGAGCAGCTCGCGCCGTATTTGTTCGGCTATACTATTTTGTTTTGCTGTATTGCTCAGCGATATACCCTGCTCATTAAATCTATACAAATACAGTACTTCGTCGATAACTGCTATTCTATTAACTCGTGCGGCGCGCACCCAGAGATCATAATCTTCCGCTGGCCAGTACTGTTTTCTATATCCGCCCAAACTTCGCACCACGTCCGTGCGCATTAATACCGTCCCATGAGCAAGCGGGTTGCAATAATATAGAGCCATTTCTAGAGATTTGTTTGGCAATTCATTTGAGAGCACCACACGATAATATGGTTTGCCCGTCTCATTAATTTCACGAATTCGCGACCCAACTACTCCGCACTTAGTATTCGTACGTAAATATTCTAGCTGTTTTTTTAGGCGCTCTGGCAAACTAACATCATCCGCATCCTGCCGAGCTACATATTTGCCACGAGCTTTTTCTATGCCTTCATTAAGCGAGGAAACTAAGCCCCTATTTTCACGACTAATAAGAACTATGCGCGGGTCTTTATAACTTTTAATTATTTTGAGAGTACCATCTGTCGAACCATCATTAATGATGATAAATTCAAAGTCTGTAAAAGTCTGGCTTAGAATAGAGTCAATCGCTTCACGCAAATATTGCTCGCCATTATAGACACTCATCACCACCGATACGAGTGGTTTTTTAGACTGACTCTTAGAGGCTTTTTTTACAGTTTTTGCCATGACTCTGGAATAATGTCTTTCGTATTACTTTCTGCATGTGAAAACCACTGCGTGGGTCCAATCACAATTTTATCCGGATTCGTATTGAGCCACGCTCCCCACCAAGAAAAGCTAGAGTTTGCAATAATATTATGTTTACATGCCTTCATAAGGCGCATATCCTCTGAGCCATCGCTGTTATGAGAAATATAAACAGTTGGCTGCGTAAACTTTAAGTTCTGCTTACACCAATTTGGATCGTCAGAAAATACGTACAGTTTAGGGTTTTTTACTTTTTGTGAAACCTGACTAACTGCAGCCATATAATACTCCACACCTGTAAGCCCATGAAATTTTGCAGCATTTTCGTTTGAGACATAATCCCCACGACGCACGTGTACCGATACACTCGAAGGGTCTTCCTGAATCTGCTTCAGGAGCTCTTTGTTCTTTCCCGCTGGCTCTTTTATCCAAGAAAAATCCTGCAATAATATTTCTCGTATGTCGCTAAAATACTTCTCACTTTGAAAGTACCCACTTAAGACGGTATTTTTCGGAAGATCCATAAATGCTGGGTCATAGTGAAAATGTGGCTCTGTATACTTCTTCCCGCGCCGCAATCGTAGCTTTTGAAGAGCAGTAGATCTATATTTTTCTGTCGTAGCGTCTAACCGAAAGCATGCCAGCTCATAGTGTCTTGGTGTTGTTGTGGCGATTTCAAACTCCTGATTAAACCATGATAAATCCAGTACCACATTCATTTTATTGCGTTCAGCTAATGCGCGTGCAGCCGCATACTGGAACATCTGGTTGCCAAGCCCTCCTTGAAGTTTGACAACTGTCATTAAACTAGTCTCGAACCCATAAATCTTTTCTTACAAAAATAGTGTTAATATAAGTATCTGCAAACACCAAATATCCTTGTGATTGCAGGTAGTTGATAATCTTTTGCTGTTTTATTCCTTTACCTTTATCGGAATAGGTAATCGTTTCTACACAAATTACTTTTGGATAATTTTTCTTGTAGTCAATACTTTGAATAAGCTCATAGTCCAGTCCCTCAACATCAACACTCAGAAAATCAGGAAACTTATCATCATGATACTTGGCTACAATTTTTTGAATAGTATCTACATCAAGCTGTAACGTCTTTTTAAGAGCAAACCCATTCTCAGCCGCATATTTGTTAGCTTCACTTTCAGAAAAGGTATTAAGCGTAGGCGGATCTATAACGAAAAAAGGAAGAGTTCCTGGCTTCGTTGCAACGCCAATGTTTAAATTTATGTCCTCAGGACGTTCTTTTGTAATGGCTGTAAATAGATTAGGGTCAGGCTCTACGTTAATACCACGACACCCTGATTCATATAGCATAGCAGTATTATTTATATATGTAGGATGATGTGCTCCAATGTCTAAATAGCTTGGCCTATCTACCTGTATGGCATCAAAGATAAACTTTACGATTAAGTCTTCGCCAGTTTGTGAATATGAAAGTTTTGGTTTAAACTTTTGGTCAGACCGGATTAACTTTGCTTTACGTAATACTGACTTGATAGTTTTTTTCATTTTCTTAACGCCTCCTCATAAACCTTTATGTATTGATCCGTAATCTTATCCCATGTAAATCTTTTTTCCCACGCGTGGCGGCCTTTTTCTGCCATCCTCTTAAGAGCTCTTTGGTCTACCAAAGTTTCTCTCAAAAGGTCCGCGCCCTTTGCTATATTTACATATGTATAGCCATCTTCACGATGCCCCGGCAAAAGTTTGCCTCCTTGCGTCCAAGCACAAATTTCTTCCGCATTTCCAACTTCAGTTGTTAAAAAAGGCAGTCCAGCTGCTGCGGCTTCAAATAAAACTATCGGCGATGCCTCTATCATGGAGGTAAACAAAAATAGGTTAGCCAGCTTATAAAGATTTACTGTCTCAGAGCGAGTTAAATTATTGGCAATCACTATCTTACGTCCATGTAGGCGATTTACTGGATTAAAGTTAAAGTTACGCATTTTTAACAATGCCCTACGGTACTCCCCGGCATCAAAAACATTCCCAACTAATACTAATGTGCTATTATCTATTCCCGCCTTTTTAAAGAGCTCTATTGCATATAGCTGCCCCTTTAGACCTGTAAAGCTACCGACATGCAAAATTAGCTTACTCTTAGAGGATAATTTTAATCTCTTTAATAGTATGTTTCTATTGGAATCTGGCACATCCAAGCTCTGGAATTCATGCTCGTCTGCTCCGTTTGGAATAACTACGATATTCTTCAGGCCATTCTTTTTAGCGTATTTTATATCTTGATAGTTATTTGAGAAAAATATTAGCTTATCATATTTCTTGAGTACCTCGGGTAACTTCGAAAAGTATTGATCATACACTGGGTTAGTTAACCCCGACAGCCCGCAAGGAACATTTACTTTTTTACCTTTTATGCGATCCGCCATTTCAAAACAAATATCAGCGGTAAAAACCTGAGCCGCGTAACACATCACAATATCAAATTTTGAATCCAGCAAGAAATCCCTGTAAGCATCTACATCACCTTTTAAGCCTAAAGCTTGATTACCGCTTGCTTTAAACTGCTTAATCTTGACGCCATTATGTATAAAATCTTCGCGATCCTCCAAATAACTCGTAGCAACGGTAACGTCATGGCCCTTTTGTACCATTCTCTCGGAAAGATGACGCACAGCTTCTTGTGCGCCGCCCATAGAGGGGTAATAAAACTCAACTGTATGCAGTATCCTCATCGTCTATTTTGAACCATCAAGTGCTCGAATTATATTATCTAGCTTTGTAATATAGCCTTGATTAATAATCCTCGATTGTTGATATCTTATTCTCTCTGTATACTCTCGCATGTTTAAGCTCATCGCTTTCTCAATTAATGTACTGATATCCGTCTCAATAATTGCTGAGTCTCCGAAGATATTTTTAAAATATGGGACATTTGTAACTGCAAACTGACCATAAGAAACATTTTTAAACAGCCTGCACGGCAGATAATTATTTTCTACTTGCCATTTTCCAGCAACCGCTGGAGCAAATCGGGACAATCTCATAAGCCGTATGTTTAGTTTATCTGAAGCACCTGGAATATGTTTAAAAAAGATAGCTTGTTTCTTCAAGTTTTCACGCAACGTCTCTATTTCTTTTAGGTTGCCCTGATCTAGATCATTATTCCATATGCTACCTATCCAAAAAACCACCGGTATACGATACTTTGTCGGCGACAAGAAGTTCCATGGCAATAAATCTGTACCCCAAGGCTGGTATAGGGTTTTTGTTTGGGGATTAAAGAATGTTGTCTCATTCCACTTTTCGGTTCGATTTAGTGCGGCATTTGTAAACACTTGGAGACGGATATTATTTATGCCCTTGTCGTCCAGCTCTTGATGGAGACTTCCTATTTCATCCATATTATGTAGGCAATAGTGCGCACCTTTTACAGCTGGAAGAAATTTTGCCGACCGATTCGAACAAAATACCAACGGGTCTTTTTTGATGACATGAGCATTTTCTTTTAAATCGTCCACCCATACCACTGGTAGATTTAGCTCGCTCGCCATACGGTAAAAGTGTTCGTGAATATAACGAAAGGTATCATTTATATTGCTTCTTAGGCCCCAGAGAACAAAATTTTTATAAGGTAAAAGCTTATGGCGATCTGTCATTATGCTTTCTTCCTATAAAGATAGATTTGGTATGGCGCGGTCATTTTTCCATTAGATAGATGGGATAATTTAGAATTTAGGAACCCTGTTACAATCAACCTGACTTTATTGAAGAATCGATTACTCTGCTGGCTTTCATACCAGAAATGAGCCCTACCATAAGGCTGTTTAATATGCTGCACAAAGTTTCTGTCTATTAAATACTTATCTATGTGGTTCGGTCGCATAGCATCTATGTTATGGATGTTTAAATTATCCCTATCAAAGACTTTATGATACAACCATTGGAAATATCGAAAATTAGGAACAGTAATGAGCAATATACCTCCATCAGCTACTAAGTCTGTATGCTTTTGAAGAATATTACCGACGTCATCAAAGTGTTCGATTAGGCCAAAGCTACATACCAAATCATACTTTTTAGCCGACTCAAAGCTTAATATGTCAGCGGTCACAAATTTGTAATCTTTTACACCGTTGATCTTCATAGTTTCTGAGAATATTCGTGTATGTTTCGAGAAGTCCAAGCCAGTAATTGAATACCCATATTCTTGATAAAAATATGCCAGATAGTTCCCCGGCATTGCACCAAGCTCAATGCATGACATCCCCTGACCATTCGGAATAATGTCCTTCAGTAAGTCGTGAAAAAAAGGCTTCTTATATCTATGAGGCTTAATAGTATGCGTTCGCTCATTCCACTCATTTTGTGCAGAGGTTTTGTACTTAACTTTACTCATTTTATACTATATCTTCCTCAATGTTACGCCCGATACTCCACTCAACATAGCAGAATCTTCTATAACTTCAAATGCAAAAGCATCTTGAAAAAAGTCCTGCAGCACATCTTCACATAATAACG
>CAZPWF010000030.1:0-1056 GCA_964590725.1 uncultured Candidatus Saccharibacteria bacterium
TGGCGGAGAGGGAGGGATTCGAACCCTCGAAGCCTTGCGGCTTACCGCTTTTCGAGAGCGGCCAGTTCAACCACTCCTGCACCTCTCCATGTTAGTTAATCATACCCTAACCTCTGTTTTTTTGACAAATTTATAAAAAACATTTGACGTAGTATTCCATAGGTACTATACTCTCTGTGCACTACTAACACAGGAGAACGTAATGACACCAAATCAACTTAAAGCAATTGTAGCTGGCGTGCGACCTAAAGAACGAGGGCGCCTAGTAGCTATGAACGTCGGTCTTGTCATATTAACGGTAATGGGCGTTGCTGCATTATCAATTAACTTTTGGTTGGCTGTTTTTATATTTCTAGTATCTGTGATTTTGGAGAGGTACTCAAAAAGATACTTTTCGAATGATCCTAGGATAATCTCGATGGCGGTTACTGGCTGGGTTCTTATATTCGTATGTTTTGGGCTAGGACTATATATGTATATAAATCCATCGCCATTAGCTAACTATTTTACTTACGGCTCAGCCGATGCCACTGATTTAATGATTATTAGATACTTCTTAGGTTCAGTTTTCTTGATGCTTATTCCAGTTATCTATCGCCAGTATTATTTAGATATAAAAAATGGTTTACGATCAAAGAAAGTGAAGGGCATGAAACCAGATGAACTCTTCAAGTAAATTAACAGATGATTACGAACGAAAACTGCTTGACGGCTGGGAAGATGTTTATAAAAAAGGACAGTTAACCATGTGGGTTTTATTGGCGCTTAGCGAAAATAACAAACACATGAATCAAATTAAAGATTATATCGAAACCATGACAAACAACACACTAGTTGTTGATGACCAAAGTATGTACCGTGCGCTTCGCAGATACGATAATGCAGAACTGGTAAGTTTCACTAATATGCCTAGCCAAAGTGGTCCAGATCTAAAGGTGTACGCAATCACCGATACAGGCAGAAGAGTCCTGACAAAATTTATAGAACGCAATATCACAGGAGTATTTTTACATCCATCAGTAAAATCAATGTTAATCAGTCTTGTAAATAAATGAC
>CAZPWF010000030.1:1156-8225 GCA_964590725.1 uncultured Candidatus Saccharibacteria bacterium
GACTGTTATCTATTTGATATTCGGGAAATTATCGGAGTCTTTTGTATCCATTTTTTGGTAGCTATTAAGTCAACCATCGCCGTAGCGACTGCGTCCCGATTAATTGTCGCCCAAGGCTTAGGCAATTTATTACTAAGTAAGTACTTTTTATGGCCTTTTTCGTTCATGACCGGCGAACGCAATACAGTCCATTCAAGATTACTATCCTCAAGCATATGAATGTGAAGTTCACCATCTTTTAAAACCTTACCCGCAATAAACCCAAACAAAGTACGTGACAGGTAATTAACAATACCAACCTTGTCACCGGATGCGTGAGCGTCGGCACCCGTCAACGAAATAATTCGCTTAATATTCTCTGCTTCCATGGCTGGAATAATGTTTTTCATCCCGGCAGATAAAATGTCTTTTGTTTTTGTCCCCCAACTACCCAGCGTACTTATAACTACATCACTGCCTTTGAGGGCCTGTAATACATTGTCATAGTTTTTCACGTTACCTTGAATAACTTTTAAATTAATATGATCGAGGAATGGTGAGCTTCCGAATACAAAAGCAGTGACGATATTGCCTCGCACCAAAAGCTCCGCAACAACTTTTTGTCCCACCTTACCCGAAGCGCCAAAAACTACAACATTCATGCTGTGTTTAATAATTTCTCAACATTTCGCTGATCTATACCGTTACTTACGCTTTTATAGCCCAAATTATCTACAATACTCTTAGCCATGCCAGACCGATTTCCAGTTCTACAATACAAAATAAGTGGCGTGTCCTTATCAGTAACAACTGTGACGATTTTTCTCTGTATTTCGCCTAAGGGTATATTTATAGCACCCGCAACGTGCCCAGAAGCAAACTCGCTCGGTTCTCTTACATCAATAACTGTCGGCTTCATACGAACTAATAATACCACCGCTAACTATCTAGGGTGTATGGAACTTAGAAACTTTTCGACGCATAAATGACGGATTACTTGCATAAGAGTTGTTCGTGTTCATCTTGTAATTAACACGTTCCCATACTTGGCGGTTTACAGGCAGAAGTCCTTTTGCTTGTTCGCCAGTAAGCTTACCATCATCAAGCATGCTTAACATGTTACTGTCTTCAGCATCTTGAGGTGCTTGCTGCTGTCTAATCTCTGAAATTCTCTGTTGAAGGTAAGATGTAGCTTCGCGCAAATGCTGTTTTCTATAACTGTTAAACCAAATTTCTTTGCTAAACGAATTAGCATGCAATATTGCGTCCATTAAACGATGTGAGTAATTAATTTCTGAAACCATGTCGTATCTCATATCTTCTACCGCGAGAAAGAAGGGTTTTTTATCAATAATGAGCATCCTCTGATCTGTGGCACAAAGCAATGCAAAGCCACCCTCATACCTACCGCTCACCACGTATTTAATCACCTCACCCTCTACTATCACACGAGGAAGTTCTCGAACTTCGGGTCGCACCCAAAAAGGCAGGTCACTGTTGATTGCGTCCAGTTGAGCTTTTATAACCTTTGGATCTACCATGTCACCCTCCTTTTCACGTTTCTATATACACTGTACGTCCACAATTACCAATTGTCTGTTAACCTACTCACCAATTAAACGTGATTTATATCACAGCGCATTAGTTCGACCACTAAATGTGTGTAATAATACTTCTATGCTGGCAAGTAACAACGACGTACAGCCACTAGTAGATGCATTCAAAAAAGGCACACTACTTACTTATCGGAAGGGTGAGTTTATTATCCGCCCCGGCGAGACGCCCAGCGCCGTATACTTCATAGAAAGTGGGCTGGTAAAAGCGTACAACATCACCAAATACGGTGAAGAAAACCTCCTGATTATCCGAAAGGAACAGGAGGTTTTTCCTATGATATGGGCTATTTCTGGGCAAGAAAAAAGCGTCATCTACCAGACGCTTGCTCCTACAAAAGTATATCGACTAAGCCGTGAGGATTATTTGCAGTTCTTAGGCTCCGAGCCCAAAGCAATGTCAATAATACTAGACCTGACAGTAGAAATGTATCGTATCCACTCGGAGCGAATCATGAATCTTGGATATAGAACAGTTAGAGAAAGACTGGTTTCATTTCTATACACGCTTGCAAAAAGATTTGGCAAAAAAACAAAAGATGGAACAGTCATAGATGTTCCATTGCGACAACAAGACATCGCTAGCTCGATCAACGCCACACGCGAAACAACAGGCAGGGAATTATCCTACCTCGCGAGAAATGACATCATAAAACAAAAGGACCACCTGATCATCATTCCGGACATCGATAAACTAAGGTCGTTCTTCGAGTAGCCCAAATAATTTGGGAGCAAACGAACTTAAACATAGCATGCACATTCATATCTACACGCCTTAGTAGGCGATAAACTGGCGCCATGTTTCTGTTTTTTGTTGTACCTGAGCTTGTCGAATAAATCGACGAAATATTCTAAACACCTTCGTTTCCTCCCTTCCAGCAACATAATATCAACTGCAAGATAGAGTAAGTAGGTAATAGGTCACACGATCGATATGATTTATATCACAACTTGAACAGATACGTCCCACTAGAGGCTTTACTATTTTTTGGTAGAGACCATGTCTTCAAGCTCTGTTTCGTGCTTGATAATCTTTGACGTAATGTAGGTGATGAGCGCATGAAGTGCCATCGCAAGAACAAAATATATAATAATTGCGAATAGGGCCGAGGTGCTAAAGTAGCCGGTTTCAGAAACCTTATGTGCAGGGAATATGCCTCTAAAAGGAGCAAGAAACTCAGCAGCAACATTATAAATAAATTTGGTGAACGCTACGTCGGGATTTGCTCCAAAAAGTAACAATACAAAACCAATCGACAAGAAAACTGTTGCAATAATAGTGTATGCATATACCGCGTAGGTTACTATACGAGCAATTTTTGTGAAAATTAATTGGGTATCGGTTGGTTCTTGACTCTTAGCCATGATTTAACTCCTTATTTTATAGAACAAAGTATAGCAGAACAGATGAAAATGACCATAAATTAAAAAACCTAGTTTTAGCTAGGAATTTAATTTGGTACACCCGGCAGGATTTGGTCACGTCCCGCGACCCCGTCGCAACGTCTTTGCAAACAAGTTTGCAAGGGTTGACTCCCTTGCGAATTGCCACAGGCAATTCTCACCTACGACATTAAGGTCGATTCAGTCAAATAGACCAATGAAAAAGCCGGTCTATTGACCGGCCCTTTCATTGGTACACCCGGCAGGATTTGAACCTACGACCTTTGGCTCCGCAAGCCAACGCTCTATCCAGCTGAGCTACGGGTGCATAAAAACAACAGGGGAAAGTATAGCATTATACAGGGGTAATTACCAGAACTACGCAGTAAGATTATTAATATATGGCCAGGTTTTTGTTATTTCTGTGTTTTAGTATATCATAACCATCATGACTCCTCTGGAACAATTTGGGATTATAGAGCCGGAAACTTCGTCACCAGCTTTGCATACTGAGACCTGTGAACTGGGACATCAAGAGTATATTGAAAGAACCGCTGAACTACTACCGAAACTTGGTGAAGTAGTCATGGATACCGTTGTGCCTAGGCTAGAGAATTTCTCAGGTGCATGGCATCCATCAGGTTTTGTGGTGTTCCAGCTAGGGATACATCCGAATTTTGGACAACTACGTCTTCATGCTTGGCCCAACCACTTGCGCAAGTTAGGAGATATTGGCGATACGATCCATGATCATTCATGGCATATCAGTTCTTTGGTGCTAAATGGTACGTACAGCGACAATATAATTGAGCTAGAGCCAGTAAATGTCAACTCAGAAGAAGACAGGCGGCAACAAGATTTGTTACGTGTTTTTGAAGCACAATACTCAGAAGACAAATCAATAGTACTCGCTACTAACGGCGACTGTGTTCGCATAGCCCACATGCAAGAGAGAGATATCTCTGAAGGAAACACACACAATCGAACCACGTATTTTCCACCAACCAACAATCCCAATAAAAACCGGTGCTGTAACCCTTGTTTTAAACTCGTTCCGGGCCGTCGCACATGGTCCGTATGTATTAATGGATAGTCCGAACGAACTGCAACCACCTAGAAGTCGACAGCCCGCTACTAAACAAGATATTGACCTTATTAAGCAGCAGCTCAACTGATAACAAAATAGTTTTTAATGAGATAATCCGACCAAACCCTGAGACTAAAATAGGCTCTAGGCTCAGGGTAGGGTGGCTCGCACGCGGGGATAATCTGGCAAAGTTAGAAGCGGATTTTTCGCATCATTTTATCGATCGGCGCTTGCTGTCTTTCTTCGTACGGCAAATACGAACCCAATACATTAGTTATTTTTTGCTCATCGGCAGGATCGTAGTATATTGTCATGCTTGGCATAAATCGCTCCAACGGATCAAGCGAGATTGAACGAAATACACCTTCATTTATAACGGAATATGCTTTGAACTTTTCATATGCATAAAGTTTTGAACCTATCATTAAACCACGCGAATCAAGAGAGTAGTGCAGTACTCTAGGTGGTCTTGCGGCTGCTGCTATAAATATCCCAGCGGCAACTATAACCATAGCGGTAGAAAATATATCCCTAGTAAAGAAAAATATAACAGCAGCCAAACCAACCCCAGCGGCAACCGCGAACATATACCAATTATTATCTTTTTGGTGGGCTACAAACTCCGATGCTGTCCAGGTTATGGGGTCTTTTCTAGGCTGAATATTATCTTCACCATTAGAGGTATCTAAATTAGAATCTTCTGATTCCTCGCGAAAAGTCCAATTAGTGTCGTTTTCTGTTTTAGATTTATTTTCGTCCTCTTGCATAAGCGTATTGTACAGCAATCAAAAACAGGCGACCAGCGTAGGTTCTTTATAATTAATTCCTGACTCTTCTGCAAACAGCAAACGACATTCAGCAGGGAGAGGTAGCGGACTTCGTCCTTTATCCGCTGCGACGTGCTCGATGCGAGCATCTGCGCGCTTCCTCGCTCCACCGAACCCTCTCGCAACTTAAGTTGCTCTTTCGGGTTCAAATCTCATCCCAGAAATAAAAAAATGACGCCACCTTTCGGCAACATCATCTTTTCATGGCGGAGAGGGAGGGATTCGAACCCTCGGTACCGTTGCCGGCACGACGGTTTTCAAGACCGTTTCCTTCAACCACTCGGACACCTCTCCTCGTCGAAAGCCGTTTTATTGGTCTCCACTTTACTTACGTAAAGATTCAAACCATTCTTTCTCCTCTCAAAAATTTAAACATTTACATTGGTTTAAATTTTTGCTGGCAAATTATGGCGGAGGAGGAGGGATTCGAACCCTCGCGGGAGATTGCTCCCCCCTAACGATTTAGCAAACCGTCCCCTTCAGCCACTTGGGTACTCCTCCGCGACCTGGTGATTATATCAGTTATCACCGAGGTTATGAAGAGCTATTTTTGGGCAAAGACTATAGCATCAACCTGTTTTGCGCCCAAACTCATCAACAGGGATGCTGCAGCCTCAAGCGTACCGCCTGTGGTAACAATGTCGTCAACAAGAATAATCTTTTTGTTTTTAACGCTCTTGGTTTTTAAGTAAAACACATCTTTTAGCTGCTTAATTCTAACCTCTCGAGAAGCTCCAACCTGCCTTGCTTGGCCGTGGCGCCCCAGCAAACTAAGTGATTGCAGTCTGGTGTCACTGGCAACTGCCAATGAAATGAGTTTTGCATGGTCAAACCCGCGCAAACGCCTTCTAGCTGTGGCCGTCGGTATATAACTTAGGGTGATTTCAGACGAAAAGAAGGGTAACTCATCACACATCAGGCTACCGATCACCGCAGCGGCAGAACGTGAAGCCCGAAATTTCAATGCGTATATTAGTTTTTTGGCTGATTCGTCATATTCCGTACGAACCCAAACGTGCTTTAACCTGCTTGATTTACGACAACCCACACATACAGCAAAATCTTGTGTGAGTTTTTTACAACGATAACAACGCGAGGGTATTACGGGACAAGTATCAAGTCTACAATCGTCACACAATAGCGATCCCTCTCTGCTACAAACTACACAAATATGGGGTGCTATTACGTCAAGAAGGTTGTCTAATAGTTTCATGTTGTGATAAGTACTGTTGTAAATAACGCGAGTACTGTTGCGCCTCTTTTACACTCTAAGCTATACTTATGAGTAACAAAAATTGCAAATTATTTCAAATAAGATATGTGGAGGGTAACGATTTATGGCACGACGAAGCCGTGATGAAGATTTGTTGATGGAAGACGAGCTTACAGCTGCTTTCCTAGGCGAAGAAGAGTTGATTGTAGACGAACCTGCTCAACCTGCCGATAACACTGCGTCTGCAGCTCAACAGGACGAGTGGGATGAAGAAGAGGCCGTACCCGGACAATTGGCGGTTGATGTATATGAGACTAAAGAAAAGCTAGTGGTTAAGGCTCGTACTGCCGGCGTCAACAAGCACGACCTAGACGTAAGCATTGCAGACAATACACTCAGTATTCGTGGCACGCTTTCAGCAGGGAACGAAGAAGACGTAGAAAACTACTTTGTACAGGAATGTTATTGGGGTGAGTTTTCTCGCAGTATAGCTTTGCCTGTTGGCGTAAAAGAAGATGAAATCGAAGCAGTTCTAAAAGACGGTGTTCTAACCATCTCATTTACCAAGGTAAAACAAGACAGTGTCAAAAAGATCCAAGTCTTATAGACCCAATCTAGCGACACTGCCAAACCCGATCCAAGTGATCGGGTTTTTTAATCGTCTGATACTTAGTTCCAAAAACAAAATGACCTCCCCGGTAGGGAGGTCATTAATCTTACAATGAGTAAACTATTAGCCGTTAGTAGCTGTGTTGACCTTTGCAAGTACAAACTTAACAATAATCTGAGCTAACGCCACGATAACTAAACCGATAATTGCATAAAGTATGGTGTTCTTAGCACCAGATACATTACCTGAATCACCACCTGATGTGATGTATTTAAGACCGCCGATAATAATCATTATCACCGACACAACACCTACAACAATTGAAAAGATGTTAATTACTTGGGTTATTAGTTTATC
>CAZPWF010000031.1:0-1765 GCA_964590725.1 uncultured Candidatus Saccharibacteria bacterium
TTTTTCACTGAACCTCCGGAATTAGCATTATTACTTGTGCCAGTAGATACACTTGGCGATGAATTTTCTTTATTTTGTTTTTGAAAAAAGCCAATAACAAATATTGCGCCCATTGTAATAGAAAAAAAGACTAGCCCTACAGTAACTATTTTTTTCATATTAGCTTAAACTCCTCGTAGTAAATATTTTCTGAACTCACATCCAAGTCTTTTAGACCTAATTCTAATTTTTTCATCATGTTATTTGGACCGCACAATAATATGGCGCTATCTTGCACATCCCGAGAATATTTAGCAATATCTGAAGCGGTAAGACGCCTTCGCTGCCTGGATGATGCCCAGGGCATTATTTTTAATCCTTTATTCTTGTCACTAATTTTCTTAAGCTCATCCAAAAAAATAAGATCTTTTACGTCCTTAACACAATAGTATAAATCTATCTTATAGCCAATTGGTAATGAAGCGGCCATCGACAAAAAAGGTGTTATACCTATTCCACCGGCAACCCAAATTTGTCTTTTTTGGGGAGTTTTTGTGAAAGAAAAAGCTCCGTAAGGTCCTTCTACTTTAACTTTTATGCCTGGCTTAAGCTGGCTAACTTGAGTTGTAAAATCGCCAAGTTTTTTTATGCAAAACCTAAGTTTATCAGATTCCGAACCCGAGCTTATTGAAAAAGGATGTGGTTCGTTTGGGATACTATCATCTTGAAAACTTAAAAACACAAATTGACCAGCATAATACCTAATCTTACTGCTTACCGGACGAAGTGTTATGTCTATGATTTGATCATGGTGTTTAATTGTTTCTAATTCATAATCGTATACTCTAGAAAAAGTACCATGAAATATTGAACGATAAACATAAACAAACCCAGCACACCCCCCGACAAACAACATATATACGAACAAGATCGGGATCTTTCGCACGTCACTACCGGCAACGAATATCGCATGATAACCAGCTAAAAATATTAGAATACCAAGAATTCTATGGATAGTTACAAATTTTTGATATTTTAGTTTTACATAAAAAGTAACTACCAGTAGTGTTGCCATTGCAAACAAGACAAATTTACCAACCAATAAAGCCAAATCATTAACAGATGGTTTAATAAATACATAAGCAGCAAGCATAGATATTGAAGCGTACTTTAGGGTAATTAGCTCTGCATGAGCCAACAATAACAATAAGCTGACTCCACCAATTATATGGTGAGCTCTATATTGGCGATCCAAACCAAAAAACATGCCTTCTAGCCTTTTTATTCTTCCGCTCAGAATTATGTTCCAACTAAACAACGACAGGCCCACTAGACCGAATAATTTTCCTAATACATCAAGTTTTTGTGAGGTTGTGCCCAAACCTATATAAGTAGGCTTAAATAATATCCACAACAATAGTGGCGTTAAGGCAACTAAACAAGTTATTGCCCACCCTTTTAGAGCGCGATATTTCATACTAGTAATTATACTCTAGTAATATAACTAAAAGCGGCTAATGCTGGGTTCTTTGTTTATTGGGACTAAGGAGACTATAGCGCCTTCGCGTATATATTCTGTGGTTGTGCTCGAAGTAAACTTCTGTGCGTAAACTTGATTATCGAACTCCACTCACTTCGTTCGCTATCAAGAGTTCTTCGTTGGGATACGACCAAACAAAAAGCCCAGCTAAACTAGGCTCTTAGTTTGGTGGAGCTAAGGAGACTCGAACTCCTGACCCCTTGCCTGCCAGGCAAGTGCTCTAGCCAACTGAGCTATAGCCCCACG
>CAZPWF010000031.1:1865-7394 GCA_964590725.1 uncultured Candidatus Saccharibacteria bacterium
GAACAGACTTGATTGTAACAAATCTTCCCTGTTATACAAAAGACCGGCCTTAACCGGTCTTTGATTCGTGCGTGCCCACCCGCGGCGGGTGTTTGTTTTTGATATGTTTTTGTTTCAAACAGAACGCCGCATGACGCACGATCTACCATAAGCATAATAAATATAGACAGATTGTCAATGTTTAAAGCATATTTATTAGATCTTGTTCGTGTATAATCTTGACTCCGTAGCCTTCGGCTTTTTTTAGTTTGCTTGCCCCAACATTTTTTCCAGCCACTAGGTAGTCAGTGTCTTTACCGACGCTCGACTGAAAAGTACCACCTAAAGCACGAATTTTTTCGGCAGCTAAGTCGCGCCCCATAGACTCTAGAGTCCCGGTTATTACGAATTTTATTCCGGACAATTTACCACCAACAGACTTTACATCATCTGGCCAGACGCCTAAAGAGCGAAACTTGGCAAGCATTGCTTCGTTGTCAGAATCAGAGAACCAAGCCAATATAGATTCTGCGACTATTTCGCCTATACCATCGACGTTTTTCAGGTCCTGGTAAGTTGCTGTTCCTATGTTATCGAGCCTCTTGTAATGCTTGGCCAAATCGATAGCAGTCTGGGCGCCAACATGTCTTATACCTAAACCATATACAAATCTATGCAATGGAACATTTTTTTTCTCGGCAATTGCTGAAATAAGATTATCGGCTGACAAGTCTGCAAAACGATCCAGCAACAGCACCTGATCTTTGGTTAAAGTGTAGATATCTGCCAAATCGTTAACCAATCCAGCATCAACCAATGCTTCGACATTTTTATCACCAAGCGTGTCGATGTCTAGCGCACCTTTACTTGCAAAATGAGCCAAAGAACGTTTGAGAAAAAGCGGCCCGGTAGCTCCTTTGACCCTGTAGACCACTTCACCCTCGGGGCGCTCAAATTCAAGTTCTGGATACTGACGAGAGAGTTCTTTCTCAATATTAAACTGCATGGCTCTCTTCGGGCGTAGGCTTTCAATAACACTCTCAACTTGCGGGATAATGTCCCCCGCTTTATATATAACTACCGTGTCACCAATACGAATATCCTTTCGCGCAATCTCATCAGCATTGTGCAAGCTCGCATGCTGAACAGTCGTGCCTGCAACTACAACCGGATCAAATACCGCAACAGGAGTTGCTGCTCCCGTTCTTCCAATACTAATTACAATGTCACGAACAATTGTAGTAGACTGCTCAGCGGGATATTTATAAGCAACCGCACCCCTGGGGTTTTTACCAACAACACCCAATTCTCGATAAGTCTCTCTGTCATTTACCTTAATCACTAACCCGTCCGTATTAAAAGGTAGTTCATGTCGCCTCTGCTCCCATTCATTTACGAAGCTCATAACTTCTGATAATGAAGTAAAAACTGTAGCCTGCTCATTAGCGGAAATACCTAGCTTGCGTATAGATTTATATGCAAAAATATGTGAAGCAACTTCGGCAGGATCATCGCGCAACAAATCATAGGCCCTAAAGCGTAAAGGTCGTTCAGCTACAAGTTTTGGATCTAGCTGCCTAATTGTGCCTGCAGCAAGATTTCGAGGGTTAGCAAAAACAGGTTGCCCGGCAGCTTCACGTTTTGCATTCAAAGCCTCAAAATCCTTTTTGTACATCACTATTTCGCCACGCACCTCTGTTCTGCCCGACAGAAAGCCCTCTAAACCATTTACCATTCTCAGTTGCAACGGAACGTTCAGAATCGTTTTTACATTCGACGTCACATCTTCGCCGATATAGCTGTCCCCGCGCGTAATTGCCTGAGTGAATACACCGTCTTGATAAATAACGGCACAGCCCAGCCCGTCCATTTTTATATCAACAAAAAATTCGTGTTTACTGCTAGGCAGTAGTTTATCTACGCGCTTTACCCATTCTTCTACATCCTCTTTACTAAATACGTCATTTAGACTCAGCATACGACCAGAATGTTGCACTTTTTTGAATCCGTCCAAGAGTTGTCCACCCACTCTTTGAGTTGGAGAGTTTTTATATATAAGTGATGGATATTGCTGCTCGAGCTGCTTAAGTTCTTGGATCAGCCCATCATAAATAGCATCACTAACAGTCGGTTTATCAAGTACATGATATTCATAAGAGTATTCGTTCAGTTTATCCACTAGCTGAGTGATACGAGTTCGAGCTTCTTCTTCGGTCATAATAACTCTCGGTATAACCTGTATATATAACCGTGGGCAATAATAATCCCAAAAATACTAAGTAAAATAAATATCCATTGCGCAGCTGCTGTAATATATAGCAGAACCGGGATCATAACCATAGCTGCAAGCAGAAGTACAGCAACTGGCAAGAAAATAATCTTACGCATTATTGACCAACGACGATGTCTGACGAGGTCGCGCGCCGACCGTAGGGCTTGCATAGGCGTAACCTCAGGAAGTGTAACTATGTATAGAGCAAATAATGACGAACTCACCATGTATAAAGTCAAAAGTACGAGACTCAACAACAAAAGCAGCCATAAAAACTTCTCAGCCATAGAAACTGCCAATCCTTGAGAAATCACAATACTATATACAGTTGTGCCAGCGAGTAATGGTAAAAATTGTAAACCGATCACTATCAATACCAACAGAAATGGGATTAAAGGTGAAGTTGACCTATAGAATGCGTCCCTGACGGAAATTTTATTCTTGGCATAAGTCTGGCGAAACACCCAGATAAATACTAGGCTCATAATTACTACTAATATGGACTGATACAGGCTGCCTACCTCGGAAACATTAGTTCCGCCGCCACTCACAAGTACTCCAAAAAGTGCAACGCCGGTAGTGATTTCAACATTAGAACCCTGCAATGCATCCTGAAGAGTTGTTTTAATCTGGCTAAGGTCTGCTCCGCCGACTAATCCAGTTACAAGGATCAAACTTAAAACAAAATATATCAAACTTATAGCAATAAACAGTCTCTTGTATTTTGCTATGTGCTTAAGATTACCAATCATAAGACGGAATGAACCAATTAAAGGTTTACTTGTCTTAATTTTTTTGTGTAAACGAAGTGTTTTATATTCTGGCTGGTCGAGTTTTCTAGGTTTTTTTGCTTGAGTCTTTTGTACCATAATATTTAAATCTAGGCGTGTGAACCCATTTCACGAAGTCGCTTAACTCGTTCTTCAATCGGCGGATGAGTACTAAACATGTTAGCTATTTTTTTACCCTTAATAGGATTAGCGAAGAATAAATGCGCCGTAGATGTGTTTTGCTTTTTCATAACACTACCTGATTTTCCTATTTTTTCTAACGCGCTAGCAAGTCCCTCGGGATAACGGGTAGCTAAAGCCCCTGTTGCGTCTGCCAGAAACTCTCGCTTTCTAGAAATTGAAAGTTGTATAAGGACGGCGACAATTGGCGCCAAGATTGCGCCAGCTATACCCAAGAAAAAAAACAACGAATTATCATCGTCGTCACCAAACCAAGCCAATCGTAGTAATATATCAGCAATCAAACCTACGACACCTACTAGAGCAAAAGCTATCATAGAAACTCGAATGTCGTAGTTCTTAACATGGCCTAGCTCGTGCGCCATCACTCCTTGGAGTTCTGTATCAGTCATCATGTCTAAAATACCTTGAGTCGCCGCAACAGATGCGTTATTTGGATTACGACCAGTAGCAAAGGCGTTTGGCGCCGGGTCATCCATGATGTAAACCTTCGGCATCGGAAGACCTTCAGTGATAGATATGTTCTCTACTATTCGCCATAATCTTGGGTTATCCTGCTTTTTAATTTGATGCGCACCGTTCACGGCCAATGCAACCTTCGAGGCAGATAAATAACTTAGAAACGCATAAACAGCTGCACCAATGATAATAAATGGCGTGATCATCGGCTCACCAGCAAATTGGCCGAATAGCCAACCTAGACCCGCAACCAAGCCAATAAATAAAATCATCAAAAGTACCGTTTTGCGTTTATTTGCAGCAATTTCGTTATACATTTAGCAAACCTTGATTTAGATATTTTTAATTTGCTAAGGTTTTAGAATTCTACTGTTGTTGCCTTATTAATGGTAGCTTGTTCAGCCTCATCAACTTCAAAGAATTCACGTGCCTTGAATCCGAGCATACTAGCGAACATATTTGTCGGGAATGTCTTAACTTTGATATTAAGATCTCGTGCAGAACCGTTGTAGAATCGTCGAGCTGCTTGGATTTTGTCTTCTGTGTCTACTAACTCTTCTTGAAGGTGCTTGAAATTTTCATTTGCCTTCAAGTCTGGGTAGTTTTCTGCAACCGCGAACAAACTCTTTAACGTCTGTTGGAACATATTTTCTGCTTGTGCAGTTTCTTTTACGCCGTTGGCATTCATCGCATTAGAACGCGCTTCAGTTACTTTAGTGAAGACTTCTTTTTCGTGCTTAGCATAGCCTTTGACAGCATTTACTAAGTTAGGTATCAGGTCATAACGACGCTTAAGCTGAACTGTGATATCGCTCCAAGCCTCGTCAACACGAACATTTGCTTTTACTAGACCGTTATACATCGCAATAAACGCGATGACTATGACAGCAACAACACCGACAATTATCCAGATCATTAATCTATCTCCCTCTTATTGTTTATGTATTTAAGTATACCACCCGGCTTACGCTGCGACTACTCCTAAAAACGTTATTTGCGTAGGGAGTTCGAGACAAAAGAGCTGTTGCCTAACATCGCTCAATTCCATGATCTTTTAATTATTCTCGACACAAGTCCTGAAACAGTGCTTCAAGAAATGACCATGCTACCATTATAGATATGAAAAGAATCTACGCGGTTTACTGTAAAGTACAGCTCATCAACCCGCCAGATTGGCTTACTCTTTACCGAGAAAAGTACGATGACCCATACGAATTTCACATCACACTGAAGCAGATGGCCTACATCGAGGAAGATTTGCTCTCCAGAATAAAAACGATATTGAACGGTATTATGGACAACTCGCCTCTCATGAATCGAAATCTATTGATCACATTTGATGAGCTGTTGCTTGATGAGAATGATGTAGATGATGGAACTGGCTTTATCTATCTATTCGCTGGCAAACGAAACAACGTCCTTGCCGATTTTCAAAAACATATTAGGGAAGAGCTTTCTGAGTTTAGCGACTACTACTTCAAGAACTCGCGAACACACGAGTATGACTTTAGACCACACCTGACGATAGGCCGTAATTTAGACAAGAATCGCTTTAAGCAAGCAGTAAAGGACTTACCAGATAGACCGATACTTCGCGGCGAAATCACCGAGGTTGTACTCTCGTGTGTGAAAGAGATCAGTCCGAAAGAAGTACAGCGTCCAGAAAACTTCACTACATATTCGCTAAAATGAAAATAAACGCATGTCCATACGTGTTTAGATGTGGTGGGTGATGAGGGACTCGCCTTGCCTACAAGCAACTTTGCTTGATGCTACAAGCATCGAATCAAAGCAAGGGTGCCGGGGAGTGCTTCCGCTAGCACTCCCGTTCGAGCCCTAACGAACGTA
>CAZPWF010000032.1:0-7040 GCA_964590725.1 uncultured Candidatus Saccharibacteria bacterium
ATTCCAACATAAGCCCTGAGCTTGTCGAAGGAGCTTGCCCTGAGCTTGTCGAAGGGTGAACTTATTGTACCAAGAATGGAACGGCCTTACAAACTACTTTGAGCGACTCAGCACCACTTTCCAACAGTACGAAATATTAGTTCCAAACTATGCCTATGCTTCCTAATCAAGGGTGGTTATTACCTTGTTGTGTTATCGGAATCAATTGAATCGATCGTACAAGTGCTTTACCAGTGTGATTTTCAAAAATTTTATACGCTCCAGTCCTCGCAAAGGTCTGAGTAATTGCCAAATGCAAGTCCCACACAGCTGTTCTCAAAGGAACGTCAGTTCTCATATCCAAGATTTTTACCCCCTTAGCAGTCAATTCATTTATTCCTATTCTTCGCCCATGTGTTAGATGCTTGCTTGACCTAAGGTAGTTAGCAACTACTGAGGCTTTTTTACCTGAATTTCTTTGACCAGAAAACATGTACGTTTTGAGCCATTTAGTCACCAACTGTTTTGAAAGATCCAAGCTGGTATCGCACTCAGCTAAAAGAGAAGGGCCATACTGGCGCAGAATAGGAAGCCAAGGACTAAGTTTTTGAGGGTCTTTTACTATTTCTGATTGAGCCAATTTGAACTGTTCTTTTACGGCATGGGCTGGAGATCGTACAATATGACCATCACGATTTACCTGCATTTGAGGATCAGTGGGACCCAGTTCAGATCTTTCATCAATTACAAGTGTATTTCCAGACATTGCCAACATTGTTGCGGCACTCTTCGCAATACTTGGTACGATGAATCTGATATCCGTAAATTTGTCCCTCAAAATTTCAACTATAGATTCAGCCGCTTCAGCTATGCCCCCTGGACTATGAAGCACCACATCCAAGTTCCCTGCGGGCAAAGTATCTGTAACCTCAACAAAACCCTCTTTATCAGATAATTCCAAACCTACTGCGCCCCCAGACATTCTGACCTTATTTGGATCAAGAAAGTCAGTGGCATAGATAACAGTATTACGACCTGTTAGTTGGTGAAGTGTTGAGAGTTTATTCCGCCTTACGACATCACATTTATCAGGGGTTGTAATTGCGTCAATTTCAGCTGCTATATCACTCCAGGTTGCCATAGATTACATTGAACTTGCTACAGTTGAGTTACTGGTATAAGTTTTTATTGGTGAGAGTGACTGTACCACTCTATCGTATTCTTGCATTGAGATATCAAAAAGCTCCAACGACTTGGCAATCTGCGGATTATCCTTTTCAAATTTTTTTATCTTCTTATCGATTTGGAGCTGTTTTTTGACCGAGCCCGTTTGATTACGTGTTGTCATGTCATTAGTATATCACAGTTTGAGGCTCAAATTATGTATGATTTTTGATATAATTCAAGAGCAATAATTTGTTTACCTAAACTCATTGAGCAATCAATGGGCATGGTAATAAAGACCCACTACAGGGACGGAAGCTCTCCGTTCAGCTTTCCTGTAGTGGGTTGCAAGGGGAAACTCTTGTAGAGACCGCAAGGTTTCTGGCTGGCGGGGAGCTTCGGTCGTTTCACTCCCTCAAAAGTATCAAAGCGAAGTATTTATTACTTTTTTTAGTGCCTAAAAAGAAAGGGGGTGAATGTGATGGATCAAGAAAAATATAAACAAATCCGAGCCAATAGTTGGAAACAAGCCAAAACAACTTTGATTGTTGTGGGAGTAATACTACTCATTCTGGCTGGCATAGCCGCTCTGGGCTCGTCTGGGAGCTCTACGGATAGCGTTTCGGGAGATCAGCCAACCCAACAGGCTCAAACTCAAAAGGACCAGTATCAATATGAGGTTTTGTCAAAAAGAGACAATGGCAATGTTGAAAATGTCGATGTGCTTGTAACTCCAGGGGAAACAAATGGTCAGGCAATTGCTTTGGAGGTCAAAAAGACTTGCAAGAAACAGTGCAACATCAATATCTATGACGACAAAAAAGCCTTTGAACTTCAAACTCAGTATGATGAGATGATGGTTAGTTCTTCAACTCAACCATCTGACTTGCAGACATGGAAAGAGAAATACTATGTCTTTGTTGCTGATCATCTGATCGGCTACATGGAGTTTAGCGCTGACGCTTATGATGAATACCCATACAGAGATTGGTATTATAAAGAGTTGAAGGGTGAATAAAAAGTTGTGGTGTCAAAAAAGCCTCCTCTGTCCGGGGGGGCTTTTTATTTGTAAAATTCTTCTTCTGGGGTAATTCCCTTTGGCAACGTCGGTCTCTGACCATTGATGTATTCAGAAAACTCACTTTTAGATCTTCTGTGCATTTCCTCATAACCAAGCATAACCAATCCATCTCCAGCAGAAACACCAATTGAATTCTCGCTGTCAAAATTTCTAAAAATCTTCACATCAACCAATGGTCCAGATTGCCAAGATTCCAACTTATCAAATATCCAAACATCAGACATTTTATCTCCGTCGTTGTCCCAAAGTATTACGATGTGATAATTACCTTTACTAAGCACGTCTGAATATTTTGTGTACAACTCATTTATATGTTTCTCAAGGCATCCCCTATCTGACCGATCAAAAACTTTCTCAATGCCAAGGCATGGATAGACGATAACAGGAAGGCTCTCAATCCTTACATTTATAGGGAAATAAAATGATGCCATATTATTCAATTGGTGACCAATTCTTGATATCACTCATTAGTTGTTTGCATTCATCTCGTAAAACTCCACCTAACACCTCAACTTTTCCACCAGATAGAGGGGTCAGTCTCTTTGCATGCTCCTCAGCGTGATAATCAGCTAATTCATAAGGATTATCAGGGGTATCTTCTTTGTAAGCGCCAAAAATAATTCGAGATAAACCAGTCCATCCAGCACAACCTAAACACATCGAGCATGATTCAAGTGTTGAATACAAAGTGCATCCAGATAAATCCAATGATTGAAGTTTTTGACATGCTGCTTTCATACACTCAGTTTCACCGTGTGCAGATGGATCTTTTTTAGGCCAAACTAAACTCTGTCCAGTTGCGATTACTTGGTCATTTTTGACCATCACAGCTCCAATGGGTGCACCCCCAGCTTGTACTGATTTCTTAGCCTCCTCAATGGCAAGTTTCATGTACTGTTCATCATTCATATTAGTAGTACTTCTCGTTTAGGCCTCGAAACTCACGAATTGATTGACCATATTTTTCTTTGATCAAGGATTCAAGTGATTTATATGCATCATCAATCTCATCTATAACTTTGTCATCAAACTTTATATCATTGGCTTTGATATTGATCTCGGTGTATTCAGGATTAGTGTTTCCAACTATTACAAAGCCCATAAACTTTTGATGAAGTGCCCACGCAATCGAAAGTTGTCCCAATGTTACATTCAACCTCTTTGCAATTGGGCTAAGTGACGATTTCACCCATTCAGCAATGACATCAAGTTTTTCCGGTAGCCAGTCACTTCTGCCGACTCTCAAATCTCCGTCTCGAAGATTTCCAACTCCCTCAAATACTTTTCCAGTAAGTTGGCCCCTGTCAATTACTTGATATGGAACTAATTTTATTGATTTATCAAGCATGTATTTTTCCAGATCAGCATTGATACTTCTGTTCAACAAACTAAATCGATTCTGTACAAAACTAACCTTTCCGCTTTGATTGTATTCTGTCAATTCCGCGAGATTTACATTTGAGACACCTATCTCTTTGATTTTCCCATCTTCTTGAAGTTTGATCATGGCTCGCATTGTTTCTTCAATTGGTGTATTTGGATCAGGGCTGTGCATGAAATAAAGGTCAATATAGTCGATTTGCAGCCGCTTCAACGATCGATCACACTCACGAATTACATCGTCATACTTTCCACTTTTTTGAATTGTTTGGAATGTTTTGCCCTCAACATCAATGTATCCACATTTAGTTGCAATGTAGTATTTGTCTCGAGAGTATCCCTTGAGTGCTTCACCTAATAAAACTTCTACCTCACCAAATCCATACATTGGAGCCGTGTCAATGTAGTAACCGCCTTTGTCAATGAAGCTTTTGATCAATTCTTTTGCACCATCTTTTGAAATATGAGAAAACACATCCGCAAGTGGGAATGTACCAAGACCAACTCTGTTTTTATTCATATCCATATCGACCATATTGTATCAATTTTAGTTCACAAAGTGCTGACTATTTTCCCGTCAGGATACATTTCTCTCAATACCTTTGCAAATCTTGGTGACACTTTATATGCGCCTTTAGTTTCAGTCTTTCTTGATTCAATGTCAGAGTTTTTATCGCCCCATTTTGCAGGCTTCAATTTTTTCAAAGCAAACATGGTGGCAGTTGGATTACCTTTGAGCACCAAACTTCTCAATGCATATTCGGCTTCATCTGCAAATGTAGCTTGAGCTTCAATTACAGTTCTCAACCATCTTTCTGCAAAGCTAGGATCATTAGCTTTCCAATGATAGGCGGTTGCTCTTGGGATGCCAGTTCTTCTACAAGCAATCAACACATTGCCGGCAACCTTTTCATCACCAAGTTCAATCAAAAACTTTTCCTGTAAAGTCGATTTTGTGTCTAATGTGTCTAAACCCATGCTCAAATTGTATCAGTTTTGCCCTAACTTCAGATCCTCTTTACAAGCACCCTGTTGATGCTGTTATAATTTTCTCAGTTGGAATTACTGGCTCACTTAGGCATATAGGATACCCCCTCGCCAGAATAGCAATATAGCCTCTAAGTAATTCAAAACAACGTTTTTTGCGTTGTCTTTGATGTCTTGGAGTTTTTTTATGCTCCGAGAGATCGGGGTTTTTTATTGCTAAACAAATATGAACAGGACAGGACAATCTAACTACTACGAATCAAAGGATCTATCTGTTGCTACTTTCCTTTATGCAACAGGGATGGTTTCTTTGATCGACACCATCAAAGTTTCCCCAAAAGAAATATACTTCCGGTTTTCTCCCAAAGACAAAGCTGACGAACTTGTCAGGCAGTATTGGAATCTCCAAGCTCCACCTATTCAACCAAAAGCACTAATGACGGCAATGCGCGACATCAAAGACCTAATCTTTGCCAGTTAGAGATAAAAACAAATGAAATGATATGACAGCAGTTTTTCACCCTACACTATACGAATACTATAAAGACGACTTTGAAAAGTGTCTTGAAGACGAGAAAAAAGTTGTTGAAGATAAACTAAAAGTTTTGGCCAACCTCATGATAGATGTGATTCTCGTGAATCATGAAGCTGGCAGGCTCAAATCGAAGCCAAAACAGGCTATAATAAATTCAGATGGATAAAAATATGGAAAAGATGGATAGACCAACCGTATACGCAATTACAATTGGTAGAGTTTCCTCTATAAAACAGGGGTTACAGGGTGATAGCTTGGACCAACAAGATGAACGTAATGGCTCATTTCTTCATACACTCAGCTCACAACTCAACGAAAATATCGTTGTAGCGAAAACATTTCCTTTGACAGAATCTGCCAGTGGTGAACTTGGGCTTCAACCACTTCTAAAAGTTCTAAGCTACATTGAAACATCTAAGGTCCCAATAAAGTATGCAATTATCAAATCAATTGATAGAGGAACACGAGGTGGATCTGAAGTATATGGTTTCCTCAAGAAAGAATTCGCAAAACGAGGTGTCAGACTTTTAGATAGCTATGGAGTCATCTCAACTCAATCTATCAACACATTAGGTCATTTAGGTGTTGAATATAGTTGGTCCAAACGAGAACCCAGCTATATTGCAGAGATACTTGTTGCTGAACAAGCAAAAAATGAAGTAGGTGATATTTTGACTCGCATGATTGGTGCTGAGATAGCTTATGTTCGTGAGGGATATTGGGTCAGAAATGCACCCCCCGGCTATCAGAGCTATAAAACAGATACGCCTCACGGCAAAAGGTATGTATTGAAAGAACACCCAGAAGAATCTATTTGGTTTATAAAAATGTTTGAACTCAGAGCCACTAATTCCATGACCGACCATGAAATAGTAAATGAAATAAACAACTTGGGATATCATTCTCGCTTTCAAAGCAAACGAGATCCCAATGACAAAACACGCATCATTGGCAAAAGAGGTGGTGCAAAACTAACCATCAAACAAATGCAAAGGTATATTAGCAATCCCATTTATGCAGGATTCAATAATGAAAAATGGTCAATGGACAAACCTGTAAAATGCAAGTTCCCTGGACTCGTCTCCATCGACATCTGGAATAAAGCCAACAGAGGGAAGATAACCATTGTTCCAAACCCTGAAGGTGTATCAATTATCAAGGGAAAAATTGAGCCTTGGAGGCTAAAAAAGAATAAACAGAATGATCTCTACCCCTACAAACAATATGTAAAGTGCGACATCTGTCTCAAACCACTACTTGGAAGCGCCTCAACAGGCAAAGGAGGTAAACCACGACCTGCCTATCATTGTGGACGAAACCATAAATCATTTAGGGTAAAACTCCAAACTTTCAATGAAACAATCGAATCCTTTTGCAAAAACGTCAAGTTCACTGAGGAATATAAGCGCAAATTCAAAGAGGCAATACTTAGAGAATGGTACAAAAGAGAAAAAAGCCTCTCTACGGATCAATCTCAACTTCATAAATCCATTGCAACATGTGTGACTGAGATCCAAGGAATCAAAGATAGTATCAAAATGTCCAGATCCGAGTCGGTCATCAGGATGCTCGAAGAAGATATTGCAACTCTTGAAGGTAAAAAGCTTGAGGCAGAGATAATCCTTGGAAGAAAAGATAAAGAAAAACTCAAGATTGAGGTATTTATCAATGAAACAGAATATTACATGGAACACCTGCATGAATTACTCTTGGACAAGGCTAAACCGCATAAATCTGCCGCCATGTTTGGTCTTTTATTTAGCACTATTCCAACTTATCAGGATTTAGTAGATGGAACACCCGATTTAGCCCCTATATTCAAGCTAAACGATGCCTACGAAGAATCAAAAGAACAATTTGTGACCCCGTGGGGATTTGAACCCCAGTGTGCGGGATGAAAGCCCGCTATCCTAA
>CAZPWF010000033.1:0-6943 GCA_964590725.1 uncultured Candidatus Saccharibacteria bacterium
GCACCTGCCTTTTAAGCAGGGTGTCGTGAGTTCGAGTCTCACTGGGCCCTCCAATAAGCTTATGCTTAAAACAGAGGTGAAAATGCCTCTGTTTTTGTTTATACTTGAGTTAAATGAAAACGTTTTTGTTAGTATTGTCAGTCTTAATTACTGTTGCTTCGGTAATACCCTATGTAAGGGATATATTAAAAGGTACGACCAGACCCAATATTGCCTCTTGGATAACCTGGACACTACTGACTCTTGTTGCCACTATTGCTGAGTTTGCAGCTGGTGAATATGTAACAGCAATTTTCACATCAGCTGCGGTACTAGAAACTTTACTAGTAGTAATACTCGGTCTGAAATACGGATACGCAAAGTACTCTAGATTTGATGCTATTTGTCAGATAGGTGCATTATCGGGTTTTGTCTTCTGGTTTTTGTTCAATTCACCTGCCGCAGCAGTTATTGCCGTTGTAACTATTGATTTTATTGGGGCGTTACCCACTGTGAGACATTCTTGGATAAAACCAAACGAAGAAACTTGGTTAACTTTTGCTATGGCTGGTTTGGGCGGGTTACTCGCCATATTTGCTCTTACTGCCTACAACTGGACTAGTCTAACCTATGCTGTTTACATTGTTTTGATAAATATATTGATTACCTATGTGATAATTTATCGTACAAAAATCGTCAGCAGGCTAGGTGGCGAACACAGGAACACAAAAGTCACCTGATACTTTCAATTTAGTTGCAACAACGATACATACGTCCCTCTATAAAGCTTACGCTTAAAAAGACTCTGAAAGGAGTCTTTTTGTTTTGATACAATGCGTATATGACTAAAACAATTTTTGATGAAATCGTTGAGGGCACTAGAAGTGTCTTTAAAGTTTGGGAAAACGAACGTTTCTTAGCTTTCTTAACACCATTTCCGAATACTCCTGGATTTACAGTTTTAATTCCAAAAACAAATCCTGGCGATTATGTTTTTAACCTTGAGGACGAATTGTACATTGGGCTTATGGAGGCAACTAAAGAAGTAGCAAAGTTACTTGAGAAAGCCTTGGGTGTTTCGCGTGTATCTCTTGTATTTGAAGGCACAGGTGTAGCATATGTTCACGCAAAGCTAATACCGCTTCACGGAAAACTAGCGGCAGAAACCAACGTCTGGTCGGACCACACAGAATTTACTGAACAATATAAGGGATTCATTACAACTGCAGAAGGTCCGCAAATGGAAGAGGCTCGGTTAAAAGAACTTCAGGAAAAGATAGTTTCAGCTTGGAATCCCTAATTTTAGTTGCAACAGCTATACATACGTCCCTCCAATACGCTTATGGTTAATACAGAGGTAATTTGCCTCTGTTTTTGTTATCATCAGGGTATGACCATATCTGTTCTTCAGTGGAATGTTTTGTTTCAAGAGGACATACACAATATCGTAGAGTTTCTTAAGTTGAACCCCGCAGATATTATTTGCTTACAAGAGCTGACTATAAACTATCCAAAACAGACCGAAAAAAACACACCGCAATACGTCGCCGAACAACTGGGTTATGAGTATTACGCTAAAGAAATTACATTAAAAAAATCAAGCGGTGAGTCGTTCATTCTTGCCAATGGCATATTCAGTCGATTCCCAATTGTAGGCACTAAGTACTCGTGGATTAATAAAACGACCGGCGCAGGAGGTTATGACGATGAGCATAGAGTTTATGTCGAAGTAAGTATTAAGCTACCAGTAGGGAATGTAACATTTGCAACTACACACATGTCCTTTACTCCCTATTTCAAAAGTACACCACGCAAGAAAAGAGAGGCAGATGAATTAATCAAAGAAATAAGACTACATAATAAATCTTACATATTCACGGGTGACTTAAATTCTGCTCCGGATACATATACTGTTAAAGAAATTTCTAAGCATCTGAAAAACGTTGGGCCTGAGTTACAACAGAATACGTGGACAACCAAACCATTTTCATACCAGGGTTTTGAAGAGACTGAGAGAAATTGGAGGTTAGATTATATTTTTGCCACCAAGGACATTAAGGTCAAATCTGCTGAGATTTTAGAAACAGTCTATTCTGATCACTTACCGATCTTCGTTTCAATTGAAATATAATAGTTACATACGATTTCACGCATTACTAAATTACGCGTATCCTTAAAAAGACTACGTAAAGGAGTCTTTTTATTTGTTATGATAGTTGAATGGTAAACGATTACAATAAGTTTGCTGCACAACGACAAGACGAGTTAAAAAAGGGCGAAAAAATGCCTCATCGCTTCGTTGAAAAGCCAGCAATGAGAAAACTATTACCAAAACTGAACGATAAAGATGTTTTAATGCTTGGTTGCGGAACTGGTGAGGAGTCATTACTTCTTGAAGAGTATGGAGCTACGTCAATGAAAGGCGTGGATCTTTCCGCTGAGTCAGTTAGGTTAGCAAAAGAAACTTATCCAAAACACAGCTTTTCGGTTGCTGACATGCATAAATTAGATTTTGAAGAAGGCAGCTTTGATTTTGTTTATAGTAGTTTAACTGTCCACTACTCCGGTAGCCCAATTGATGTATATAAAGAAGTTTGGCGTGTGTTGAAGCCTGGCGGAACATTCCAATTCTCGGTTGGCCATCCAATGCGTTGGGCGTCTGAAAGAGTAATAATAGACGAGATACCTCATAAACTTCTGGGATACACTGAGGGCGATACGAAACCAAAACTTTTTGGTAATTATTCTGACTTTCGCGAGTACGATGAAGCATTTCCTAGCGGCGAAGTATTAAGATTTTGGATTGGTCCGCCTAGTCTACATTTTAGCTTATTACGCGATGTTGGATTTGATGTGTCTGATTTTGTTGAAACCAAAGCCATTGAAGATTGCAGGCAAGTAGATGAAAATTATTTTCAGCGATATAGTCATTTCCCACAGTTCGTAGTATTTGTGGCGAAAAAGCCTAAATAATATTTGTAATAAATTAACACTACCGTCCGTGTTGATTATGCCTTAGATAGAGGTAATTTACCCCTGTTTTTGTTATCATTAGAATTAAATGACAAAAACTACACTAGGCAACATATCCGAGGCAGCTAGAATTGGTGGTCTTAAAGATTTTAAAGGGAATTATGAAGCTCTTGGTGGTGGTGAGGGCAATGATACATTTCTAATAAGTTTTGGTGACGAAAAGGCTATCTTAAGAATTGCTAAATACTCAGATCAGAATTCTCTACATCAAGAAGCAAGAGCATTGAAGTTACTTGACTCTAATCAAATCCCGAAACTAATATATTTTGACCAAAAAAGTCGAATTAACGGACGGCAATGGATTTTGGAAAGCTATATTTCTGGAACTTCGGCTAATAAATTGTCACTACATCAATTTAACAGTCTCGGTGTTTTGCTTGCAGGTATTCACAGTGTTAAATCAGGAAAATTGGGTATTAATATTTGGTCTTGTTTTTTAGATGAATGTAAAATGTTTGGTGACGAAAAATTTCTCCTAAATCACCCAGATCCTATTCTTAATGAGTTAATTTCGTTATCAAGAAAACATTTCGGGCTCATGCAACCTAAACTCGATAAAGTGCCTGAGGCGCTAATACATGGCGATGCCACGCCAAGTAACATTCTGGTCAAAGGTGATATTGTATCGCTAATAGATTGGGAATTTTCTAAGTACAAAGACCCGCTGGCTGAGTTCTCGACAATTTTTTACGAAGATATGGAATATAACCAAGGCAAATGGCGCACACAAATAAGCAAAGAAGAAAAAGCCGCCCTTTATAATGGCTATACATCAGTGGGCGGCGAAATCGATGAGGATCGTATTAAATTTTGGATGAATTTTGATAAACTCGGAGCAGCAATATTTCTCTTTTGGCGGATTAATCATTCTACTCGCGAAGCATTTCCTGAACAGAAAGAACAATATCAAATTGACCTTAAAAATCTTGTCAGTTCACTACAGAATAATCTAATGACCTGATTTTAGTTGAAATAACGCTCACTTTGATCCTAATTAGTTATTCAAATGAATCATATGTAATTCGCCTCTGTTTTTTGGTATACTCACGTTATGGATTTTCAAGGGAAAGTTGTTGTAATAACAGGCGCCAGTAAGGGTTTTGGCCGGGCTCTTGCTGAACTTTTTATTAGCGAGGGTTCAAAAGTAATTATTACTGGCACAAACGATGCTGAGCTAAAAATTACGGCTAAGGAGATTGGCGCAAACTATTTCGTGGCTAATGCGGCAAGCTTCAAAGAGACTAACGCAGTCAGTACATATGTAAAAGACACTTTTGGACGGATTGATGTTTGGGTAAATAATGCCGGTATACAAATAGCCCCGTCCAATGAAGAAGATGTCGATATAGAAAAGCTCCACAAACTTTTTGAGATAAACTTTTATGGTTACTTTTACGGATGCAAGGTCGCCTTGAAATCAATGAAGCAGCTTAACGAGGGTCTCATTATAAATATCAATTCAACTGCCGGCCTAAGTGGTAAGCCAGGGTTGTCTGCATACGTTTCTTCTAAGTTCGCTATCAGGGGGCTATCTGAGTCTATTCGTGAAGAGCTCAAAGAATCAGATGTTCAGCTATTTCAGATATTCCCAGGAGGCATGAAGACTGACATTTATCACGAAAAGATACCGGACGACATAGATCAGTACATGTCTGTCGAATACGCAATTGATAAAGTAGCAGAAAATCTAAAATCTAGTAACCCGGATATAGACCTCGTTATCAAGCGGCCTTCAGTATACTAGTCCTTATAAAGGGCGACATTGCGGGTCTATCAATTATGATGTAATAGCTTTAAGCGTTTCGATTGTTTTTATATAAACTTTATTAAGTGCTTCTGGGGACATTTTGTTTTTTCCAGGAAGCGTATTAGCGATGTTGGCTTTTTCAAGGTCAAACGAACCATCGCAGAAGTTCAATAATTCTTTTACAGCCGTCTTCCAGCAGTCATCGATTGCAGTATTAATTTTTGGATTGTCGATTAAAACTAGAGGCAAGCCTAATATGTTTGTTATTGGACGACAGAGAAATAGTTTATTACGGATGTATCTATATGATGGAAAATCGGCAATAGCATAACCATTGGATATTTCACCGAAATAGTCTTTTACGTTTTCTTCTCGGTCAAAAGCGTATCCAAAATCAGTTGAAGGAGTTTCTACGGAAGACCTAAGCCGCTTTGTGTTTTCGTTTTTAAAAGTGATTGCCTCAATAAATGCCCGCTCATCCCAGAAATGACACTCCATTGGGATGTTATCCTTTTTGAAAGTAAGACTAAATTGTCTAAATAGACCAGATTCGTAACCTTTAACAGCACGAATAAGTTCATCAAAATCAAAGCAATTGGTTGTTACAAGCTCTTTTACGTTTTCTGGATTAACCAATAGTTGCATATCTATATCCGAGGTGGGTTTAACGCTATAGTTTTGTCCATAAGATAAAGAACCACTAATTATTAGCCCACTTACCGAAGGTTTTATGTAGTCAGAGAACCAGTTGACTAAGTTTAATCGTTTTTTTGTTTCGTCAGTAGATATTTTCTTATCTGGCAGTTGAAAATCGGGTTCTAGCATAATCGAAGTATATAAGATATGTTTATGCTCAAAACAGAGGTAATTTACTTCTGTTATTTGATATAATTAGATGATGAATCTGATTTTAACTATAAAAGAACAAGACTTTATTTCAGATTGCCCAACGGTCGATACATCTAGCTTCAGAAAACGTGAAGCTTCCAGAGCTGTACTTATTGATAAAGACAAAAAAGTGTTTCTCCTTAATGTTAGTAAGCACGGATATCACAAATTACCTGGGGGCGGTATTGATGATGGAGAGGAAATCGTAGAAGCGCTTGAACGTGAACTTATGGAAGAAGTTGGCTGTAAGGCTAAGATAATTTCAGAACTTGGCTCTATTGTTGAGTATAGAAATTTTGAGGATGGCGGGCTAGAGCAAACTTCATATTGTTACCTTGCAAATCAATCAGGCCAACAAGTAGAATCGTCCTTAGAAGAAGGTGAGCTCGCAGAAGGTATGTTTGAGGTAAAGGCTGGCAACATTGATGAAGCCATTTCTCTACTTGTAAATGACAGGCCAGACAACCTTGAAGGACAGTTTATCCAGAGACGAGACTTAGCTTTTCTAAAAGCCGCAAAGGAATTGCTAAAATGAGAGTTTTAATTTTCGGTGATAGCATCACTCAAGGGTATTGGGATACTGATGGTGGATGGGTTGAGCGGTTACGGAAACACTTCGATTCTATACAGGTTACCGATTTAGAGGGTCTTGATGAACCCACAATCTTCAATTTAGGTATTTCTGCTGATAATTCGAGAGGTATTTTAAATCGGATTGAACCTGAAACTATCGCTAGAACTCGACATGGCAATTTACCCGCATTAATTATTCAAATAGGGATAAACGATTCATCTTATGATGCCTTGCCCGGTGATGAAAGCGTAAGCCTACCTATCGAAAAATACGAGCATAATCTAAAGAAAATCATTGAAAAAACCAAACCGCTTAGTTCTAAGATTATTTTTGTTGGACTATCAGCCTGCGATGAGTCAAGAACTAACCCTGTTACCTGGGGAGACTTTCATTATACAAATGAGGCAATTAAGAATTATGAAAATAAAATGAAAGACATTGCTGTAGAATATAATTGTGATTTTATTCCAGTCTTTGATGCCTTTATTGAAGAATTAAAAAAAGGAAAAGAATTTCTTCCAGACGGGCTTCATCCGAATAACGAAGGGCACGCATTTATGAGTGAGATCATAATGAAAGAATTGGTTCCTTTGCTCGTATAATATTTGCAATAGTAATACATACATATCTATACCGCTTATGCTTGAACCGGAGGGGGCTATTTAGTTTTTTGCTATAATATTTACATGAAATCTCCTTCTAAAAAAGCAACCCTAATGTTT
>CAZPWF010000034.1:0-6496 GCA_964590725.1 uncultured Candidatus Saccharibacteria bacterium
CCCAGCCAAGCATAAGCATAAAAAAGTCTTATTTAATTCCGAACTGTTTTCACACCCCAATTAGATTGAGCTAAAATATATAAAAGTCCTTGACTAGTCATTTTAGGTTTGGTATTTTATTCCACGGAAGACCAAGTGATGCAGCACTTAGTTCGATAAATGTGACCGTTCGAGTTAGTAAGTTTACGAGTTTGTTAGTTAGTAGGTCACATCTGTGGGTGCAAGTCTTCGCAAGATTTAAAGAGGCACATTAGGTGCCTCTTTTTTCATGGCTTCAAGATACAGAATCTAACTGTAATGTACTTAATGACAGCCCTTCAGCCACCAACACCTCAAAGTTTCGAAGTACGGCCATTAGGGGCATCAGATAGTTCACAGATTCCAACCTTCTCTAATTAAGATTTTTCTCGTAATATCATTCATAGAAAACCAGATACCGGCATTAATCTTAATTTGTTGTTTGATATCTTCTTCCTTAGCTATTACTGCAAGATCTACAGTAGATGTTTTTGATAGCGTTCTAAGCACGGCCTTGGTGCTTTCTACGCCATTCTGCATTGCTGCATCAACAAATCTGCCAATTTCTTTATTTACTCCTATACTGAAGTCGGCTTCCTCGAAGATTGATTTATCATTATCGCCATCGCCAAGCCCAACTACAAACACATCATCACGTTCAACTTTTAGCATATTTAGAATTTTATGAAATGTACGGGCTTTATTAATTCGCTCAGATTGAATTGTTAGCGAACCGCCTCCATTTACAATTGCTATCCCATCAGGTTTATTCAGCTCAAGCAATTGACTATGAAGTATCTTCTGATGTTTTAGCTCGCTATGACCGGCTTCATCTTGAATTCGCAAAACCACTATCGTTTTACCGATTTTACTAGCTATCTTCTGTCCCGCTGGCAAATCTGTAATATTATGACTAGCTTCTTCGGCCCACTCAGCAATGTCTCCCATCTCATCTCTATCGATCTGAAACCAGTGTCTTATCACGCCCCTGTCGTCCAGGGCACTTATTGTCCCGCCATTCTCTGAAATTATTGGCACTTCGGGATCAATAACACCGGTTTCCCAAAGACTTGGTAGCCAAGGATGGTTTGTTCGTCGCGCAGTCGCCACAATAAGCGGCTTGTTTCTTGCAAGCTCAGCTACTTCTGGGTCCAGTTTTGGTATGTGGTTGTTGGTTGATTGATCAAAATCGTATGTATTACATAATGTTCCATCAAAATCACTCAGTACGATTACTGGCTTTTCCTGATTGCTGATAAAGCCTGTGATTTCTTGAATTGTTTGAGACATTTGTTGTTTATTCATAGTATTCTCCTAGTTAAATCTATAATTTGTCCATCGGATACGTTATCGAAAAAGCCTCCTACTTCATCCAGTAATTGGGAAGTGGATTGTGCAGCAAATAGTTGCGGTTGCAAACTATCGACTCGGTATTGTTTAAGCCCCATGAGGCTAATGTCGAGCGGCACAACTTTTACTTGATCTAAATTCTCCAGCTCGTTCACTGACGACAATAGTCCAGCGCCGACAGCTTTAATATTGTCCTTATTGGCTACCACGCCAAACTCTCCAGAAAACCACCACACGTTTGCAATAAACTGTCTTGCGACTTCTGTTTCTACTCTTGTGACTGCAGCACCTGCCAAATGATGTAGCTTAGCAAACTCAACACTTGCCAGAAGAGTAGCGTGGCCAATCACCTCGTGAACTATATCTGGCTGCTCTGTGTAGAACGGCGTGCTGGCGTCTCTGATGTACTGCGTGGACAGGAACCTGCCTTTTGCTAGACTGCCAAAAAACGTTTCTATTGGCGCCAAGCCACCGACTGCCCGAAACTCGAATCCAGATAGCGGCTTTAATGCCCGTGTTACTTCGTCTAATTGAGGTACATGTGTCTTAGACAGATTAAGTTTAGTGCTTGCATCGAGCACTTCCGGTGCAACGCGTCGTTCCCATATAGGCTCTAGAGCGCCGCAAATAGTACGCCAAACATTATCTTCATCTACGTGGTATGCGATGTGCGTCGGTTCTGTCTCGGGACCGGCTGCCATAGCAATAATCTCTGATTGTCTTGTATTTTCACTCATAGTTTCTCCAAACTTATTTACACTAAAAAACCGCCTGTTCGGCGGTATATATCTAATTTTAAATTGTTGCTTTTATGACACAGTTAAATAGTCCGCCGGATAATAGGGGACCAAATAGGTTTGAACTGAAATCATATTTGACATAATCGGATCTTAGCAACATAAAAACTATTTGTCAATATGGCGCTTCCCAAATCTGTGTGCTCAGACAAATTCGACATTTGAAATTCGGTCACCGCATAAATCGGTTGTTATTTACAAAACATATTTTGCTATAAAGTTTGAGCTATATTATCTATAAAATTACATATTTGTAATTGCAATGGTTAGTTATTACTAACCATTGCGTCTAGGAAATACTTAGCCACGTCTACGGGTGGACCCTTAGAAGGTGAATGAAACCATTTGAGTCCGGGGGCGCTATTTACTTCTAATACGAAGTGTTGACCATCTTCGTCTATAAGATAATCAACCGCTGCATATGCCAGACCCAATATGTTACTAATATCGATTGACATTTTGATGAGAATTGGGCTCCAGTTCTCATTGTCATATGATACGCGTTCAAGATGACGATTTTGGTCGACAGACGTCCCATATTTACTTTCGTGGACGGCGATAACTGAATTGTTAAGAACGAGGTATCGCAGCTCTTTGCCAGAAACATATTTTTCTAAAATGGATCCGCTTATATCAAGCGAGTTCAATTGACCAATATTAGATACTATTTTAATGTCTGTTGAACCTGCGCCACGCAAAGGTTTTACGATAATCGTTCCGTGGGTTGAAAGAAACGTTTCCGCTTCATCAATTGATTTTGTTCGCATAAAGGGAATATTTGGTAAATTATTTCGTTCTAATATAAGCCGAGTGTGGAATTTATTTCGGGCTAAGCTAGTACTGACGTGAGAATTTAGGCTACTAAATTCATGATTAATAAATCGCTCACCACTAGGAGTAGTGACGGCGAAAAGGCCGTTTGGCGTAACCCAGGTTGGGCTAAGCCCCATTTTGTTAGCCTGATTAAATAGAAGTTCGGCCGTACCGGCCTTTTTAACTACAGGAATCATTTGTTTACTTTCTTTTTTATGGTCGAATGCGTCGACTGTCTAGATCGCTCACGCTTAAAATGGACTAACCGTAGGTTATAGATATAAAAAAGAGATCTAATTGTGACGACGGCGAGGCTAAATAACCACTTGCTTGATATTATTGTAGCACAAGAATAGGGTAATATCATAATACAAAGTAATAATTTGCAAGTCACAACTCGGACAGTACATTATAGTAATGTTTACTTTTATTATCAGTGTGCTAGAGTTAGTAGGCACATTAATTAATTAGTATCACGAGTGCAGCGAGAGAACTAGCTCTATGACCTGCCGGCAACCACTTATTTTTTCTTAAGAAATAAAAAGGTGCCCCTTCTAGCCCGAACGGGAAAGATAGAAACGTTAACCATACGCTCCTTTCATTTCCGCAGACGGCGGAGAGATACGAAAGGAGTTTTATTATGTCAAATATAAGAACAGCGGAGAGTGTTTCGCCGAAGCACCCAGACAAACTATGTGATCAGATATCTGATGCTACTTTGGACGCATTCTTAGCACAAGATCCAAAATCACGAGTCGCAGTTGAAGTACTCGGTGGCCATGGCAAAGTTGTGGTTATTGGTGAGGTTACTACAACTGCCAAAGTTGATGTAGAAGAAATTATCCAGAGAATTGCCGGTGATGTCGAAAAAGAAGTTAGGTTGGTTCATCAAAGCCCGGAAATTGCCCAAGGAGTTGATACTGGCGGTGCAGGCGATCAAGGAATTATGGTTGGCTATGCCTGCAATGAAACACCAGAAAGATTACCCCTAGAAGTAGTATTATCTCGTCAGCTCAATAGATATTTATTCAAAATTTGGCCCAATGATGGCAAGACACAAGTAACCTTAAGAGATGGTAAAATCGATTCCGTCGTGGCAAGCTTTCAACATGCCTCAACCGAAGAATTGAAATCAAAAGTAAAAGAGTGGATAGATGAAATAAAAATAGAAGGCTCCCCTAGTGTATACGCAAACCCGGCGGGTGAATGGGATCAAGGTGGATTTGATGCTGACACTGGCTTGACGGGCAGAAAACTTGTTGTTGATAACTATGGACCACGAATACCCATTGGCGGAGGCTGTTTTAGCGGTAAAGATCCAAGTAAGGTTGATCGATCCGCTGCATATATTGCGAGAAAAATAGCTGTAGATTATTTAGAATCTCGACAGGCTAAAGAAGTATTTTGCCATCTTGCTTACGCTATTGGTAAGCCCGACCCGGTGGAAGCAACCGTCACAATTGACGGGGTGCAAGAGCTTGTTGGGGGATATGACCTAACTCCGAAAGGTATAATCGAGTCTCTTGACTTACGAAAACCTCAATACGAAGTAACGGCTCAATATGGCCATTTCGGCAATGGTTTTACCTGGGGTTAAGTAATTAAACTCTGGGCTAAAAGGGTTTGCGCTAATAGACGAGTGCAGACCCTTTTTAATATTTAAGCGTTATCGATTTGTCGAATTGTATTAGAATGTATACAAATGATTAATAACATTAAGATATCGTTTCCGATTGTTGATACGTTTAAAAAGTATCAGAAATCATGGCTAAAACGCGATTTTATAGCGGGTGTAACTGTGGCTGCGGTTGCCGTTCCTCAGGCTATAGCTTATGCACAATTGGCAGGTTCACCTCTAATAGCTGGCCTTTACGCTGCATTAATCGGAATGTTAATCTTCGCAGTTTTTTCGACATCTAGGTTTGTGATTGTTGGCCCAGATGCTGCACTGGCGGCTATGTCCGGGGCGACACTTATTCCGTTAGCAGCAGGTGATGCTGGGAAATATGCATCACTATTAGCGGTTTTGGCTATTCTGATTGGAGTCGTTTGTTTGCTCGCCCTTTTTGCTCGTCTAGGAGTTATTGCCGATTTTATATCTAGACCAATTTTATTGGGATATATGGCTGGTCTAGCTTTGGCCGTTATTGCTTCTCAGGCACCAAAACTATTTGGGATTACTGTCCCGTCATTTGGAAATTTCTTTACGACCGCAACATATATAATCACTCACCTTTACTTAACGAATATGCCCACACTTGTTTTAAGTATTATTCTAATGGGGTTAGCAATAGTAGTTCAAAGACGGCTTAAGATGTTGCCGATGAGTCTAGTTTTACTAGTTGGGGCTACGTTAGCATCAGCCATATTCAATTTTAGCGACAAGGGAATCGCTACAATTGGCATGATTCCAACGGGTTTACCGCTTCCAAAATGGCCAACAATTACTTTTTATGACCTACAAAACCTTATAGTGCCGGCTTTAGCTATTTCGCTAGTAAGCTATGCAAATACAATAGCTACTGCTCGTACATTTGCTGTTCATCAAAAAGAATCAATCGAGGCACCGCAGGAGTTTTTTGGACTTGGAGTTTCAAATATTGGTTCGGGTATCTTTGGTGGTATTCCTGTTGCTGCCAGTGGCGCACGAACGGCTGTCAACCATGAGAATAAGGCTGTAACACAGGTATCGCAGTTGTTTGGAGCGCTATCTATAGCCATTGTATTGCTCGTTTTTGCTCCACTACTTAGGTTTTTACCACTTTCTGCCTTGGCTGTAATTATAATCATGGCTGTACAAAAACTGTTTAACTATAATGAGCTCAAATCAATATGGCGGGCTTGGCAATCGGAAGCAGTATTGGCGATAGTAACACTTGTTGGTGTAACTGTACTAGGTATTTTTCAAGGCTTACTATTAGCT
This sequence comes from uncultured Candidatus Saccharibacteria bacterium, assembly GCA_964590725.1. Lineage (GTDB taxonomy): Bacteria > Patescibacteriota > Saccharimonadia > Saccharimonadales > JACQNP01 > CAZPWF01. The sequence continues at coordinate 5,902 of CAZPWF010000034.1, forward strand.
GTATTTTTGGCCGTCATGAACTTAGTTCGCAAAAGTTCTTTCCCGCAGGATGCAGTTTTGGGTATAGCGGAAGATGGTTCTGTTAGGGATATGAGTCGACCGCCAAAAACCATAGCTATTCCCGGTATAGTTATTTATAGATTTGATGCTCCACTTTATTTTGCAAATGCGAATTACTTCAAGGAGCGAGTAAACAGATTAATTGAAGACTCCGATGAACCTGTAAAATGGTTCCTCTGGGATGCGGAAACCATAACTGCTTTTGATTCAACGTCCGGTCAGATGCTTCTAAATCTAATTAACGAACTAAAAACAAAAGACATAACATTTGCAGTTGCTCGTATGAAAGGACCCATTAGGCATACTATAAATCAAAGTAGACGCTTATCGCGCGCACTGCGAGCCAGCCCACATTTCACTAGCATAGGTGACGCCTTAGATGCCTTTAACGAACAGTTAAAAGTAGAAGATAAAGACGAAAGCCAAGCCAAAAACAAAACATAAAATTAAAGAAATTCTTAAGGTTATTGCTATAATATCGTAAGAATGAGGAATAAGAGTAGGGTAGCGATTTTGTTAATTGCTGTTGTTGCAG
>CAZPWF010000035.1:0-6016 GCA_964590725.1 uncultured Candidatus Saccharibacteria bacterium
TATCTGCCTTGCTTTCGTTTCGATGGATTGGTGGATTTAGCTTACTCGCTTTGTTGTTGTACGGTGGCATGATGATTGTTGCGCTAAATGCCAAAGATATTTTTGCTGTTTATAAGCGATTTCCTTTGATTAACATGATCACCGGACTCGCCCTATTCTTTTGGATTATATTCATTGTAAAATAAGCATAACTGTGGTATAATCTTGTACTATGAATACTCCAGAGCAGTTGTCGCTTTTATCAGATATGGGCGAATCACACAGACCTTTTACAGATGATAATGTTATTGATATGGAAGAGACGCGACAAAGTAATGATACAAAACAAATAGCTGAATCAATCGCTAGACACCCTAGTAATCTAGATCCGATCTCAGATAGTCCGAATATTGTCTTGGATAGAGAAAAATCGCGACTTGGGATGCCTGCTGAAGTGACCGCACCACCAGAAGTACTAAAAAGTAATGTTCTAAGTATTCGAGAGATTCGAGAAAGATCGCTCGGCCACAGAGCTATTAAGGGCGAATAGATGGGTAGGGCTAATTACGAATCGTTGCCTTATGAGGAGCAACAGCTTTTTATTATGAACGCCGATGCTAGAGATTTGCGACGTCAATCTATCTTAGGCAGATTGCTTGTTCCTCAATTACCGATACGAGGCAAGCAGCGCTCTTGGGAAACTTATGGGCAAATTGAATCAAAACCAGAAATCATTCCCAGTAAAGCAGTCAGTCAGCTCAATAAAATATTGAAAAATGAACAGCCTCTGATGGATGAAATAACAGGGCAATATCGCATTAATCCGAACCCTGACGAGATATCTAATTACATAATGGCCGCTAATCGCAATAATAAAACTGTTGGCCGCACTACCGAAGAAAAAGAAGCGGTTAGATTAAGTAAACAGCGCCAATCTCAACATGTTGCAGATTTGGTATTTCGTAATTTTAGATTATCTTATCAGACTGCACGGTTATATGATGCTGCTGTTGTTCACGTCCAAGACGCCAATAAGTTTAAAAGACCATATAATCCAACGGCTGCGTTATGGGCCGCTGGGGCAATTGAGGACTTTGGCTATTGTCTAAGCAAGAGATTAGATATAACAAATAGAATGTCGCCTACTTATAGTGATATCGCACAAAACTTACAAAATATAGGTGCATATGCTGCCAATGAACCCACAATACTTAGCGATCAAGATGAAGTGCTTGGTGTGGTCGAATTGGAGATGTCGAAAAGAATGAATTACTGGCGACCAAGAATAAGCGCATTCAAGGCTATGCCAGGAGAGTTTAATCGCGATAGACGCAATTCAGACGAACAAGAAGTTGACACGGATATACGCGCTTTGATAGCGGACTTTGCTATTATTGGCGACAGTGAGTAAATTTTTGGATAAATTACCTAAACCTTTTTTTGCACTTGCCCCTATGGACGACGTGACAGATACAGTGTTTCGTCAGATTATTGCTGACTGCGCAGCTCCAGACGTATATTTTACGGAGTTTGTTAATGTCGACGGGCTGCAAAGTGTGGGGCGACCCAATCTTTTGAAAAAACTACAATTTTCAGCTAAAGAAACGCCATTAATTGTTCAGCTATGGGGTTTGAAACCAGAGAACTTTGAGAAAGTCGCAGAGCAAATAGCTGATGGCAGTCTGGCGCGTGAACTTGGATTGCCAGAAGGAATTAATTTTGCCGGGATTGATTTAAACATGGGGTGTCCAGCTAAGTCAGAAGTTCAAAACGGCGCATGTAGTGCCCTAATGAAAAACTTGCCACTTGCCGAAGAGATTATTAAAGCCACCCAAACCGGTGCAGCTGGACGATTGCCAGTAAGTGTCAAAACTCGCCTAGGTTTCAACGAAATAGATTTTACTTGGCATGAATTTTTGCTGAATCAAAAGATTAACATGTTAACGATTCATGGTCGTACCAAGAAAGAGATGAGTAAGGTACCTGCGCACTGGGAGGAGATCGGACTTATTAGGGAGCTTAGGGACAAAGTTTCTCCTGATACGCAGATTGTAGGAAATGGCGATGTAGATAGTTATAGTCACGGCCTAGAGCTTGCTGAAAAGTACAAACTCGACGGCATTATGATTGGTCGTGGTATATTCCACGATCCTTTCGTCTTCTCTAAGGACAGTCCTTGGAGTAGGTATACAAGAGAACAGAGAATAAAACTATATGCTAAACACGTTAAGCTTTTTGCTAATATTTGGCAAAATGACGAACGAAGAGTCGTCACTCTTAACAAGTTTTGCAAAGTATACATTCAAAGTTTCGATGGCGCTAAAGAGCTACGGGAACGTCTTATGAGTGCCGAATCTACTAACGAATTATTGAAGATTTTAGCTGACGAAGGCTAACATTTACTAGAGTTATATTTATTACCCCAATCAGCCATAGCTAATAGAACACTTTTTAATTCTTCGCCTTTTTTTGTTAATCCATATTTATATCTAGGAGGACGTTCGCAGTATTCTTTTTTGCTAATGATCCCTTGCTCTAGTAGCTTTTCGAGTCGCTGGCTAAGGGTTCTTGGGCTAATTCCATCCAGTTTTTGTTCTAATTCAGAGAATTTAACAGGTGCTTTAGTCAGCTCGGTCAAAATTAGAGGCGTCCATTTATCGCCGACTATGGAAAGAGCAGATTTTATACAACCAGGTTTCTTCTCGATAGATTTCATGTAGTCATTGTACAACCAGAATTACAAAAAAGATACTTTACAAAATATAGTAACAAACTATACTAAGTAAAGTAACAGTAAAAAATTTGAAAGGATATTATGAAAAATAGAATTGGAATTGTTGTTGGTAGTACTCGCCCCGGTCGCGTTGGGCTTAAAGTAGCCGAGTGGTATTTGGATCAAGTTAAAAACGTCGAAGATGCTGAGTTTGAAATTATTGATCTATTAGAAGTTAATTTGCCCATTTTAGATGAGGCTATCCCGGCTATGGCTGGTCAATATCAACATGAGCATACCAAAAAATGGTCGAAGCTTATTGATGAATTTGATGCTTATGTATGGGTAACTCCAGAGTATAATCACGCCGCTCCGGCTGCATTGACCAACGCTATATCGTTTTTGAATGCCGAATGGGCACGCAAGCCGGTAGCTTTAGTTAGCTATGGAAGCATGGGAGGGGTCCGCGCTGCTGAGAACCTTCGGCTAATAGCAGGTGAACTTCAGTTAGTAGATGTTAAGCCTACTGTAATGCTTTTGGAGCCGTGGGCAATGTTTAATGACGACGGAACGATAAAACCAGAATTAATCAAAGGAGCCCCCGCCACTTCTCAAATTGAAGATTTACTTTGGTGGAGCGGTGCTCTCCAAGCCAAAAAAGCTGCTGAAGCTACTTCCGCAGCCTAAAATGTGTACCGATCTCGTTATTTAGGGTTCGTTTTATGGCGTTATCGTCCCGACCGTTTGCAATCCACATCTCAACTCCGCTATCGAGGGCAATGCGGGCAGCCTTGAACTTAGTGCGCATGCCGCCAGAACTGTTTGCCGATCCAGCTTCGCCTGCAAGGTGAACGTAGACATCGATGTCTGAAATTTCTCGGATGATCGAGCCGGAGTCACGGATATCTTGGTAGACTCCGTCAACATCGCTGAGCAATACAAGCTTTATATTTCTGCCAAACTGCTCAAACCCAGCAATTTTGGCCGCTAAAGTTGCCGCAAGCTCATCATTGTCACCGTATGCAATCTCGTCGTGAGTTATTGCGTCATTTTCGTTCACAATCGGTATGTCGCCGTGGGTCAGCATGTCATGAACAACTCGCAGTGCTTCGTCTCTGGGAGTGGGCATGCTTAGCTCATTTTTTGTCAGCAGTAATCCGCCAGTAATCTTACCTGTCAGTGCGCCGGCATAGGCATTCAAAACATGCGTCCAACCGACACTAGCTAGTCGCTGTAACCCTGGCATTTCACTGTTCTTGTCAGGTCGCTGAGTAAGGCCCGTTACAGCCATGCCTGCCGTAATAGCTGCAGACGTCACTATTATTGGGCGGTAACCCTCTTCTTCGAGGCTAATGATTTGTTGGCCAATTCTTTTAAAAGATGCAGAATCCAAGTGATTATCATCAGTCGTAATAGTGCTTGTGCCAATTTTTACGATTAAAATGTTATCTAATTTTTTCATTGTGTTACTCCGAGATTATTCAGAAAATTGAGTATAAAAATACCCCTTGGTCGGGGCTTTCTGATTTGATTATTAATTATATATAATACCCCGACTGCTATACAGGAGAGGGAACTGGCAAAACCGAAGAGTTGCATATATACATCGCTGTCATATCTATTATATATCCTAGGTTAAATGACTTGCTATATCAAGACCGGTGGCGGCGGTATGGGGTGATATGGAGCAAATTGTTACAGTATATTTCGGTCACAGTGCAGTATTTACCCAAAAAGGTATTGCATAATAATTGCTATAATGTTATAATAAATTTATTATGAGATTAAAGTCCGGAATTGCATACGCTGCGCTAGGATTAGCTTCTGTAGGTGTTATTGGAGCTGGTATAGAAACCTTTCATGGTGCGCAAGATCCTACACCCGAAGAAATAGTGCATGCCGATATTGCAGATGGATTAAAAGAACAAATCGACCATCTTCTCCCTGGTACGCCTAGTTCTGTGCACGATGATCTTAGAAAAAAGCAAATTCACGAACTAATTGCCGTAAGCACTAGTGAATGGGAGCGTGATAACATAGAGATTCTTGGGTTATTAGTAAGTTGTGCTGGAGCGAGCGCCTTAATCTTAGGTGGCGCCAAGATATACATTGATGATAAGAGGTAATTGATATTTATCAATTACTTGTCGCTTCTGTTGTTTAAAAGTGCTTATGGTTGGCGGTGCTAGCGACATAGAACCGTCGCGAATATAATCTTTAACTATGCTCAAAACAAGCTCCTGCACGTGGTTTGATTATCGAACCTCGTTAGCTTTGCTCACCTTTCCCGGTTCTCATCCTTCGCAACCAATGAAAAAGCCCCACAAAGTTGTGGAGCACTTTCATTGGTGGGGGTGGTAGGAATCGAACCTACTACCAAGTGGTTATGAGCCGCCTGCTCTAACCGATGAGCTACACCCCCATGTAAATGGGTAAAGCTTAGTTCACCTAGATGATTGCAAAATATATTTCCAACCATCAAAAGTAAACTAACCAATCCATCTCCTATCAAATTTTGCGAGCCCTCTCACAAAATTTGTGGAACACACAGTAGTAACGGGGGTAAGTATATCATTTCAGTGATACAATAATCTAGTAATGCTTGAAAAAATAAAAAAGCTCAGTAAAGACCCTAGAATTTCACAACTTCGAGATGTCAGAGTGGTCGGATTGTTAGTGTTTGTTGTTATTGTTCTATTGGTTAGTTGGAGTAGTATATCAGTCATTCAGACTAATTATGATCTACAGAAACAAATTGCTCAGCTAGAGGAGCAGAATCAAGTTCGTCAGCTCGAGAACGACAATCAAAAACTGAGAAATCAGTATTACGGCACCGACCAATACCTAGAACTCCAGGTTCGTCGTCAGTTTGGTAAAGCGGCTCCAGGTGAAACGCTGGTTATCATACCCAAAGATGTAGCACTTTCTAAAGTTAAACCATTAGCACAAGATGCAAAAGACCAAACTCAACAGCCCAACAAACCAACCTATCAAAAGAATTTTGAAGCCTGGATGGACTTTTTTTTGCACAGAACTGGTAATTGACAAATCTACCTCTGTTTGATATGATAACCCAGCTAAACAGCAGCAGGAATATCGAGATATATTCCTGCCACTATCGCGGGGTAGAGCAGCGGCAGCTCGTGTGGCTCATAACCACAAGGTCGGAGGTTCGAGTCCTCCCCCCGCTACCAAGAAAGACTTTACAGATAGAGATTGGTTCCAGAACCAGTCTCTTTTTGATTTGTGAAATATACCACCTCTCTTAATTAGGTTCGAGTCTTTCTTGGTTGTTTGGTATCATCCTTGTATGTCGCTATTTTT
>CAZPWF010000036.1:0-5284 GCA_964590725.1 uncultured Candidatus Saccharibacteria bacterium
TAGTTTTCTAAACGCTTTAGCTTTAAAGATTTAGCTAGTACAATGTAGAAAACTAAGCGGCGAAGGAATCTTATGCAGCCAGATCAAAACCCACAATTCGTACCACCAACCAGTCCAATCCAGACACCACTAAATCCCCCTAACCCGCCTATTCAGCCAGAAAACGTTCAGCAACAGCAAACCCCAGTTGCTCCTATTCAGCCAGTGTCTCAACAACCCCCTACTGAGACTCCTCAATTGCCCCAACAGCCAATATTTAGCCCAGATACCACCCAAACACAAACCACTGCCTACTCAGCAGCACCAATTCAACAGCCACAAGTTATTCAACCTGCAGCACAGCCCGCTGCAACGCCGACTCAAAACCAAATGCCGATACCACCGGCAGAACCCACGTTACCAGCCCAAAACCAGCAGTTTACAAACCAAACTCCAACACCAATCCAGCAATCTGTCGACTCATCACAATTAGGCTACGTTCCGCCTGTTACGCCAGAATTATTTTCAGCAAGCACCCCCATCACACCTGACACAAAAAAACCCAAAGGGATTATGAGCAAAATAAAGATACCCTTAATAATTATCTTTAGTCTTTTAGCATTATCGGGTGCTGGTATTTTTGCAAAAGACACATTATTTACAGGTAGCAAAATTAAAAATAGTGACCTAATCAACGAAAAAGTCGATGGCGTAAGTTATCAGCGACCAAAACAATGGCAAAAAGTTGAGGATGTTGATTTCGAGGCTGCTTTTTCCGAAGACGGCAAAAAAATGGACGATACCGATCAGGGTATGGGCGTAATGAGTGAAAACATTGGAGGCAACTACAATGATCTTCCTCAAAAAGATAAAGAAGCCTTTGAGACAGAACTAAAAAAAGGCTTCACCAACACTGAAGCACTTGGCAAAGATAGTGGCTGCGCTAATAAATCCAAGCCTACAGTAAACAAGATTAGTCACGCCAACTACCCTCTTGCTTATAAAGTAGAGATAACATGTGATAAATATGCCGGCAGAAACGTAAAAGGCGTAGTCAAAGCCATAATTGCTATAAAAGATTCAAATATGGACATTGTTGCTGTCGGCGCTGTCGATAAAACCTGGGCGAAAAGTGGCGATGCTTTAAACAGTATCCTAGACAATTTTAAACACGAAAATTAATTAGTCGTAGCTGGCTTGGTATTGCGTATTTTTTGCTAATAGGTTACTGTATGTTTCTGATGATTGACAGTGAAGCTACTTGGGATAGAATTGTTCTGGATATTCCCCACGACAAGAAACCGGAGTTTTTGGAATTGGTTGGAGGATTTGTTGCAGAACATAACATATCCATTACTGAAGTTAGTTCCTGCTTGGAGGATAACGAGACCTTGCTAAGCCCAAGCCGCACGTATAACCCAGAATATGTCACTGAAATACAGTCAAATAAAAATGGCGAACCGTCGCAACATATCATTACTAGAGAACAATTATACGAATTCGGTGAAACTCTAGGTCACAAAAGAACAGATCTTGGTGCCGCTTTTACTTCCATAATGCGGAATGCATTGGTGGAAGGACACGACAAGAGCGACACAAGGCCATTTGTATATATTGATATTAAGAAAAATATATTTGGCCTGAGAGCAGACAAGATTGGTTTGTTGTTAGAGCGCCTTGAAGAAAAAACACTTATAATTCCAAAGATTGACATAGGTCGACGAAATTTATTGAGAAAATTATCACAAGCAATCGTATTACAGCCAGAATCAACGACTAAAGGTTAATCAAGCTGCTCATCTCTATAGTCCGATCAACGGGCAGTCGATAATAATCACTGGAACTCGTTGCGTTTCTAACCATAAGCCTATATAGAGACTTGCGCCAACGACTCATGTTGTGGCGCTTCGTTAATACGACCTTACCCAGAGAGACAAAATATGAAGCAGTATCTGGATTAATATCTAGTTCAGCATGAGTAGACCTCAGAGATTTTAAAGTTTTGGGTACATTAATGTAGTCGTGGAAGCCGTACGTTAGAATTAAATGACTAATACCGTCGTTTTCGTACTTTAGACTACTAAAAGTGGCCCTGTCTTCTTCGGGTACATGAGCATCGTTTGTTACTTCAACAGAGACAATGACTACTTTTTTGTGCAGCTCGTGAAGCTGCTCTACTGTTGCGCGCAACGCCAAAGGTGCGAGATCAGCATGATGACCAATATACACCGCATCACCGCTAACCCTAGTTACGGGTGGCTTATGTGTGTGAATGTCATCTATAAACGATTGTAAAGGCCCTTCTAACCGTTTACGCTCCTTTGTTACAATCTTCTGGCCCTTCAGCCATGTACGAATCAAAACTAATATAGCGATAGCGATAGAAATCGAAAACCAACCACCCCTGAGAAGTTTAGGAACATTTGCGGCAACAAAAATGATATCAATTATCAAAAATACAATAATTGCCGACGCGACATAACCAAGCGACTTTTTCCAAATATATCGTGCAACCGCCAAAAACAAGATCGTATCTATAGCCAAGGTAGCACTGACTGCCATTCCGTAGGCATTTGCGAGCTTTTGCGATGAACCAAAAATTAACACTAGCAATACGACAAAGATATATATCACGAGATTTACAAACGGCAGATAGACCTGGCCAGTCTGACGTGTCGAGGTGTGACGAATAACCATTTTTGGCAAGAAGTTTAGATGCACCGCTTGTCTGGTCAAAGAAAATGCCCCAGAAATAACTGCTTGTGATGCTATTAATGTCGCAATTGTCGCAAGTAAAACAATCGGAATACGAAATACTCCCGGGAATAAAAGAACTAGTGGGTTAGAAATTGCCGTTGGATCACCAAGTATCAAAGCACCCTGACCCACATAGCACAGTACTAACGCCGGAAAAACAACTAAAAACCATGATAGGCTGATTGGTCGGCGCCCAAAGTGACCCATATCTGCATACAGGGCTTCTACGCCAGTAATTGCCAAAACGACCGCACCCATAGACAAGAACGCTACAAAAGGACGAGCCGTCGCAAATTCAACAGCTGAAGCTGGTGATAAAGCCATCAACGAATTAGGATTAAGCACTATTTGCCAAAGCCCGCCCAAGCCAATAACTACAAACCACACAAGCATAACCGGACCAAAAAGACGACCTATAATGTGGGTACCGTATCTTTGAATCCCAAATAATAATGTAAGTATTATTAATGTAGCCGGCAATATAAAAGAGCTAAAACTCGGCGCTACAACGTGCAATCCTTCTACAGCTGAAAGCACTGAAATCGCTGGCGTAATAACGCTATCGCCATAAAAAAGTGCAACCCCTATCAAGCCCATTAAAATAAAAAATGAGCTAAACTTTACTGCAAGCTTGTTATTCTTGATCAGCGCTACAAGCGCAATAATTCCACCCTCACCCTGGTTATCAGCCCGCATAATAAACATCAGAAATTTTATAGAAACAACCAGCATGACTGACCACACCACAAGAGAAATTATCCCAAATACATTCTGTTTATTTATCTCGAGATGTTGACCAAGCGGACCGAAAATTGCCTGTAATGCATACAGAGGACTGGTGCCAATATCACCAAAGACAACCCCTATTGCACCAATACTAAGCCCAACCATACTGGCTGTTCGTCTATTCATGTTATTACTATAACCAATTACACCAAAATAGTTCTACGGTTTAACGTAGGCGCGAGCATTTTGCTGGTCTTTTAGGTCATTTAGATACTCTTGGATATCTTTAAACTTGAACACAACCTGCGCGCCACGAATCTTGTCACCATTGGTTTCAATATTTTTAACTATTACCAATTCATAGCCCGTGTCTACTATCCCAGAATGTTGACCCGGCTTAAGTTTAAACAAAGCTTCAACGGATTTGGCGTTAACATCCTTACTAGAACGATCGATTGGAAAGCCAAATTCACCACCATTAGCCTTGCCTGCTTCATCGTCAGAATATTTCTTGGCTAATTCAGTAAAGTCTGCGCCACCATTAAGTTCTGCCAAAGCATTCTTGGCCCTTTCCTGAGTTTTTGTATCAAGAGTTGCGACAACCTTCTGTGCCAACATTTCTTGCTTCAAGCTGCGCCTAAAATCGTCTATCGTCCAACCCCAAAAATCCTTTAATACATCCTCGAACACCCTGTCACTATTACCTAACCTGTTCTGCTCGCGCACCACTGTAATCTGATCTTGGACTTCTTGCTCGCTAACAGTAACGTTGTGTTTTTTAGCCAACTTTTTGACGTATGCATCATTTACGACCTTATCTAGAGCCTGTTTTTTAAACTGTTCTAGCTGCTCTTTGTTCTTAGGATCACCAAAATCAAGCTTACCTTGAGTTTCGTAATAATGAACGTAGCGCTGCAGTTCAAAAAGATAGTTCTCGTACGCAATAAGTTCATTGCCTATTCTGGCAACCGGAAACGGCACAACTTGAGTAACTTTGTAGAGAAATCTAGAGGATTCCTTCAGTTTATATAGCGCAATCGTACAATAAGTGAAGAAAGCCACTAGAGTAACTACGAATAAAGTAATCGATATAATCACAATGCGATGCTTGGAATGCTGCAGCGGATAGATAAATTTGCGAGCGCTACCCAATACATCCTCACGATGCTCAGCAACCGTATCGTTAGTGATCCGTGGAACTTTCTCACCAGATGTCAGTGGCGTCGCATGTTTTTTGCGCTTAATTTTACTTAATAATTTATTCGATCTCTTCATCTTCATCATCTTCTTCGTTTACGTTGTCTTTATCCTTAGTGGGAAAGTTTGCAGCAATAATACCTTGGTCCCGTAGTATATGTATCATCTTTTTCTGAATCTTAGCTGGGTGATGAACATTATGAATTACCAGATCCCCTAGATACGTCTGCATCATTATCGTACCATAACCCAGAAGAGTTTCCTGAAAGCCTGCAATCTCATAGTTAACCATCTGTACTTGGTTCAAACCGACGTCAACAACGCTACGATGAAACAACCCTTTTTGAGTAATCTGTATGAAGCGCTGATCAGTCACTATAAAAACACTATAATACCAAGCTATCCATGAAGGCATAAAAAGCAATACGCCCAATAAACACCCTAAAGCAAGACCTCCAAAAAACCATCCAAAACCAAGACTAGGCCAGATTGCCGCAGGTATAACACCCAATAGTGGCCCCAATGAGCCTAAAACTAAGCCAACACGCATTACTATTGGATGTTTACGAAACACGTAGAGTACTTCTTCGTCATCAAACTGATCTTCAAAATACTTTGTTGGCAT
>CAZPWF010000037.1:0-5133 GCA_964590725.1 uncultured Candidatus Saccharibacteria bacterium
CAATTAGTCAGCTTCTAGAATAGACTAGTTGTTGATTATATGGGGAGGGTGACAACATCCTCTAGACAGTATACTGACCATTGTCTAGAGTATAGGTATGCTAAAGAAGTGCTACGCGGATGCGCTTTCGTATATCAACGAAAAATCGATTGATACTCCGGTCATGTTTTATAGCGAGCTAATTCTTAATGAAGCGTTGTCGATCATACAAGATTCACTGGGCGATAAGATCACGATTTATTATGCATTAAAAAGCTGCTATCACCCGCATATATTGAAATCACTTAGCCGAAAAACTGGCGTGGAGGTAATGTCTGAGTTTGAATATGATCTAGCTCGAAAGTATGGTTTCACTTCTATCCTCCTCAACGGCATGGGAAGAAATATCGGTCTATTCAGAAAGGCCGTCGACGACAGCTCAATTATTCTACTCGACAGCGTAAACGATATCGATAACATCGAAACTATTGCTGATAGTTGCGACAAGGACATCTTGGTAGGGTTTAGACTCCGCATACACATCCCCGAGCTTGCCAACACTAATAGCTATGTTTCAACGGACCATCCACTTGGCAATAATTTAGATACAGAATTCAGTGCACGTTTTTTTAAATTAATAGCCGAACATACCAACGTAAAGTGGAGTATGATTCACGCCCATATGACAATTAACGAAATGTCCTCAGAGATATACAAAAAAACTATTGAAAAAATAGCTTCCACTCTCAGACTCTCAGAATCCGCCTACAAGAAATCACCGGCAATCATAAATATTGGAGGTGGTTTTGAAGTATATGATCCAGGTTGTCGTAACTCGTTTAAATTAATGTTTGACTCGATAAGTCGTACTTTTAATGGTTACTTCGGCGATAAGTATAGTTTCGCTATTGAGCCTGGCAGATTTCTTACGGGGCATGCCGGTTTTAGTATCGGCAGAGTACTAGACATAAAGGAAGTTGGCAAAAAATATTGGGTTATAACAGATATCGGAACAAATACTCTTATACCAATACCTAATGCGCGCTATCAACTTGCTTTACCCGAGCCTGCTGCAAACGGAAAGTTTACTGTTGGTGTAACTGATGGCATAACAAGTCCCTCCAACAATATCGTCCACGCGACAAGGCTATCCACACTGCCAGCAATTGGCTCATTTATATGTATTGAAAACACCGGATCATACACGGATGTCTATTCTACATTTTGGGCTTACTCGCCAAACAAAGTCTACTGGATAGATGACGCAGGTACCATAAGCCCGTACAGAACAACACAGGATATTAAAGAGATGTACGACCTATTCTTCAAAAATATTAATGAATAAACTTGACAAAGCAATCACAATGAGCTAAAATATAAATTAAACGATTAATCGTCTGTTGCGTGAGGAGAAATTTGTGTCAGAAATCATAAAACCGACCAACCAGTCCACCGAATTAGCCGCCCACAATGTAGAACTAGGTGTTTACAGGATTGACCAAGACCCTAATAACAACACGGGTCGAGTGAGGTGGCTGATGGGACGCCGATCCACAAACGAAGCTCACGCTGGGGGCGATCTGGTAATGCCCGGGGGAACAGTTGATTTTCCCGGCGACGACGATGGTCGAAACATACTAGAAAACACCGCTATACGAGAAGCTCGGGAAGAGCTAGGGGTTGAGGTTAATGAGAAAGAAATTACGTATGTATCAAGCGACTTCTTCATAATACCCAACGGCAATAACCCCACAAGCGTTATAAATACAGTTTTTATAGCACCGTATGAAAGCGGTGAACCTCGCCCAGTGGATCCTGATGAGATGACGACTGCCGAATGGATGACTTTAGAGGAAATTGAACGGCACCCGAATGCTCAGCCCTGGACCATAGAGAATATGCGCCGAGCAGAACAAGTATTGCGAAGGCTAGGACGGCTATCTATGGGAGCTATCAGCTCTCTAGATTGATAGCTATACAAGTAAATTGTTTATTACCTTTGTATTCTCTGGAAAAGATTTCGCTTCTAGCAAACTACTAAACCCAAAATCACCTCTAACCACGCCAAGCCCCATATGCTCAACCCAAGCAAGCACTACTTCGTTGTGTAGATGGGCTATCTCGGCCTCATTAAGAGGTATTTTTAAATTATCCCTATATCCCTCTAAAAATAGCCTGGCTTGATCAAAGTTTATAGATGTTGATATTGGTGTTCTTAGGCTTGATGTTGCGCCTAAATAATTCATGCCTCCACAAAATGTCATAACAGCCTCTCCCAGATCTCGAATGCGAGCATGATAGGCAACATTATCAAAATCTAAAATAGCAGCCACCTCATCACCTTTAAACAACAGGTTGCTCGGCGCATAGTCACCATGTGCAATAATTCGCTCTACTAGCTCATCATAGCTCTTTCCATAATCAACCACTACAGTGCCAAGAAAGTCCAAACCTGCTTTTCTATGGGGGTCACGAGAGCCACGACGTGAAACTTCTGCGGCTAAATTAATAAACCCCTTAGCCTCTCCGAGCGAACTACGGTACTCAGGGACTAATTCGTTGTTTTGATCAATAAATGCGGCGGAAAGGTTATGAATTTGCGCAAGAGCACAACCAGCGTTATAAACTTGACCAGGATGGCCGATATAAGCTTGAGCGGCCACTTCAGGCATTGCTACATACACGCTCGTCCCATGCTCTACAAATAAACGGCCATCATTACAACTAATCACCGCTGGTATAATGTCTTTAAGGTACCCAGCTAAAAAGTTCTGGAATTCACCACTTAGCCTGAGAGAATTATCATCCGAAGCATATGGCGCTTTTTGCTTGATAAAATAACTGCCCTTCGCTACCTCAATAATTACTTTTCTAGATGTAGTAGAATGATGAAGTGGGCTTCTAACATTCAGTACCTTGCCAAGGTTGAAACAACGTGAGAGCTCGTCTAGCACACCCCTATCATGGCTGTTTTGTATAAACACATCTGAAGCGTTAAGATCGCTACCATATATAGCTTCAATTTCGCTAGACTTACTTGAGTCATCCGGAACATTCCCATGGTGAATCTGCTGTAATATTCTCAATGGTACCTCCGCCCTACCCATTACACCTTAAATAACTCTGGCTCTTCTTCGCATGTTCGTTTTCTGAGCAAGGCACGTATAAATCCAAGATATTTGTGATTTTCATTAAATATTTCAATTGTTTTACGCCACCGAACGCGTATCTTTTCAAGCTCTTTGCTACTATATTTTGCCAGATGAGGCTTGACCATAAAATAATTTATATAAGTATCTATGGTTTCTTCGCTTTGAGGACGGAGCTTTACTGTTTCATGGCGATAAAGCTCTAGGGCTGTTGTATCTGTATACACCTTAACCCAATCATCGCTTGTCATCGGATGAATTGTAACTCCAATGGTTTCAGAAACCTGATCCAGTACGCGGGCTGGCGGCGGGGTGTGATAGAAAAGATTCGTAACAGACAGAAGACCCCAAGGCTTTAACACTCGATACATCTCCCTCACGGCTCGTTGCTTATCATCCATGAATGAGGTAGAGCCGCCTGCTATAATAAGGTCAATGCTATTATCTTCTACTGGTATATCATAAGCCGAAGCCACCTCAAACCTAACAAGGCCCTTAATAAAATCTACATCTTGAGCGAGCTCCTGATGAGAAGTCTTAACGGCCTCCGGTACTGGATCTATCCCTAGAATCTTACACTTTATAGTTCTGGCTACTTCTAACGACGAGAACCCTGTATTTGATCCTATTTCTAAAACACTGCTGCTAGAGTTAGCAAATGAATTTTGTAGTATCCAATGTATTGTATCCTTACCGCCCGGGCAACGGTTGGTTTCTTTCAGTAGAGATATAAACTCCACATAGCTCATTTGTTCAATATTATCTATCTCAGTATCTCCTATGGAAATAATATCTCCTTATGGTCACGAAGTAACAATGTGCAATCGCGAATATCATCGTGCTGTAATAGCCACAAAATATACCTCTCTACACCCAGTCCAAAACCACTCGTTTGCACAGGGTGATCATCATGCATCTTTCGATACCACTCATACCCATGTAGTTCAACCTCATGAACCTTGAGCGACTCATCTAACTCCCCTCCTGTCACGGTACGCTGTCCACCTCCAATAATTTCACCAATTCCAGCTAACAAGTCAGCAGTGCAAGAGAACTCTGGATCTGACTGATATTGCTTTTGGTAAAAAGGTACTGCACCCCAAGGCATATGCTTCAACCACAGGAAATCACCATATGTTTGCATTAGGATTTTTTCACCGGCTGGAGTAATTCCATAATCTCCGGTAGCTAGTTGTTCGTAGGCACCCTCGTGAGGCTTTAGCTCTTCTAACGCTTGCTTAAAGTCAATGCTAGCAAAGGGAGTATCGATATATTTTTCAATGTGGTCTACATCGCCAACTACGGAAATTATTTCACTTTTGCAAGATTCTAACATTCCGCGATTAAGGTATTTAATATACCTCTCTCCTAGCTCCATGACATCATTTAATTCACCGATTATTTCTACTTCGGAATGCGTGAACTCATTTAAATGTCTGGCGTCTATGTCTTCACCCCTGTAAGTGGGCATTACGTAGTAAGATCCTTTTCCATCTAGTCGAGCGCCTAGCTCTAGGCTGAACTGCATCGAGTCAGCCAAGTATGTATTTTGTCCTGTGTGCTCGAATTTTATTTTAACTGGCAAAGAGTCGCTTCCTAAGCCCATTGGACTGCTGACAGACCCGGTAGTTACAGGGAAAATTATAGGACCAATTCCTTCTTGTGCATAAAAATCATGTGTTAGTTTTAATATTTGAGAATGAATTTTATAAATTACTCGATACCACGGATCATGTAGTAAAACTTCTATATGTTTCTCTGGGTTAATATATGATGATGGAGGAATTATTGTATGATTCATAGTTTCTCTACCATAATATACTTGTTTGCATAAAACAAGTCTGCTAGTTAACCTGGATCTTGTTACACAATCCCCCCAACCCTCCCATTGTCAAGCTCCCCCTTTTCCGGACACCAATTCTAGACTCTTGAGACCAGCGGCGTAAGCCGCTGGTGTTGTTTTGAACGCTAGGTGAATACGCTTTGTATTGTAGTAGTGAATATA
>CAZPWF010000038.1:0-4784 GCA_964590725.1 uncultured Candidatus Saccharibacteria bacterium
TGCCAGTATCGTTTTTGCTCTTGGCCAAGTCAGTAATGACAGCCTTTTTCTTCTCGCTTGTAATCATGTAAGCCTTATTTTAGCAGACTTGCCCCTGTTAAGCAACTGCTTCTATGTTTTGATATATTTTTTCGGCATCGATGCTTTCCATAGATATTGCATCATCAACATCAAATTCGCCTACTTTTGTACGGTGGAGGTCGCTCATATAAGCGCCTGTTCCTAGTTTATTGCCGATATCTTCAACAAGTGTACGGATATATGTGCCACTGGATACCCTGGCCGTAAAGTTAGCTATTGGATAGTCGTATTTAATGCCTGTTATTTTGTAGATTTTCACTTTACGAGGTTCAATTTTTACTTCTTTGCCCGCTCTTGCTAATTTGTAAGCCCGTTGACCATTAACTTTTATAGCCGAAAAAGCTGGTGGGATTTGTTCTATTTCCCCTTCAAAGCTTTTTATAGCCTCTTCTAGTTCTTTAACTGTAGGCTTTTTAGTGTTGACTACGGCCTTAACCCCTTCTTCATCACCCGTTGTGCTAGTTTCGCCCAGTTTCATGGTGACTTCGTAGGTTTTATCTAGTTTTGTAAGTTCTGGGGCACGTTTAGTGTAGTCGCCGAGTAGCAACACTAGTAATCCAGTAGCAAGTGGGTCAAGTGTTCCGGTATGCCCTACTGGAAAGCGTTTTTTATTTGATTTACTTAGCCCTGAACTCTGTACAATATGCCGAACCTTATTAACTACGTCGAAACTCGTCCACTCTTTTGGTTTATCAATTAGTAAATAGCCATCCACAAATCACAATCTACTACCTTAAAGGCTCGCTGGCAACCTCTCTTCTGGTGAGTTGAAGATCCCGTTCTTAACCGTTTGCCACCTATGCCAAACCGCATTATCCTGACCAACATAGAACAACTCAATCCGGCCGTCTAAACTTGTTACAGCAGTTATACTTTTTGCCTGTGCGGGTATAGCATTCCAGCCATCTCTCCATGCTCCACCTGGGCTAACCTGAGGCTTACTGTAAATCTTGCCGTCTGTTCCGACAGCAAATACCTCTATACGACCGTCGGCGTTTGTAGCAGACGTGACATTAAATTTAAGACCAGCATAGCTGGGCAGACCGCTACCCACGTTTGAGAAATAAATATATCCCTCTGGACGTACTGAGTTTTGTTTATAAAACTCGCCTGTTGAACCATTGTAGTTGCTCGTATTTGCAGAACCATCTGTATTTACAGAATCAACCCATGCAACGTGACCAAATCCGCCGCCACCAGTGGTCCAATATGCCACAGCGCCAACTTTAGCAACGGCGCCAGTAGCAATTCCTTTAGCTTTTGCACTAGCAAACCAGTCTTTACCATGACCGTTGTGTTCATAATGTGCCTGCGAAACACCTGTCGCAGCTAACCTATAGGCAACATAACTCGTACAGTTACGACGACAATAAGTTCTACCATCGCCAGGACCACCACCACAATAACCTACACTCACCGAAGGTGTTGCTACTTCGTAAGCTGAGTCCAATGTCAACGCAAACACATTAATTACACTAAATAGCACACTGTATGCAGCAATCAAAAATACCGCATACAATACGATCGTTTTTCTAACTATGTTTTTTACTGGGTAGCGATCAAACAACATACTAACCTCCACTTAAGTTATAAGTGAGCGATTTTGACTGGTGCTACCCCCTGAAAATAACAGCTCGAGATTATTTAATCCCTGCCAATTAAGCAATGCAATCATAAGAAATATAAATATGTGGAGATCCTGTGGTTTACTGGCGCAAACTCTGTGGAAAATTAGTTGAGATTTCTAGTATTTTTACCTTTTTAAGTTGAAGTAAATACAAATATTAACAGATGTAAGTAAATTTATTATTATCCGATGTATTTTTTCTAATAAGTTTGTGCTGAGTTATCAACAGGAGGCATTGCTGGTGGCATCATTGGAGGAGGCACTGGCGGTGGAGACTCAGGCATTTCTACCGAAGATGATGTATTCTCCGAAGGAAGCTCGTTTGATGATGAAACTAAATTAGCTGGGTATTGAGGCTCACCTGTGGTTGGATTCACTGATGGCTGATCTGGCATTGTTGGTGGCGCGAACGATGTATCAGATTGAGCAACATCAGTATGACCCATATCTAAATCGACCGGCTGTGAACCAAGACCTATAGGGGGCTCAGGGCGCATGGTACCTTCGGCGACAGCATCATTAATAACACCACTAACCGCATCTCTAGCACTGTTGACATCGACGCTTGGATCCTGAGAAACAATATTTTCTTGAGGTGTTTCTTCATTATGAACAGCTTCTTCAATCTGTTCGAGAGTCTGGGTCGGTTTAATGTCAGCAGAACCTTTCGATAATATGTCAGCCATAGAAGTAGAAGTTGTAATTGCTGGCTCAGGATTTCGATTCAATAATGGCTGTTCTGTCTGGGTTGTAGTGCTTAATGGATCTGTAGATGATTCAGTTTGTTCGGGTCGGCCACTAGCGGTAAAGGTTCCACCAAGAACTGGCGAATCTGTGACTATATCCTTGTTGTTCGCTGCGGATTCAGTTACTTCTGCCGCCTTCTTAGCTTCTTCTTCGGCTAACTGAGCAGTACGCTTCATTGTTCCTTCGTCGTCAATATCGATCTCGTTCGGGTCCACTGGGGGTAATTCCGGAGCAATCGGCTGAGCTGTCTCCTCGTGATCAATTACTATTGCCCCATCGTCATCTTCTGCGGGTTTTTCCAGTTCTTCATTTTTCACCGGCTCTTCTCCAGCAACCGGCACTTCAACCGGCTTGAGTGGTTCTGGCTTCGGTTCTAGCTCAGTTGCCACAAGATGCTGATCAGCACCAGCTGCCATAAGCTTAGAACTGATGCCCATGGTCGATGATGTTGTTTTTTCGTTACTAAACCTTTCAGTCTGGGCAACAATACCAGTTAAAAATGCTGTTGAGATTTGAGCATCGAGAGAGTCCGTCTGCAGTTCGTCAGCAATACTAGCCAGCATTTCACACAAACTACTCGCCTGTTCCTCAACCCAATTAACTGTTCCAAGATTACTGCCTGCCTGAGTATCTGCCGTCAATACAACAGCATCATGCAATATACGACCGTGTGACATAATCGCCTGGTCAATTTGCTCTCGCTCATGGATACCAAGTGCTAATATTGCGTCAATATTAAAATCACCCTGACTAAATTCAAGGTCTGAATCACTAATTGATGTTTTATAAGGAGTGATAAAGATCTTTACCATAGTATCTTCTACCTTATAGCGAAGTTTATCCGCCTTGGCCTTATCAAGTGCAATAATAAAATCTCTTAGGGAATCTGTATTTTTTTCTAGTGTTTCTTCTGGTTTCAAGAATTCAATGGTCGAAGGTATCTCACCACTAAATACAGCTGTGGCATGTTTACCAAGTTTATTTAGCAGTAATGTTAGACCGATACAAGCTGCCAGCTGATCAACAGTTGGGTTATTATTTACAGTAATAAGTACGTTAGTTGACTGCTTCAACCTTTCTACTATTTGTAATCTATCGTTTTCCATATTGTTTTTTTGTTTTTTGATTCCTCTACGCGGATACTATCATAAAACCATAAGCTTGTCCACTATGTTTCCACAGATTTTTTGCAAAATTATCACCTCTAAGGTATAGTCAAGACCGATATATTAATTAAAATAACTAAAAAAGGAACATTCATGCCGATTATAAAATCAGCAAAAAAACGTGTAAAGGTTGCCCGAAAAGCAACTGTTCGTAACGTAAAAACAAAACGAAGTCTAAAGAGCGCTCTTAAAGCGTTTAGTTCAGCAATTTCATCTGGAAAAGATGCCGGTGCCGCGAAGAACAAGTCACAAAGCGCACTCGATAAGGCCGTCAAAAACGGTGTTATTCACAAGAACAAAGCTGCTCGAAAAAAGAAACAGCTTGCCGCCAAAGCAAAAGCAGCTGGCGTAAAATCAACCGCTAGTAAAAAAACCACTACCAAAAAGCCAGTAGCTAAAGCTAAAGTCACAAAAAAAGCTCCAGCAAAAGCAACTACAGCGAAAAAAGCACCCGCTAAGAAGCCCGCAGTAAAAAAGACTACCAAAAAGTAGCCGATATTACTGACTCAGTTCAATAATGTAGCTCTGTAGCGCATCATCAACATTGATTGAAGTTGATTTTGATTTGATATCGAGATCAAACAATCCGTTAATGTATCCAATTAGACTCAGGTATGGAATCGTCTTTAGCAAGGAGTTGCTTCTGCCGACGACATAGGGGTTAAGTTTTGCGTCAGATGCGATCTGAGCAGGGCTCTTCGCTTGTGCAGTCTTAATAATAGCCAGAATGTTTAATTGCCAAGCCAACATTGCCACGATTTGTTGTGGTTCAACTTTTAATTGTCGTTGTTCTTGATAAAGTCGTAAGGCTTTATCTACGTTCTTAGAAAATGCAGCTTCTAGCAAATCAAATATCGTGCTGTGTGGCGACTTGTCGCATAATAATTCAATTGTTTTTTTAGTAACTTCGGGTTTATAGGTTATAAGCTTTTCAAGCTCACTTGCGAGTAGCTGCTGATGAGCGCCTACCCTATCGATAAGAAACCTTGCATCTGAAGTTGAAAGCGTCGCCCCACGTTGCTTGGCTTGGCCGCACAGCCACCCAACCAACTGACCGCTATCTAAGTCTGAATATTCGACTAATTCAGTGTGTTTTTTAAGATACTTGTAGTAACTTGACCGTTTATCTAGCTTTGTTTCGACAATCAACACATCATTAGTTT
>CAZPWF010000039.1:0-4234 GCA_964590725.1 uncultured Candidatus Saccharibacteria bacterium
ACCCCATGGGTCAATAGGTAAGACCAAGCTCGTGGAGGGTGTTTTCTAGCTGGGTTTGTGACTCAAATAAAACTGGGGTAAAACCACACGATGTTGCATTAACCAGGCTTTTCTCGGCATCATCGATAAAGACAAGCTCGCTCACCCCGACCTGGAGAGATTCGGCGAGTTTGCTGAAGGCCAGGCAATCTGGCTTTTGTAGGCCAATGTCGATCGAGAACAAGAACGAGTCAAAATGATGTGCAATCCCGAGCTGTTTGATTTTGCCTGCTACCTCGGCAGTCGCGTTGCTGAGTAGACCTGCCTTATAGCCAGCAGTATGCAGACGGTCAACAAGGGCGAGCATACTAGTGTTAACGGCGATATATTTGTCACTCAACTCGGCATCGAGAGCCAAAACCTTGTCTAGTTTATCGACTTGGTTAAAGTTCTCCAAAAATTTTGTCCAAAAATCAACCTTATTAGAGATTGCCCCAGTATTAAGGAGGCTATTCATGTTGAAATATGTTGAACGCCATTCCTCACTGGTAATACCCAAGAGCTTGGCGTTTTGATCTGTAAAATAATGTCCCAGGTTAGGATCACCACCGATAACCCCGCCATAATCAAAACCTACCGCCTTAATTTTGGTCATATCTAGAGATTTTAGACTAAATCGATTACAATATCATTCGACAAGTTAATATATGGGTGTGTAGTGAGCACATCAAGTGCCAACGGCACCTGAGAAATGCCTCCAGATACGTAGTAATCTGGGAGGCCAGTGGTAGATTTGCTGTAAAGCAAATTTAACTAATTAGTCAGTAATAACAAGTTAATATATGGGTGTGTAGTTCAGTGGTAGAACGCTTTCCTGATAAGAAAGAGGTCCATAGTTCGATTCTATGCACACCCACACAATGAGTAGATTCCCAACAGTGATTGATTCAGTCTCACATCAGAAATTTGTAGACATATTTACTAAGCGCCATTTTCTAGGTACTGATCCATTTGAATTGAATGCTGTCGTTGGAAATGCTCGAGACTTTTACACCACTAGAAGAGAACATGTAAGTCGTGCGGCCCATTTATTCAGTGCTTTATTAGGAATAATGGAAACTTCTGAAAAGCTACGAAAAGAAGGAAAGATTGGCACATATGCAAAGTACTTACTCGTTGCCAGAAGTATTGAGCTAGCGTTTTTGGGTCGGAATAACTTAGTCTTTTAAAAAGCATAATACCCCGGGCAAATAATTGCTTGCAGGATCTTAGTAAAGAAAGGTTTTATACTTCATTATGCATGTTGCGTGCATAGCAATAGTTGTTAGTTTTGATCTGATATAATGTCTTTATGAGTTCTGAAAAGTTAGAAATGGAATCGCAATCGACTCCGTTGCTAGTGGCACAAGAAATGCTTTTTGGATTAGTTGAGGATCTTAGAAGTAATAGTGAAATTTTCTTCCCCCATCTCGAAAGTTGGATTGAGACACTAAGAAGAGACAAATGGTTGGGGATTAAAGCAATGCTTGCAGTTAATGCAGCAGTAATGGTTCCTACAATATTGCAGAACTGGGATGTAGTAGAAAAATTGGTACAGCAATAGTATTAAATACTATAAAAGAAATATGGATAAGAATGTTTTAGTAGCAATCGGTCTTGTCGATAATGTCTTAGATATTCTTCATGTTTCTGATACAGAATATTTGCAGACCAGAAAGTTATTGTTGGCAAATATATCGATTAAATTTGCTACGCGAGTTCTAAAAATTCCGAGTATTGAGCGCGAATTTATTAGATTAAGCGTCGAGCTAAACCCTAATATGACTTTTGAAGAGATAAGGACAGTTTTTTCAAAATCATTTCTAGGTACCGATATTAATGATCTTGAAATAGGTAAAATGCTTATCGAAGATACAAAAAAGGTCTTAAATGAGTTTGTAGATAAGATTAATCCTAAGAACCAGAGTTTGATTAATATGCTAAAAGCAGTCTGACTCGTTTAAGAAGTATTTACAAACTTAGCTGTTTCTGTTACTAGTTTCTTATAGGACTCAGTAAGAATATATGGTTTTTTTATAGTGAGCGTGTGAGTGACATTATCAGTATCCACATAAGTTATAGTGACAGTGTGAGTTGAGTTGTCAATGTGTGAAGAGATAATTGATTCATGAGTAATTATGTGGCCCAAGCGATATGTACGATCTGGTTGAAATTTAAAAATTGAGTGATGATTCGAGATCCCAGTATTTCGATCGACTATATCACTTCGGTGATTTAGCCAGCCCCTGGCATATAGTGGTATAAATTTGGCGACTATTAAGTCATCATAAACAGTCACTCTAGATTTAGATGTTCCGAAAGGCCTCAGATTGGGTTTAGCAAATAGCCTGGCAACGGAAGAAGCTACCGGCATTTTGTTTTGTTCTATAGTTAGTTTTTGGCGATAAGCTTCGACTAAGCTCCCCACACCAAGTGAGACTAGAAACAACGTAAATAGAAGAAGTCCAATATCCATGCACTAATTTTAACACTTTAGGTATGAAAAAATCCCCGGGCAATATAATTGCTTGCGGGTTAGGGATACATTTAATCTAATTACTGCAAAGAGATGGTAGCACTCGAATGTTTTCTATTTAAATTGAGTATTGGTTAAGTTTAAACAGTTAACCAATAAAAAAGCTGTGGACGTATACAATTCCCCATACAGGGCGGGTCGTGATACCCTTTATACTCCTAGAAAGGAGGTGATCCATCCGCTCCTTCCAGAACGGATACCTTGTTACGACTTAGCGCTCATCGCTGACCTTACCTTTGGTGGGTCCCTCCCTTGCGGGTTAAGATTTCCACCTTCAGGCACTGCCAACTTTGCTCACTTGACGGGCGGTGTGTACAAGGAGCGAGAACGTATTCACCGCGGCCTGCTGATCCGCGATTACTACCGATTCCGACTTCATGAGGGCGGGTTGCAGCCCTCAATCTGAACTGAGGGAAGGTTTGGTGGGATTGGCTCCCCCTTGCGGGTTGGCGACCCATTGTTACTTCCCATTGTAGGATGTGTGTGGCCCTGGACGTAAGCGTCATGCTGACTTGACATCGTCCCCTCCTTCCTCCCTTGAGATTATCAAGGGCAGTCTGCTGTGAATATTTAACACAGCATGGGGGTTGCGTTCGTTATTCTACTTAAAGAAACGCCTCCAAAAAAATATCTATTACAGATAAAACTAGACTATACCTTCATCCTCGATATTATCGAGGAGCTGACGTGTTATAAAGAGTAAAAACTCTCTATCTGAGAACTCTACTGTTCTCAAGTCGTTACGGGGTCAAGAATCTTATATTTCATTGAATCAACAATGTATGGGCTAATTAGCTTCATAAAATTGTTAACAGAACTTTGTAGAATCCACATTCGATTGTTTGTCCTCAATGCAACTTTTATTCCCCAAGAATGGAGAATATTTGTCATTTTGAGTAAATCTTCTCTGGCAAAACACTCACTTGCAATAAGTGGTTGCTTGCCTTTGAATAAGTGTCCATCATCCATATACCAAACTGCTAGTGACAATGGTGTAAACCATTGTTCTATGTTGTCTGGAATAACTTTGATACCTTTGGGGTACCAAACTTGTCTCCACGATCGAAAATACTGTTTTAAGAAAAAGCGATAACTATTACTAGTATGGTCGTTTCTTTTATCGATGCGATTAACTTTAGCTATCTTGGGATATGCAAAATCTTTAAATTCTTCATATTTCCATAGTAAATAGCTTTTTTGTTGCTCGCTTTGTTCAAAACAAATTTTTCCGAGTGGGTGGATATATCCGTCACCTAGCAGCGATCCTGTTAGGACAGCCATCTGGCGATCAGATAGGACACGCACAATATGTTTGCGGATAAAAAGCTCTTTTGAAAGATCCCGACTTCCCTCGGTGTTGACCATCTCAATTTTAGTATTACCGAAATAATACCGAAAATCAAGCAGGTGTTCACCGATATGAGTCAGATTTGCCAGTGCGATTACTCGCAGAGGTCGCGAAGTTTCACGACACGAACTGACGACAGCCATGCAACAGCTGTGTAACACTCTCGAAGAAGATCCCAGTTTCTTGGGATTTGCAGTTACATTTCAAACCCAGGTGAGGTCTTTCGCTTTGTATCGAATTAAACCACATGCTCCACCGGTTGTGCGCTCCCCCGTCAATTCCTTTGAGTTTTAGCCTTGCGGCCGTACTTCCCAGGCGGGATGCTTAACGCG
>CAZPWF010000040.1:0-4007 GCA_964590725.1 uncultured Candidatus Saccharibacteria bacterium
GGTCTCTTTTTGTTATTATTAAGCTATGAGTAAGTACAAAGTTGTAGTGACAGTTCCTGTGAATGAAGCAGATGCGCTGAGGGAAGCTATTGGCAGTGCGGGAGGCGGTAAGGTTGGTAACTATACTTATTGTAGTTTTTCGGTAAAAGGCACTGGGCGGTTTCTGCCTATTGATGGAGCTAAGCCTGCTATTGGGCAAATAGGTCAGCCTGAAGAAGTATCAGAAGAACGAATTGAAATTACCTGTGATGACGCAAGCGTTAAATCGGTAGTTGATGCAATTCGTGAAGCACATTCATACGAAGAGCCTGCCATTGATATATATGAACTAAAGGAGTTATAAATTATGAAGCAACCAGTATCAACTAAAAACGCACCAGACGCACCATTTCTCTCACAAGCAATTATCAGTAACGGCACTATATATGTTTCGGGTCAGATACACAGTAAGCCAGACGGCTCAGTAGTAGAAGGTTCTGTAAAAGAAAAGCTGGACCAAATAATGCAGAATATTGCCGAGATACTAAAAGCTGCGGATGCGAAAATTAACGATGTTGTGAAGGTAGTGATTTATGTAACGGATATGTCACAAATGCCTGAACTTAATGAAGTTTATCCGAGCTACTTCACTGAACCGTTCCCGGTTCGTGAAGCAGTAGGCGTACAGGCTTTGCCATTAGGTGCTACCATTGAGTTAAGTGTAGTAGCTAGTAAATAACCAGTTACTTACTCTTTACTGATACTGGTAGGATGGGAACATTTGAAAGCCTAGTGATTCGAAAAGTTTAAGTAAATTTTATAGCTCCGCACCAAAACAGTCTAAACGATTTTCTGACATTCAAGCCTTATAGGTCTCTTTTTGTTATCATTAAACAATGAAGTCAATCAAAATTCCTTGTGTAGGTTATGAAGTAGCTGCTGACTGGTATGACGGAGCAAAGGGTAATGATAATGTGCTACTGGTTCTAGTCGGATATACCTCTAACAAAGCTAATTATGAAGAGTTGGTTACAGCTATTGTTAAAAAGACGGGCTACTCAGCCTTAGTAATTGACTACACTGGACACGGTGAAAGCCCCTTCATTCTTGATGACTTAACGCCAGCCCAGAACTTCATGGAAGTAATTACTTCTTATGATTGGTTAGCTGAGAACCATCCAAGGAAGACGATTAGCGTCATGGGTACAAGTTATGGTGGTTTCATGGCAATACAGCTTATAAAGTATCGCTCTCCTAAAAAGCTCGTACTTCGTGTCCCTGCGATATACAGTCCTGAGACTTTCTATACGAAGTGGAGGGATATGGACTTAGAGGAGATAAGACATGGCTATAGGGCTGACCCAGCTAATTTTGTAAAGCATCCTCTACTAGGGCGGGCATCAAATCATAAAGGTGAAGTATATGTGCTAACTCATGAGTTTGATGAAGCTTGCCCGAAACCGTCGACTACTGCAATCGCTGAGGCGTTTGGTGCCAAAACATGGGAAGCAAAAGGTTTTATGCATGGTTTAGGTGCCAGTAGCTTTACGAAAGAACAGCTTGAAGAGTACCAGGACAAGATTGCAAGCTGGCTATCCGCTTAGTAGATTAACCGACAAATTAAATATCTGAGCCAATTTGGAATTTTCGGACGTCTGGCGTCCTTATACTTTATGCTTGGAATATATCAGACAGGCGTTATAATGATGCAGGCTATTAAATAACAATTAATTCAAAGGGAGATAGACATGGTTACAGGATACTGTGTTAAGTGTAAGGAAAAGGGCGTTGAGTTGTCAGCACCAGAGATTGTACAGACTAAAACTGGTGGCTACATGGCCAAAGGGAAGCATGAAAAGTGCGGAACAACTGTTTGTGCGATGATGTCTAAAGACAATGCCGAAAAAGCAGTAGAAGCAGGCGCAACAAAGGCTTACTAAGTCTACAGGACGCCAAATTTTAAAAATAGGACGCTTCAGCGTCCTATTTTTATGTTGAGTGCTAAAATTGTATAGGATTTAACATTTATATGAGGAGTAGAATAAATGGCAAAGTATGTTGATGGATTTGTGCTCGTAGTACCTAAAGGCAAAGAGGCTGAATATCAGAAAATGGCAGAAATGGGGAGAGACTCTTGGATGAAGCATGGCGCACTTCAGTATTTTGAGTGTAGAGGTGATGACCTTAAACAGCAAGAAATGGGTGACGAAAAGTCACGGGCTTTTCAGGAAATGACTGGTGCGGGTGATAGTGAAAACGTGTGGTTCTCTTTCATAGTCTTCAACTCAAAAGAACACCGGGATGAAGTAAACAAAAAAGTCATGGAAGAGATGAGTGAAAGCTTTAAAGATCAAGGTGATTTTGAAATGCCAGTTGATATGAAGAATATGGCATACGGCGGCTTTGAGGCTGCTGTTGAAGGTTAAAAATGAGCAAAGCCGATGAAAGAAACGATATAACAGTAAAACAGTACATTGATTCACTGGATGATGAGTTGCTTAAGGATGATGCTCGAACGCTCATTGAGATAATGAGACGTATCAGCAGTGAAGACCCAATACTGTATGGAATCGGCACAATAGGCTTTGGTGTCTATAAGTACGAATACTCTAGCGGTCGTAAAGGTGAGGCGCATACTTTAGCTTTCTATCCCAGAAAAGTAAAGATTACCGTTTACTTGATGGACGGTACGGCGCGCTACACTGAGTTACTAGCAAAATTAGGCAAGCATACTACCACTGGATATTGTGTTTATTTAAAACGACTAAGCGATGTCGATCTATCTATACTTGAGAAAATCCTGCAGCAATCCTATGAGAATATAAAGTCCAAGTCCCAGGATGGACCTATAGATAAAATCCTTTGGCAAGCTGAAAAATAAACAAATTACTGATTAAAACAGAAGATTATTCTTTTGTTTGCTAATTTGGAGAACTTGGCGTTTGATTTGTAGGCGCGATCGGCTGTTGATCGGGTGACGGGGGTGTAGGATTTTCTGGCACATTTTTTGCTAAAGTTGCTTGCTCGGCTTTCTTCTTTTCTGCAAAAAGATATACGAATGCCGCAATTAGACTAAATCCGGTAAAGAACGAAATGACTAGAATAATTATCCAAGTATTCTTATCGGGACTGTCATGTCGTAGAGCATGAATAAGCATTATTAGCCAAAATACAAATGAAACAATTCCAACAACCAGCAGAAAAATTAATAAACCGACTCCTATTCCGATAAGTGGTTTGGCTTTTTCTACTAAGACGGCACAATCTACTGGTTGTCCATTGAGAGTACAGCCGGATTGAGCGGTTTGGGCGAGTAATGCAATATTCATTATAAGAAAATCCTTGTTTATATATTGAGTAGTGTGCATTAAATTAAAGGTGTATGCAATAGAAAGCATTGTAAAATACGCATAATGTAGTATAATAATTCTAATGTCAGAAACAGAAAAATTATGGGTTCCACCGATAATTCAAACTAAAGAGTTGCGATCGCCGTTTGTCACGCCTAGGCCCGGTATTGATATTAAATTTGAAAGTGAATTAGGGCAAACTGTATTGCATTCAATCCAAGAAATACCTAGCGAAGACGAAACAGGTGTGATCACTGGAATTGTTAGCTATGATGAGATTGCGGGTGCGGAAGAAGAGTTTGAGCTTATAAAGGGCACGAGATTAATTGCCGCTAAAGAGTTTATTCTAAAAAATAAGTTAGGTTTAAGTCTTGGATTAGGTGCAGTTACAGTATCGGCTGCAACAGGATTTCTAATTCGTCGATTTCATCACAGACATTAAAAATATACGATGTCGACAATAGCCTCACAGATACACGATTGTTTTGGTACAATAGACGAGTAATTATTTATGGCGCCTTGGCCGAGAAGTTAGGCAACGGTCTGCAAAACCGTGTAGACGGGAGCGTTACCCGTAGGTGCCTCCATAAATGGGCGAGTGGCGGAATTGGTATACGCGTTTGACTTAAAATCAAATGCCCAAAAGGCTTGAGGGTTCGAGTCCCTCCTCGCCCACCA
>CAZPWF010000041.1:0-3741 GCA_964590725.1 uncultured Candidatus Saccharibacteria bacterium
GTGAGCGTATTCGTGAAGGTCATGAGTTGTGGGACACTTTGCGAGAAAACGATCTACTTAAAAACACCTGTATGTTCTTCGGGCAAATGAATGAAAACCCAGTACAGAGGTCGCTTATTGCTGTTTCGGCAGTTGCTTTGGCTGAGTATTTTCGTGATGAGCGTGGAAAAGATATTCTTTTCTTTGCCGATAATATTTATCGTTTCATTCAGGCACGAAATGAGTTAGCAACTATCTTGGATCAGGTGCCCAACGAAGGTGGTTATGAGCCTACAATTTTTTCTGATATTAAGGTTTTGCAGGATAGGCTGAGTTCCAACGAAAAGGGATCTATCACATCTGTACAGACCATTTATGTACCAGCAGACGACCTTTCTGACCCGGCTGTACAAATGATTCAGCATGAACTTGACTCGATTATTGTTCTTTCTCGAAAAGTTGCTGAACAAGGCGTGCGACCTGCTGTTGATCTTAATAAAACAACGTCCTCATTGCTCACGCCAGAGGTAGTTGGAGATCGCCATTATGTTCTTAGCGTCCAGGTTTTGGCGTTGCTCCAAAAGTACGAGTCCTTAAAGGGAATAATCGCAATTATTGGTGAAAATGAACTGTCAGCTTCCGATCGCGCAGACTATGCAAAAGCAAAAAAATTGATTGCAAACTTCACTCAAAATATGAATGTTATGGAGAAACATAACGGTGTTCCAGGCGACTTCTTTACGCGCGAACAAACCCTTCAAAGTATCGAAGAAATAATTGCTTAGTAATTAGAGAGTTGTAATCACAATGCCCGAAGACACAACAACCCAAGAAGATAAGTCAAAAGTAGCAGACAAGGTAGATACTGGCGATGCTGATCATATGCACGTCAAAGTCTATGCACCGTTCAAGGTCTACTTTGATGGTATCGCGCAAAGCATATCAGCGGTAAATGATACTGGGCCATTCGATATTTTGCCTCGACACCATAATTTTATGACACTTATTAGCCAAGGTGAGGTAATCGTACGAACAGATCAAGGAGAAGAAAAGTTCAAAATAATGCGCGGTATTATGCACGTCAAAGCCGACGATGTTGTTGTTTTTCTAGACGTCTAAGATTGTTTATTCTATTACAATGTAATCAAACCCAAAAGACTGTCCTCCGGGAGCGGCGTTTGTTGTACAGATACTAAAGTCACCTGCTGATCGGTTTATGTAGTAGTTAATACCAGCCGCAGCGGAGCCAACCGGTGTAATTACTATGTGGGGGGTTGTATTAAAGTTCTGAGTAAATGATATCGTAGCAAAACAGCCAGGGCCAGGTCCGCCTCCGGTGTTAATAGTAACAGTACCAGCCGTATCGGTGCCGCTTAGTGAGCTTGTTCCGCCAGATCCAAGCGCTGAGCCGTTGGTCTTTCCTGGTGTTCCGCCGCCCGCATCAATGTGGCGGTTAAACTGTAAGTCTCCACTTAATTGCAAACCTTGAGCTGCGATAATTGGAGCTGAAATAGCTCCGCCAAATGATGCGCCCCCGCTGACTGTAAGATTTTTCTGAATAGTAGCTTGTCCAGCAATAGTTACATCACCAGAAATCGCAAGCTTATTAGCTTGTATTTGATCGAAATTACTCTGCCCAGAAACCGTTATGCCCGGCAAACTCAGTGCGCCGCCCACCTTAATTGTACCTGCAACATCTATGCTGTCACGGAACAGTACTTTGCCGGTAAAGATTGCATTTGATTCTATACTTAGTGTTTGTTTGGGATCACCAACTTTGGCTTCGCTTCCCTTGAGCTGTTCTATGGTCTCCTTGGTCAGTGGTTGAGTCCCTATAGTAGTTGTAACGTCTACTTTCTTATTTCTTTGTATCCCAACAAAAATTATCACCCCGGTTAGAACAAGAATGAGAATAAAAAGTAACATATAAATATTGAGATGCGAAATAAGCCCTTGGACTCGCTTTGCAAAGCTAACTTTCTTTTTTTCGGGTTTTTTGTTTGTACCATCCGCGTTAGCGTTGGCTTCAACAACAGTTCCCGGATCTTCCAGGGTGTCTAATTCATTATTTTCTTGTGGCGCGTTTTCCATGCCCCCCGAACTCTTTTGCTTACTTTAATCTACATAATACTATGTTTGATTCAAAAAGCATAAGTATAATTGTATTTTTGACCACTCTTTGGCATACTGTTGAAGTATGGACAGAGAGTGAGGTGGCCGTGTCTAGGTCTAATTATTATCACGACGTTAACTTTCATCATAAAAGACACTACAGAAAAAGAATCATTCTAATCATATTTATAGTTTTGTTCTTAGCTAGTCTGGTTATTGGTGGTTTCATGTTGGATAGCTGGTTACAAAGTAAAAAGTCGGTTGTGCCCAGCAAGCCAACAGTAGCTACAGAGTCAACTTATTCGCCGACGATACAGTACTTTCGGACGAGTTATTTTCAATTCCAAGCAGGCGCCAATTGGCGAGCTATAGAAGGCGAAACAACTGCAAATAAGTTCGTTTACCGAAGCAACAGAAGCACGATTGTTGATCACGAGATAATATTTTATGTAAATAAGGCAGATGACGATAAACAGATTACCCATGTATTGCCGGTAGTAAAGAACGCTGCTGGTGACAAGTTGTTTGCAGGTACAATTTCTGAGCATTGTAGAAAAAAAGTGCCACCAGTTGGCAATCAGAGCCCTCAGATTGTTACATTGAGTGATGTTAAGTTTTTGTGCAACCCGCAGTCAAATAACTTTGTTGCTACGGTTGGTATCGTTGGAGATGCTGTTCCGATGAAGTTGAGTAGACCAAATGGCACCCAGGCCACATATTCAATAGTCTACAGGAATCTTACTGCCACCCCAGATGATAATCAGTTGCGAAGCATTGTAGAATCATTTCAAACTAGGTAATAGTTCTTGTGGTAACATAGATATAGCATGACAGGGAAACAAATAATAAAAGGGATTATTTCTGGCGTACTTATTGTATGTATGCTTGGCAGCCCAGTGTTTGCACAAACTTCGTCCTCTTCTAATTATAGGGTTGATGAATATCAGTTTGGGGTTGGCGCAGAGAATGATCTATCCTCTACTAACTATCGCGCTCAGGGATCTGCGGGTTCGCTTGGGAGCGGTAGTTCGTCGAGTACAAACTACGATGCCGAATCTGGATTTTTAACTCCCAATCAGCCGTACTTAGAGTTTGTAGTAAATGCTTCGACAGTTGACTTAGGACTTTTGGATACCTCAACGACCGCTAATGGCACAGGAACATTTTATGTGCGTACGTATTTGTCGAGCGCTTATTCGGTATTAACTATGAGCCAACCACCTACCAACGAGAGTGGAGCGACACTTGATGGTATGTCTACCGCCGCCGCGCCAACTGTGGGGGTAGAACAGTTTGGAATGAATGTCGTTGACAATAGTAGCCCAAATATTGGGACGAATCCCGTGAATATACCCAACGATACATTTGCAGACGGAGAAGCAGCTCCAGGCTACAACACGCCTAATTTATTT
Organism: uncultured Candidatus Saccharibacteria bacterium; assembly: GCA_964590725.1. Lineage (GTDB taxonomy): Bacteria > Patescibacteriota > Saccharimonadia > Saccharimonadales > JACQNP01 > CAZPWF01. Next base: position 3,504 of record CAZPWF010000041.1, read on the forward strand.
AAGTATGTAGTTGGAGATACTATAGCAAGATCAGCAAAAACAGTTGGCAACCAAGCTACTGGTCGAACAGATTACACAATTTCATACGTTGCAAATGTCGCACCTCTTACGCCGGCGGGTAAATACGATATGAATCATGACCTAGTAGTAGTCGCTACATATTGATTGTGGCTATTTTGTGCTTAATCTGTGGATAAGTGCCTTGCAATGAGTGTATAACCGTAGTATAAACATAAGC
>CAZPWF010000042.1:0-3491 GCA_964590725.1 uncultured Candidatus Saccharibacteria bacterium
ACCTGCAGAACTCAATAAACTGGCAGAGAAATGGAAACCGTTTCGTACCTGGGCCGTAGTATTGATTCGTGCTGTTGGCCCCAAAATAGTAGACTAGATTTGGTACCTATATTTTTCGGGGGAAATGTACTGTAGCCTCCCACCCATTCATCCTCGAAATATTACCTGCAGCTAAATTTCACTTCACTGAACCCCCACTTCGCTCTACGATTTAATTCTATCGTTCTAGCCAACTAAAAACACCCGATTATGTTTCGGGTGTTTTTAGTTGGTGAGCATTGTGGTCTAAAACCAGCTGATCCACCAAGCCTAGCTTAATGCTTTGTACGCTAGAAAGCTTTTGTAGCGCCTTCTTCTATTGCTTTTTCAGCATTCTCTTTTGACATCATAGCACAAACGGTTGTTCCGCATTTTTCGTGTTTACCTTTGGCCATATAACCACCTTTTGAAGTTTGGTGAATCTCTGGTGCTGACAATTCAACGCCCTTTTCTTTGCATTTAACACAATATCCTGTAATCATATATTTCCTTTATATTAATTGTTTTATCAATATGTATTATACCGCTTTTTTTGGTTATTCACTAACAAAAGTTCAGATTTATACGAACAGTTGATGCCCCAAGCGTAAGTTTCAAGGAATAACTCGATTTTTTTGATTTTCTATACTAACCTACTATAAGTTCCTTTGGCTAAGCTACTTGGTCTAAAACTCCCTAACTCAATCTAACGATATTACTTTATCTTAGCGAAACCAATAGTACCAGTGATTTGCAGGACAAGGCCAGCGGTCACTACGAATGCTTGCCAACTTTGAGGCTCATTCTGTAATACCCCCATAACAATGAGGTAAATGCCAATTGTGATCAGTACAATGTTTAGCACCTGTTTTCCTAAATCTGATGATTGTTTTTTTGCCATACTCTCTTTCTTTATTAATGCATATGCCTAATTTTAAATGAGGCTTACAATAAACACAAGCTATGGCTCATTGAGTTAGTGAAGAAGAATTTATATAACTCAGAATGGAGGGCTGAATCAAGATTAAATTTCTAGCCAAGTACTGCACCAAAACATTACGGTCAGTTTTGGTGTACTACTTGGCTGGGGAGGAGGGATTCGAACCTCCCATAGTATATTACCATCCGTTTTTCGGACTCGCTCTATATTAGCTTACAACTGACCCCTATCAAAATGATTAAATAACAGTTCGCTTAAGAATTAATAGAATACACTGTGTATTAGTCACGAATTAGTATTTCTTCCCACAGCGCAGGGGGGATTAGCGGTTTAGTCTCGGGTGGTCCAGTAATATGTGATTGACCGACTACTGGCCAAGCTACGCGATTAACATGTGCTTGGCGTACAATCAAAGCTTCACTTGCGATGTTGAAGGCAGTAAGATCTTGGGCAATAGTCACTGGGCCATCATATTGCTCGCGTACTTCACTGATTGCTGGCCCTACGGTTTCATGATCAACAGCAAAGTGCCACATTACTGACATACGCGCGCCTGCGAGTTTGAATACTTTACCTGCCATAGCCGGACTAGTATGTACACCGTTAACAATTTGTTCTGCAAATTCAACGGGCACACTAGCTTTCTTGGCGTAGACACCAACGGATGGGAACGTTTCATGTATAAGTAAATCAGCTCCTTTGGCAGCGTCAACAACCGTCGTGCAAGGTCTGGTGTCACCAGAGAATACAACACTTCGTCCAGCATACTCAAGTTTGTAACCTACAGCTCCAGGATGTAAATGAATAACTGGAAATGAAGTTACTTTTACTCCATTACGTTCATAAACTACTTCTGTTTTGTCGTATGGGATTTCGGTTGTAATTGTATGAGCACCAGACTGCCCTGGATGACCGTTCATTGACTCGGTATCCCAAGCAAAAGCTTCCTCAAGATGATCGGTAAAGTGCTTGGTTCCGTAACTCTCATTATCACTAGCTGGTCCCCAGACTTCTACCGGGTCTCGACGACCCGCCTTTGCAGTGCTCCAAATTAAAGTAGGTAAATCACCAACATGATCGGCATGTAAATGAGTGAGAAAAACTTTGTTTGTTGAAGTAACCGGCAGTTGCAAACCATTAAAGTTAGCTAACGATCCTGAGCCGACATCAAAGAAGAACATGTCATTTTCTTCGTTGCCGACTTCCATAAGAATAGATGCGGATGCCTGACCTATCTTGACAAACGGATCACCACTTCCCAGTATAGTTACGCGAATTTCACCTTGCGCTAATTTTTCTGCATTATGTACTAAAGTTTCAGGGTAGGGCATTTCTGGTTCGCCGATAATTGGCGTAGACGTTAGTGGTTCGGTACTTCCTTCAAATGCGAGTTTTGTGAACTCATTAATTTCCCTAGTCATAATAGGACTCCATTCATAATTTAGTATATCATAATTATAACAAACAGGGTCAAATTACCCCTGTTCTAAACATAAGCGTATTGGAGTGCCGGGAGGGATTCGAGCCAATCCACTCTGTTTAGAGGTATTTACAAAAGAAAAAGACCGTTGCATAGCAATACGGTCTATCTTTGTTAATCACTTCTTGGCTGGGGCGGTAGGATTCGAACCTACGAATGACGGCACCAAAAGCCGTTGCCTTACCACTTGGCCACGCCCCATTATTTTGTTGAATTGAGACTTAAAACACTACTTATAGAGTTATTTTAACCTGATCATCATAGCTTATTTATCTCATTTTTTCAAGCTTGCTGGTTTGTAGCTAAGTTATTTTTTTGTAACTTTTTGAGGCTCAACTGGTGTTGCTTTAATGCCGTAGTTTTGACGATATATCTCAACAGTACTTATGAAGAGTACGAGTATTACTGGCCCAAAAATAAGACCGAGCATACCAAATGCGGCAAGGCCAGAAAGTACTGCAATAATCATAAGAGCTGGGTGTATACGAACTTTTTTGGGTACCGTGATTGGTCTAAATACTAAATCGAGTTGATTTAGTATTAGTAGCTGTACTAATACTAGTATAATTGCCTGATTGTACTGCCCTAGTACTGCAAAAATAATTGCTGCACCAAAGGTAAAGATGGCCGTACCAAGGTATGGTATGAATCCTAAGAAAAATGCGATTGTTGCAAATAGTATAGCGTTGGGTATTCCTAGCAAGTAGAAGGTAATGCCCATTATTGTTGAGGCTGTAAGACTAATTACAAACGACCCGAGAACGGCACCCCTGAGTAGTAGTTGAGTTTTTTCTATATAGTCAGCTGTGATTGCTCTCCCTAATGGTGAAACTTCAAGTGCAATTTTTTTGACTGTTCCCATACGCGGTATTAAGAATATTAGCGCAGCAAAGAATAAACTTACTGCAACAAAGAAAGTGAATAAATTTTTAACCATTACCGTTACAAACCCTATCAGCTGTGAGCTAAATTGTTGCAAAAACTGTACTATGTATTTGCTAACATCTTGGCTACTAATGTTAATATTCAGACTTTTTAGAATATCTTGCAATC
>CAZPWF010000043.1:0-3269 GCA_964590725.1 uncultured Candidatus Saccharibacteria bacterium
CGTTAATAGTTAAGCCAAGTCTCACCCTGGCATCGTGATTTATAGTTGTGTAGTTCAATCGTGCTACTTTGCTCATGTTTTATTTTCAGGCGACGTTTACTCATAGGCTGTACAGTTTTGCTAGATTGCATTAGTTTCTGGAATATCAGTCGTATTTAGTTCTCGCTCGATATACCATTTAGTTGCTGGTATGCCTAAGTAATCGGCGACTTTTTTAACAGTTGATGGCCGGGGGTCACCACCTATAACTAACACTCGTCTGACTGTTTGGGGAGAAAGCTCTACGTCTATTGCTAACTGAAAGCGGGAGAGGCCTTTACTAAGCCGAATCTCATCGAAGAGTTCACTGTTAACTCTCTTGTCTTTATTGATATAAATTGTCTTTTTTATGGCAGTAGTTGTCATCTTTAATAACAAAGTACAATTTGTTGCAATTTACCTCAATAAACTTTATAGTGATTTGTGTTTATTAGTGTAAATTATTCTCATTATAATATGAAAAGTAAGACTTTGCTTACATTATTTGGTACAATAATTTAGACGAGCTTTAATCTATGAAACAAACATCCAACCCCAAGACTCAACTAAAGGGACCAGACGACTTCGCCACTATCTGGGAATATCTCAGCTCTGTTCGTGAAGCGCGTGGGTACACACTTAGTGCTGTTGTTGATGCTGTTAAGGAAGCCATCAAAAATAAGGAGTTAGAAAAACAATCGGCACTTTCTCGCGGATATCTTTCTCAGTTAGAAGCGGGTCGATATAACAACTCATCACCCTACAAGTTGAAGGCCCTAGCACTTGTCTACAACATTCCTTACGAGCTGCTTATGAATAAGGCTGGTTATTTGGATGAAACAAGCAAAAAGGTCAAAGAGGATGCTTCGTTTACTCTGATGTTGAAAGAAGTTCAGGATATGACAGTTCATGAAAGAGAGTCTGTTCTGAATTACATCGAGTTTGTGAAGTCGAGAAGGAACCAAAAAGAATATGATAAAAGCCCAAAAAAGGGCTAGGCAGGTTTTACGAAAGTATAATCTGTCTACTGCCCCAATAGATTTACAAACAATTATTAGAGGTGAGAACCTTATTCTTGACCAATGGTCGTTCCACGGCCGAGTGAAAGAAGTCTATTTGGGTGACAGTATTGGAATTGATCAGACTTCTGATCCCAAAAAACAAAGAGAGCTTATTGCCCACGCCTTAGGACACCATTTCCTTCATCAGGGAAACCATTTCTATTTTGAAGGTAGAAATCAGTTTGCCACTTTTAAGCAAGAACATGAAGCTCAATGTTTTGCCGCGGAGTTGTTGGTGCCCTCAAAAGAAATACTAAAAATTAAGCATCTGACGCACGATCAGATATCAGACCATTTTTGTGTCCCAAAGGATTTTACTCAATTTGGGATGAATGCCGTTTTAAAGGGGGGTTTATGCCCGTAGGCATATTCTCCTGTATTGATAGTTCCCAAACCAATCACTCTCAAAAGCGCCTCAATAAATACCTCGTTATCTTGTTGGTAACCTTTGACAATTTAGATATTGCTGAAGAGACTAATAATGTAATTGGACTCAATAAAGCATCGGATGAAAGAGTAATTCTTAAACTGATATCAAAACATAACTTTAAATACCGCGCTCTAGTTGTGCAACTATCCAAGTTGCGAAAAGAAAAACTGCCTGATGAAAGTTTGTATATGTTTATCACGAATCAATTTTTGTTGCGGAATAATAAAAAAATGAAAAACATGCCTCTGTTCATTCATAAAAACGCACGAGCTTCTATTAATGGATATAGTAAATACATACAAATTAAACTAGGTGTTGATCTTAATACTGTAGTAGGACCACTCAAAAAATCTGCAACGAACAGCAATCATTTACTTCGATTGGCTGAAATAATTTGTAACGCAATTTATTTAAAATTTGATAAAGGTGATAATTCTCTTTATCGGATGATTAAGAAGAAGGAGGAAGATCTGTGGAAGCCATACTAAATAAGCTCAGAAGTTGATAAACTGATAGTATGCTTGCCCATATTGCTATATTTGCATTTTCCTTTGTCGGTGTCTGGATTGGTTCTGGTTTGGCCATTAAATCAGTCGAACGGCTTTCTAAACTTCTTAAAATATCCTCTTTTATTGTTTCTTTTTTAATTTTGGGCTTCTTCACTTCTATCAGTGAGTTGTCGGTAGGAATTAATTCTATTCTTCAAAATGACCCCGAAATCTATGTAGGTAATTTAGTTGGCGCCTCAATAGTGCTGTTTATGTTAATTGTTCCTCTTTTGGCAATAGTTGGTCGGTCTATAAGGATTTCACCTGAGTTTCAGGGATTTAACTTGCCTGCAGCATTAGTAGTTGTTGCACTCCCAGTCATCTTAGCAATGGATGGGAGAATCGGAAGAACAGACAGTATCATCTCTATTTCGTTATTTGGTCTACTCATAATTAGCATTCAGTCCAAAAAAAACTTACTTGAACATTTAAAGCGCCTAAGTGCCCGTTCTGGAGTTTCGGCTGGTAAGGAACTACTGAGAATTGTATTTGGTGTAGCGACTATCTTTATTGCAAGTCGGTTTATCGTTGAACAAACACTCTACTTTTCTAATTTACTGCAGGTTTCGCCCTTCCTCATTAGTTTGCTTTTGATTGCGTTTGGGACAAATATTCCAGAGCTTTCACTGGTAATAAGAGCTATGTTTATGAAAAATAATCAGGTGGCATTTGGAGACTACATCGGATCTGCTGCTTTCAACACCTTTCTTTTAGGACTACTTACTCTCATTTATGGCAAGCCCGTACTTCTTACCAATAGTTATCTAGTCAGCTTACTCTTTTTGATTGTTGGATTAATCCTGTTTTATTTCTTTGCACGAACAAAGAATGCCATATCCAGAGTTGAGGGTGTTGTCTTATTGGGTTTGTACTGCGCCTTTGTTCTTTTTGAAATAATCATTCACAGTAAACTGTGAAATTTAGAACAAGAGCCATCCAGCTACAAGCAAAAGAATAATTAATATTCCTCCAATTATCCAACCTAAATGATTTTCCCTTCTTCTGTGTGTTTGAATCACCGGGTATTGAAATGGTAGGTTTTCTTCTTTCCTAAAAAGGTGTGGCATATAACTTTATATTATCAAAATTCTAGTGGGATTGTTTCAAGTTATAAACACAAAGCTACTAATAATTTATACAAGTGAACACAGAGCGACACAAAGTTTATTGAGGTAAATCAACAGTTTCTGTACCTTTGTTTATAAAGATGAC
>CAZPWF010000044.1:0-3234 GCA_964590725.1 uncultured Candidatus Saccharibacteria bacterium
GCAACTTGGCTGCCTTCATGAAACGCTTGCTAGTTATGCGTTTTGAAAGCTCAAAAGAAGCATTTAGGATTACCCTCCAAAACATGATTGACTCTAATCTCATGATTGCTAGGTGGTACAACGATCAGGGGAAAGTACCAATTCTTAAGAAGGGTAAGATTCCTGATCCAGATTCATTTATGGATGATGCAGGCGATGATTTATCAAACGAATTTTCCGAGCAGTTTAACGAAAACGATGAATCAAAATATAAGCTGCTATTTGTTGAGAAAGATTGGTTAAAGCCAGATTTCATCAAAGAAGTCGAGGAAGATACACGGTTATTGTTATCAATTAGAGATCAATGGTTTGGCGCGGATAAAAAAGTGGCTGATCTTGATCCTAAGCTAGATTGTCTTGTTGATAATATCAAACGATTATTAAGTGAAAACCCTGAGAGAAAAATTGTTATCTTCTCTGCCTACGCAGACACAGTTGATTATTTAGGTCAGGCAATTAAAAAAGCTGGAGTAGATAGAGTTTACAAATACACTGCTAAAGATGCTTCAAAGGTAAATCGAGATATTCTACGTAATAACTTTGATGCTGGAGTAAAATCAGAACTTCAATCCAATGATTATGACGTCTTAGTAGCTACAGATGCCTTGAGTGAAGGCTATAACTTACATCGCGCAGGTGTAATTTTTAACTACGACATTCCCTTTAATCCTACTAGGGTTATTCAACGTATAGGTCGTATCAATCGCATTAACAAGAAGGTGTTTGATTCGCTATATGTCTACAACTTCTTCCCAACTTCTATCGGAGAAGCTGAAACAAGAATCCAACAAATAAGCACACTCAAAATGACTTTAATCAATGCGGTTGTGGGTAGCGACACCAAAACGCTAACAAGTGATGAGGAGTTAAAGAGCTTCTTCAAAGAAGAATACAATAAGGCAAATTCAGAAGCGGAATTTGAGTCGTGGGATGCCATACACCGAGAGGTATATGATCAAACCCCTGATGATATTATCGAAAAGGCTATGTCTATCAGACCTAGAAGTCGCGTTTTGCGTAAGGGTCAAAAGCTTAATGGTGGCATAGCTTTCGGTAAGAAGGGCAACCATGCTGTGTTTGCAATAAAAGACGGCATAGACGGCGAACCAGAAGTGGTTTCCGCAGAACGAGTTCTACCGCTATTTTCAGCCAAACCAGAAGAAGAAGGGACTACCCCAGATGCAACCTTTAACGAACTTTTCGTATTAATTCGAAATAAGCTTTTTGAAAAACATAAACTCCCACGTTTAAGTGGAAATCGTGCAAAGGCATTGGAGCCTCTTCAAATGCTTATAGAAAACTACCCACAAGCCAAAGATTATGCGATGGACTTAATTAAAGTCATCAAAGAATACGATGACTTGAGTGAAGGTCAATACAAGCAAATTGGTCGTATTAAGATGGATAATTTAGAACAGGCATACAAGGACTTACAGGAATTAGTTTCCAAACAGTCAATTGCTACCAGTTTGAAGCGCGTAGATCAACTAGAAGGGTTATCTGAACTTATTGTCTTATCAGAAGAATTAACCGTATGAAATTAAACGAAAACTTTAATCAACAAGAGTTTATTGACTGGATAAGTGGTTTTTTACCCGATTTTTCCAAAGACATTCGTAAAGTTGATGTTTCCAAAAGTTTTCAAGGCATTAAGTCTATTCAAACTATTGGTGAATCACCTCTTGGAGTCAGAGTTTATATTATTGAAACTGAGCAGGATCCCTCAAGAAGAAAGATTGGATTAGCCACTGAAAGTTTTACTCTTCTGCGTGACTATGGAACCCCAAACGCAATAATCGTTTATTACTCTGAAAACTCATCGCTCTGGAGATTATCGCTTTTAACAAGTACCTTAACTTGGGATGAAGGAAAAATTAAAAAGAAACTTTCAAATCCCAAAAGACAATCGTATGTTCTTGGTTCTAAAGCAAAAGTTAAAACTCCACATCAATACTTGATCAGTAAAGGCAGTGTTACTGATTTTGCTGATTTAAAAAGTAGATTCTCACTTGAAGTAGTTAATAAGGAATTCTACAAAGAGATATCGAGTGCATTTATTCACCTTGTAGGCGGCCAAATTGCAAATGGTAAGTCAAAAAAGACCGTTGAAGCTCAGCTCAAACTGCCATTTGTAAAAGATCATAGCCAAACAAGCCAAGAATTTGCAGTCAGACTAATTGGCCGTATTATTTTCTGTTGGTTCTTAAGGGAAAAAAGAAGCGCCTCTGGCCACTCTTTGATGCCCAGAGAGTTGCTTTCTTTTGAGGCATCCAGCACGATTGAGGATTATTACCACAAAATCCTCGAACCAATTTTCTTTGAGGTACTCAATAAGCCAATAAAGACCAGAAAAGACGCATTTATAAACGACCTATTCTCAGCGATTCCCTACCTTAATGGTGGCTTATTCTCACCTCATGATGATGACTTTTTTAACTACAACGAGGGGAAACAAGCAGTAAATCACAACATGGTCGTGGTGCCAGATGGGTGGCTAAAGTCATTATTTGAAGTACTTGAAACCTTCAATTTTACCATCGATGAAAATACGAGTTTTGATGAAGAGCTTTCAATTGATCCAGAAATGCTTGGACGTATCTTCGAGAATCTCTTGGCGGAAATTAACCCTGAAACTGGTGAGTCTGCAAGAAAAAGCACTGGTAGTTATTACACTCCAAGAGTCATCGTTGATTACATGGTGGATGAAAGTCTGTACTTATTCTTAAAAGATAAAACAAATATTCCAGAAGAAAAGTTAAGATCGCTTATTAGTTACGACCTTGAGGACGATAATTCGAGCCCACTAAATGATGAAGAAAAAGATAAAATTGCTCAAGCTCTTGGCTCCATTAAAATACTAGATCCTGCCTGTGGATCCGGAGCCTTCCCTATTGGAGCACTCCAAAAAATAGTATTTATCCTCCAACAGATTGACCAACATGGTCAACTATGGTTTAAAAAACAAATTCAAAATACTCCCATTGAGCTTAGAAAAGTAATTGAGCGTGAGTTTCAAGAAAAAAACTTTGATTACATCAGAAAATTAGGCATAATTAGAGAAAATATCTACGGAATCGACATACAGCCGATTGCCACAGAGATCTCTCGCCTCCGCTGCTTTCTAACTTTAGTTGTTGACGAACGCATTGATGACACACTTGAAAACCGTGGTATTGAGCCACTTCCAAACCTAGA
>CAZPWF010000045.1:0-3082 GCA_964590725.1 uncultured Candidatus Saccharibacteria bacterium
TAGGTGTTTTATCAACAGCATCGTCCTATAGGTTTAATAATATTACAAACCCCAGTACACCTAATCAGAGCGTATTCGTCAGAATTAGCACATATGCAAACGGAAGCGCTAGTGGCACAGAGATAGATTCTGGAGCAGTAGTATTTACTACTACTACCACAGTTGGATTGGGTGCAGTTGGTTATGTCCCGCCATATTTAACATTTTGCGTGGGTATATTAGTTGGGCCTAACTGTAGTGCTGTTGGTAATGTTATCGAAATGGGTGATTTATCTAGAAGTTCAAGCAATACCGCTACCTCTCAGTTTTCTGGGGCTACAAATGATGTTACTGGTTTTTCGGTTGCGATGATTGGTTTAACCATGACTTCTGGTAATAACATTTTGCCATCATCTACCACAGCAGAAAGTAACAAAGTGGGAACGAGCCAATTTGGTATTAACCTTCGTGCCAACTCTAACCCCACGGTAGGTCAGGATCCTACTGGGGTCGGAACGTCGTTGCCTGTGGCGCCATATGACACACCTAACCAATTTGCACTGAGCAATGGGGCGACAATGACAAACTCTCCATTGCCTACAGATTTTAATGTTATGACAGTCAGCTATTTGGTAAATGTTTCACAAAATCAAGCACCTGGTATCTATAGTTCAACTTTCACTTTTATCGCAACCGCATCATTTTAGTTTTGTATTCGGCGCACTCTTGATATAATAAGCTCAAGGTTAGTAAGACAAATTTTAGGAGGGTTAATAGGGATGCAATTTATCAAACGCGTGGCAACTGTAGTAAGTGTTGCTGTATTTTCGGTGGTTCTTTTTCAACTGCCCATATTGGCACAAGAAAATAAAGGTAGTAGCGGATTGAATATATCGCCAACCCGATCTGAACTACAAGTTGAGCCTGGCAAATCAGATGTAATTAGACTAGCGCTTCAAAACGTTTCCGGCACAGCAATTGACGCTAAAGTTACGATCAATGATTTTGAATCTGATGGGTTAACAGGCGAACCAAAATTGCTTCCTGACGACAAGCAGGATAGCCCGTCGAGTATTCGCAAGTTTATCACCAATGCTGAAGGTTTTCCTATGGCAGTTGATGAAAAGAAAAACCTCGAATTAGGTGTAAGTATACCAGCAGGCACAGCTCCTGGTGCATACTATGGTGTCATTAGGTACACAGCAGTGCCAATAAATAAACAATCAGGTGATGGAAATGTTGCATTGACAGCTAGCGTTGGAACATTGGTTTTGATTGAAGTGCCTGGTGACATAACAGAACAGATCCAGATAAACAGTATGAAGGTGTCTCAGGGCGATAAGTCAGGTACTTTCTTTATGAAGTCACCAAATTCTGTGACTATAGAAATCAAGAATAACGGTAATAGTTTTTCAAAGCCCTTCGGGCGTGTCAGTGTTAGTGGTGGATTTGGCGGCGGAGAAGTGTACTCTTATGAGCTGAATAATACAGATCCTAAAGCGAACATCCTCCCAAACAGTTCTAGGGCGTTTAAAGATAATATTCAAAACGTTAAGAGGCCGGGCCGGTATACTGTTTTGGCCAACATATCCTACGGTAGAGGTGGTGAAGTGATCACTCAGCAAGTGTCCTTCTGGTACATTCCGATATGGTTGCTTGCAGTTGCAGGAGTCATTATCGTCTTGATAGTTGCCGGCGGTGCATTAATTTACCGTAAGAAGTTCGCTCATCCAAAAAAGAAAAAATAGCTTACTAGCTATAAAATTAAAATCACCCGCACAGAAAAGTGTGGGTGATTTTGTTATGTCGACTCGTATGAAGGATATGCTTTTTATGCTAGTATGTTCATATCGTGTACATGCGTAAAAAATACACATTACTCATTGCTGTTTGTGCAATTGTTTTAGGAGGGTTGGGGCTCGTCGGTAGCAATAGTACTCCTGTATTTGCTGCTCAAGATTCTGGAGCGGTAGGTATAGAAGGTAGACTGCCTTCACCGCCGCCGACCCAAGGTGCCACGATTAGCTTGCCTCGTGATGGTCAGGCTTTTAGTACTAATCCTGTAACCGTTTCAGGGCTATGTCCTAATGATCTATTAGTAAAACTTTTCAAAAATAATGTCTTTGCTGGTGCGGTTAATTGTAAAAATGGCAGCTACACCATTATTATTGATCTTTTTGGCGGTCAAAATGAGCTAATTGCTAGAGTGTATGACGCGTTGGATCAGCCGGGCCCTGACTCGAATAAAGTAACGGTTAGCTTTACGGATAATATTCGTGGAGCTGCCTCAAAGGTTACTCTTACTAGTAACTATGCAAAACGGGGAGCAAATCCAAAGCAAGAACTTGTCTGGCCAATCATTTTATCAGGTGGTATAGGGCCGTATGCGATTAGTGTCGACTGGGGCGACGGAACAACACCCGATCTTATTAGTCAGCAATATCCTGGCACGTTTAACATCAAACATATATATGATTCACCTGGTGTATATAATATTGTGATTAAGGCGACCGATAAAGATGGCGGAGTGGCGTACTTACAGCTTGTCGGTGTGGCCAATGGACCGTTGAGCCAAGATAACAATGCAGGTAATGCTAAAAATGCCGGACAGGATAACGGTGGGAGTGGAAATTCGGCACCTAAGACAAAGATACTTTGGCAGCCAGCTGCCTTGACCATTCCTTTTGTTATTTCAACTTTTTGGCTGGGTAAGAAATATGAACTTCGTGTACTTCGCAAAAAGATCGAGCGCGGCGATCGACCTTTTTAGTTAAAGTCGATATAATTACACAACTATGTCAAAAAAAGTATATGTAGGCCTTAGTGGCGGTGTAGATAGCTCTGTTACCGCAGCGCTTTTAAAAGAGCAAGGCTACGACGTCACTGGTGTGTATATGAAAAACTGGAGTAAAGACCTGCCAGGTTTTCCGTGTCCGTGGAAAGAAGATTACCAGGACGCCAAACGTGTTGCCGTGCAACTTGAAATTGAATTTAAGATGTACGACTTTGAAACGGAATACAAACAAAAAGTAGTCGACTACATGATTGCAGAGTATATGGCTGGCCGAACACCAAACCCAGATATTATGTGTAATCAAGAAGT
>CAZPWF010000046.1:0-2993 GCA_964590725.1 uncultured Candidatus Saccharibacteria bacterium
TTTGGCCGACCCAAGGAGTTATCACTCTTGAGTTTGGAGAATCGAGTATGTACCAAGTTTTTCATACAGGAATTGATATTGCTAGTAAGCTTGACACGCCTGTGAATCCTGCCATGGACGGTACAGTGATATACGCCGGAGAGATCTTCTGGGGATATGGCAAGCACGTCATTATTGATCATGGCAATAATGTCGTAACCATCTATGCCCACTTGAATAAGATTTACGTCTACAAAGGCCAAAAGGTGACTACCAGCGACGTAATTGGAGGCCAAGGTCAAACAGGTTGGGCAACTGGCGTCCATCTTCACTTCCAGGTGAATGTTTATGGTATACCAGTGAATCCGAGAGTGTTTTTGGATAGTAACAAGCCTAGTTCTGAATAGTAGAAAAGTATATACTTAGGAGTAAATATGGCCGGAACCGTAATCAAGATAAACATTAAAAAGCTAGTTGCAACAATTAGGAAAACTAATGTTTATACTCCAATAATAGAAGCAGTTGTCAACTCAATTGATGCTATTAGAGATTTGAAAAATAGCAATGGAAATATTGTTGTAACGTTGTATAGAACCCCACAAGAGGCTTTACAGTTTGGAAACAAAGACGAGAATGAAACTCCTCCAGTAAGCAGTATTAAGATATCCGATAATGGCATAGGGTTTGATAACAAAAATTTAGATTCATTTGAGTATATTTACACAGAAAACAAAGCTAATCGAGGCGGCAAGGGCTTTGGACGGTTTGTTTATTTAAAGTATTTCAAACAAGCTCAAATATCCAGTGTGTTCATGCAGGATGACAAAAAGCACAAAAGGACCTTTGATTTTGTAAAAGCTGACGCGTTCACTACAAATAAGCATATCGAAGTCGCTGATGATAATAGTGACACAGGCACAGAGGTGCTATTAGATTCAATTAATGATGAAGGATTGCGGAGACTTGATAAGAAACTTGAAACAATTTCTAGAAAAATATTAGAAAATTTGTTGGTATTTTTTACTCTTGATAACTTTAAATGTCCAAAGATAACTGTTATTGATGATTTTTCGAAGGAATCGATCGTTCTCAACGATCTCATTAATGATCCAAACGGTATATCGGAAATACATACAAAAAACTTTACCGTTAAGAATTTGGTTGATGGGCAGGAAATAGAGCAAGCTTTTAAAGCTAAGGTTTTTAAAGTTTATTACGGCGAAAGCAGAAGTTCGATTAATTTGGTTGCAGATCAGAGGCAGGTAACAGAAACATCATTACATGAATATATTCCAGAGTTTAAGGATGAGTTTTACGATAAAATTGCCAACGTAAAAGGAGAAATCACAAATAAAAATTATACTATTAAAGTCTACGTATCAGGTAAATATCTCGATGAGAACATATCTGAGACACGCGATTCTTTTATATTCCCAAAAAACGAAACTGGGTTATTCCAAGGTGTTTCCCAAAAAGATATTGAGAGACAGGCTTCCTTGATCGCTAAAGAAGCTGTTAGTGATGAGGTCACGTTAAGACAAGAAAAAAAGAAATCCAAAGTTCAAGAGTACGTAAATAAAAGCGCCCCTTATCATAGATCATATGTTTCAAGCTTAGATTACTCAACTTTGTCCTTTGATTGTTCAACAGAAGAAATTGAAGCCGCTCTACAAAAAACAAAATTTGAGATTGAAACAAAAACAAAGAAAACAATAAAAAGCATTGTTGAAAATAGTAAAGCCCCGACTATTGACGAGCAATTTACCGATACACTTGCAAGTTTAACAACTCTTGGGGAGAGTGAGTTATCACATTATGTAGTTTTACGAAAGTCGGTATTGGACTTATTCAAAAAATCCTTAACTTGGAATGATGACAAAAAATATGACAAAGAGAAAGTAGTGCATGATATTATTTTTCCAACACGAAAAGATTCTGACTCTATACCCTACGATCAACATAATCTTTGGTTAGTTGATGAAAAGTTATGTTTTCATGAGTATTTAGCTTCTGATAAGCCATTAAATAAAAATGATGAGCGTCCTGATATCTTGATTTTTGATAATCAGCTTCCGTTAAGAAGTGGTGACGATCTGGGGAATCCTATTGTAGTTGTGGAGTTCAAAAAACCCCAACGAGATGATTACGAGGAGAAGGATAATCCTCTTAAACAGATTTCTGGTTACATCGCCAAAATTCGAGAAGGTAAATTTAAAACATCTAGAGGGAAAACACTAAACGTAAATGAAAATACTCCTGCTTTTGGTTATTTAGTTGCAGATTTGACTCCTAAAATTAGGGAATTTTGCAAAGAATACGATCTAACGCTGAGCCCAGACAACCAGGGTTACTTTGGATTCCATAGAAGCCACAAGATATATTTTGAGGTTGTTAGTTTTGATAAGCTGGTAAAAGATGCAGAACAACGCAATCGAGTCTTTTTCAAAAAACTACATCTGGAATAATTCTTCTCATTTAATAAGTCTTGGGTATTAATTCATAACGTACTATAATGGATTGGTATCTATTGGTACGAAATTAACCGAGATAAACATGGACGAGCTACTAACACTTAAAGAGGCAGCAAATGTCCTCAAAGTTCACCCCAATACCTTGAGGGATTGGGATAAAAAAGGGATACTTATAGCAGTTCGGATCGGTATCAAAAAGAGTTTAAGATACCGAAAAGAAGATATAGAAAAGTTTATTAACGAAAAGAACAAATAAATATGGCACTAATCGATAATCAAACACAGACAATGCACCAAGCGCTTATTAATGCACTCTCCTCGTCTGACAGTATTGATATCGAAGTAGGCTACTTTTACTTCTCTGGATTTGAGCTCCTAGCCAAAGAGCTCAAAGATAAGAATGTACGAATTTTAGTTGGCAAGCAGATTGATCCAAATGCTGTGCCAAAAATCATCGCCATGCAACAAAAAACGGGAAAGTCTGTAGACTTTGACCGTTTTCAGCCTCAAGACACCTATTCTTCCAGATCAGAGCAAAAATCA
>CAZPWF010000047.1:0-2957 GCA_964590725.1 uncultured Candidatus Saccharibacteria bacterium
TGGCTGACGCCACGCATTTATGCAAGTGGATTATTGGGGTTTTGCGAAAGTCCTAAATAAGTAAAAGGAGTTTTATATGATATATGGTTATATTCGTGTCAGCAGCGATAAGCAAACAGTAGAAAATCAACGCTTTGAGATTGGGCAATTCGCAGAACGTGAACAAATAATGATAGATGGCTGGATAGAGGAAACGATATCCGGTACGAAAGACTATGATAAACGTAAATTGGGTAAGCTATTACGAAAGGTTAAGGCCGACGATCTAATAATATGCTCAGAGCTATCCAGACTTGGCCGCTCACTATTTATGATTATGGATATATTAAACATCTGCATGAACAAGAATTGCAGGGTTTGGACAGTCAAGGATGGCTATCGACTAGGTGATGATATACAAAGCAAAGTACTGGCCTTTGCTTTTGGGCTATCGGCCGAAATCGAACGTAACCTAATCTCACAGCGCACTCGTGAAGCTTTGGCACGCAAAAAAGCAGAAGGGGTGGTGCTAGGGCGTCCAGTGGGTAGTACACGTCCGCAGAGCTTCAAGCTCTACGGCAAGGACTATCAAATAGCCAACTATTTAGCTATTGGTATCTCACACGTGAAGATTGCTAAGAAGCTTGGCGTGCATCGCATAACACTCGCTTCATTCATTAAGGCCAATCAAATAGGAGTATAATTTGATAAAATGGATAATCTACTAAATATTCTAAAAATCATCTTCCGACCAAAGCCGAAACGCCCACTTACACCAGCCGAAAAACAAGCTATTGAAGACCAGGTGATCATCATCGACCAGATTACTCGCGGAAAATAGGATATAATACAGATATGCCAGTTAAAACATCTACTTACATTGGTCACCGACTTCAACAAGCTCGTAGTCAAAAGGGCTTCACGCAAGCTGAAGTTTCTAAACGTGCCAGCACGACCGTAAATCACTACGCCAAGATTGAGCGCGGTGAAGTAGTGCCATCACTTAAGACTCTTGAAAAGATCGTTAAGGCACTCGGTGTCAAATCTTCCGACGTACTGTCGTTTTAACTACCCAAGTGACTTTTCATATTCATCGACAAGCTCTTCAAACCTGTCTGGGTCATCAAATGCAATGCTACGTACATTTTCGTCGATACGCGATTTGATGTGCTCTAGGAATGCTAAGCAATAGATTGGGTCGGCTTTCTCTGGCCTATCAGGATAGAAAGTCCTCATGTAGCGTCCTACTGCTGTGATATCCTCGTCTGTAAATTGGTGGTCACTCATAACTTCGTCCTAATTATACCACCTTGCAAGGTCAGTGAAGCGTATCATCTGTTGTACTAGCTCTGGCGACTCGATGCGCCGCATTATTTCGCAGCTATCCGTTTGCGACAAGATGTTCAAGCTGCCTTCATAGAGCGTTCGGTGGTCTATTATGGCTAGCTTGCGGTGATGGTTGCCAGTGTATAGAATGGTTACGCCCAAGTCTTGTAGTCGAATGACGCCATCCCGTGCTTGCAAGTGCATCGTATCGTTGTGTGTATTTGGATCACGCGTATTTATAACTATGCGTACGCCACGGCTGCAGGCTTTTGCTAATTCATCGTATAGCCACTCCAGGCGTTTAGTAGTAATGAACGGGCTTTCGATAATAATGCTCTTCTGTGCTCGTCGGATATCACGCATAAATGCATCGTAGAATGTTTGTTCATTCAATAGTTGCGACCGAAGTAAAGATGAGGTATTATACATTCGTTGACTCAGCAGGAATAGGAGCCTAAGCATTGTCAAACTCCATGATTCTGTCAATGTCGAGTTTCTCAAGTTTGTCACTTAGTTTTGCAAGCTCAGAGAAAATGATGTTCCAGTTTTCCCTGGTAGAGTCCACCATATTTCGTAGCAGAAGTAATAAGTCGAGACAATAGTCACGGCTTTTTCTATTTTTACAATCCGTCTCTGTGATTTCAGTTCGAGTCTGGTAGGATAGGCAGAATGATTTGACTAAATATATACCGTTGTGTATACTATGGTATATGAGTAATCTAGATAAAGCCATTATTAATGTGAAGGTCAATAAAACTCTAAAGCAGGATGCCCAAGATCTTGCTGACGAGATTGGCGTACCACTGACTACCGTTATCAGTGCTAGTCTTAAGGAGTTTGTTCGTAGTCGTTCTTTGACTGTGTCAGCATTCCCTCGCCTGAAACCTGAAATTGAGCGAGAACTTGAGGTAGCAATTGCTGATTTTAATAGTAACAAGAACATCTCAGAGGTCTTTACTAGTTCTAATGAAGTTGCCAAGCATCTTCGAACACTATGAATGTAGTCTTCCATAAACGATTTGAAAAAATGGCTGGTAAGCTGTCGCCAAAAATTAAAGGCAAGATGGTTGATCGAATCACGCTCTTTAGTAACGACCCTCTCGCCTACGAGCTCAGGAATCATGCTTTGAATACTCCCTACAAAGGTAGCTACAGTATTGATGTAACAGGAGACTACCGAGCGATTTACTATTTGGTTGACGGCCACACGGCGATGTTCACTCACATAGGCACTCATAGCCAGCTTTATAAATGAGCTGCAGCTACCGACCATCAATAATCTCATCGATGCCAAGTAGTTCTAGAAGATTACTAAGCAATTGGATATCATAAAGGATGCCGTTCCAGTTTTCCCTGGGAGGAGCCACCATCACAGGTAAATTTGGGTCAGCGAGTTCAAATAACTTGCTGACCCTTTTTAATATGGCTTCATTTTCAGTTCGAGATTATAATTCTTCATATGTTGGGATTCAGTCAAAAAAGACTCCAAAAAACTGTGCTTTTTTGACTGGATCAATCTGTTGTAGCGGTAGTTTATCCAGGTTTTCGAGAAAATATTTAACCCTACTCATAATCTTGCCCATATCAACTGGTTCTTCAGCTGTTTTCTTTTCCTTTTCAATCCTTAACTCACGTATCTTTTGTTCTATATT
>CAZPWF010000048.1:0-2854 GCA_964590725.1 uncultured Candidatus Saccharibacteria bacterium
CTAGTGATGGGACGTTGATTGTGTATGTTCGTGAGCTGGCGGTTGAAGGGAAGGCGAACGAGGCT
Source organism: uncultured Candidatus Saccharibacteria bacterium (assembly GCA_964590725.1). Taxonomy (GTDB): domain Bacteria; phylum Patescibacteriota; class Saccharimonadia; order Saccharimonadales; family JACQNP01; genus CAZPWF01. The sequence continues at coordinate 66 of CAZPWF010000048.1, forward strand.
CTGGTGAAGATATTGGCTGAGCATTTTAAGGTACCAAAAACGAGTGTCCGAATAGTTCGTGGCGGAACATCGCGCTATAAAGTTGTCGAGGTTGATTTGTAAGCACTGTCATTAATTGGAATATAAATACTTATCTAATGATGTAGAATAGACCATAATGGAGAGCGATAAGTACAAATGATCAACAAACTAGCAATCAAGAATTTTTATGAACAACATCGTGACTACTATGCGGCAGCGCGTCAGTCGGGAGATAAGGTAAAGTGGGACGAACAATACAAATGGGATTTATTACCAAAGCTTAACACTGAACTAAATGCAATTGGTGAAGTAAACGATACTAACGCTCTGAAAATCATTGAAATCTTGCAGAAAAATAATCCCAACAGTGGGTCATTTTGTCACTGGATTGACCTAGATAATTTGCATGAACAGCTAGCAAGAAAACCTGTTACCGCAAAAGCGCTTTCATACCTGTGGCATACGTCCCCTGAAACAGTTGGCCAAGAGATTAACAGTGTGAACAACCTGCTCCATTCATTCTTCTCGGGAGAGTTTAAGCTAAGCCCTTCAACATTTGGTTACATTTTGTCTGCTCTTGATTGCGAAAATTTTGCACTGTACCGCGAAGCCCTACTCGATGATTTAATCGAATTAAATTCAGTACAAAAGCCAAAGAACCAAGGCGAAAAGTATCAGCTGCTTAATGACACAGCGCGATATATCGGATCACTCATGGCCGAAGATAATATATTCCCGGAGAACGTCTTTTACACGGCGCTTAACGGGCAGGATTTTTTATATGTAACAATACAGTATCCGAAGGAAAGAGACGTTGCAGAAGCAAAACAATAAACCATAAGTGTGTGTAGGAGAATCTATGGCAAAAAATATTGAACCACAACTTAAGCTCATCAGTGAATATCTAAGACTTGATAAGTCTGCCAATTTTGTTATTCCTGAGTACCAACGTGGATACTCCTGGACTATTACCCATTGCGATAAATTATGGCAAGACATCGATGCTTTTATTGAAACAGGTGGAAGCGATCCTTACTTTTTTGGTACGATAATCGTGGATTGCTCCGAGGACAATAAGTTCAGCCTGATAGATGGCCAGCAACGTACAACTACTTTCATTTTACTACTTAAGGCTTTATTAATACGTTTGAACTTTGCGCTAAGTAATGTTTCTGAAGACGAAGAGACCGAATCGCTACGAGCTGGGCTGAAAAGTCGTAGAAATGATATAATCTCACTCCTCTATAAAGTTGAAGACGAAGATATACCAGAAATTTTAAAAGATTTCAGCATCGTCAAAGACACTATAATTATTGATAACAATTCAATTAATGAGCTATATGATGATGAAGTTGGCTTAATTCTAAGTGCTGAAGATTTCTTAGAAGCTGAAAAAAATGTCTTTAAAATACCTAGGAAACAAAAAGACAATAAGTATACCAATCAGTTCCGAAACTTTAAATACTTTTACAACCAACTTGGTGAGAAGACCGAAACACAGCTAAACAAGTTTGCGAAAATATTCTTAAAAGAATGCCAAATTATCGAAATACGTAGTTGGCAGGTCGAACAGGCAATTACTATGTTTAACTCACTCAACTCAACGGGTATGCCGCTCTCAGATGCAGATATCATATCTGCTCGACTCTACTCCAACTCGGGCGATGATAAGAAAGCATTTAATGAGCAGTGGGAATATATAAATAAACTAGCCAGTGAGCTCAATGCTCAAAAGATCGTGGATATAAACGCGATATTGATGCAATTCATGTATATAGATCGTGCAATGCATAAAGTATACATTAATAACGATTCCATAGACGTTACGGTACCCGGTGTACGACGTTATTATATGGATATTAAGAAAGAGTTACTGCAGAATCCGAATGTTATATGTGAAGAATTTACAAAAATTGCCGATATTTGGGATCATGTAAAAGATTTCCCAATTGTAAAATTGTTACTTAAATTTAATGAGAACGCCAAGTTATATTTGGCTGGTTATTTGTATAGGTACCAGAAAAAAGATATAACACCGGAAACCGTTGTTGAAATCGGCGAATGTTTGATTCGATTATTTGCCATACTCGAGCTTGTCGACGCTGGTTATTCTAGTAGAAACTTCAAGACTTTCCTGTTTGGGGCAAATGTAAAGCTTGTAAACGGAGAGGTTTCGATCAGCGAAATAGTGAAAGACTTCAGCGATCACATCCGCAGAGCATGGAAAGAAGAAGTTATCATTGAGTCTCTGCAAGAATACGAAAAGAACATATTGGTTTATTTGAACGAATACCTATACGCTAAAGAAAAAGGTCTGAAATTTTATTTTGAAGAAAATGTTAATATCGAACATATTATGCCTTCGAGTGGCAGAAATCTTGAAGCTATTCGTCAAGATGCGGGCATATCATCCAAAGATGAATTCGATAGCCTAGTCAATAAATTGGGTAACAAAATATTACTAGAAGAAGATATCAACAAATCAATTGGTAATGATTGGTTTAAGACTAAGAAACAGCGTACTGTTGAAGAAAAGGCTGGTTTCAAAAATAGTAAATACGGCATCGCTGCGAGACTAACGGATTATCCAAAAGACACATGGGGTAAGGGTGACGTTGAAATAGCGACAACAAAAGCCGCGGAACGTATAGCCAAGTTTATTTTTGCAGATCCAAAATTACATAATACTCCCACAGAAGAGGAATTAAAGCAGATCGAAGAATTGCGGCTAAAAGGTCTAATTTAAAAATAATGCTATCGAAATCTGA
>CAZPWF010000049.1:0-2590 GCA_964590725.1 uncultured Candidatus Saccharibacteria bacterium
TCGGTTATCGCTTGGTTGTTTATCGCCGGATCAGTATTAAGTACAAACAAGTTAGTTCTACGAACCACCCACCAATACCCAAACATCGCTATCACGGCAATGACCATAAATGATATTTGCAATACTCGGCGCATCTTAACTGACCCGTTTTTTTAGCTCGCTTAGCCTTGGGATGAATGATTGGGCTGCCCCGTCCAGGCCAAGTACCTTCATGGCACCAATTAATACGTAAAGTTCGTCAATTTTCTGTGCCTCGATAATCGTTTGAGCCTCTTGCCTAGCAAAGAAATACTCAACCTTTTCTACAAGCCACTTTTCTTCGCTTGGCTTAACTTCGTTGGTCTTGAAAGTCTCTTTTTCGGCACTAGTAATAATTTCAATTGATCGAGCCGATCGGCCACGTTTCTGAATATGCCCACGTTTTTCAAGGCTACTTATATGAAGAGCAACTGTTGCGACCGAATTGTAATTAAGCGCCTTCATGATCTCGCGGTAGCTTGGACTGTAGCCATTCTCTGCGATAAACCCTTCCAAGAATGAAAGAAGTTCTTTTTGCTTTTTGGTGGGTCGAATAGGTGAGTCGGTCATTTTTTCTTTTTCTTTGCCTCTACTGGAAAAACCCACAATTTATACCAAAGATAGTTCCATACCGTGAAGAATCCTGATGAAACAAACTGTCCAATATATGGAGTAACACCGACCTCTTTAAGCCCAGCCACAATCAGATAATCTAGAACGAAATTAACCAGAGTTATGACACCGTATCGAAATGTAACCTTAGTAGTCTTTTCTTTTAGTTTAGGATCATTAAACACCCAGTATCGCTGTAATAGATAATTCACTGTCCATCCAGTAATATTTGCCAGTAATTTCGCCCACCACAAACTCAATCCAAGCCCTTTATCCAGGGCGAAAAACATCAAATAACCCGACCAGAAATATGCACCACCGCTTACCAGGTATTCGACTACCCTAATAAGTTCACTTTTTGGTTTTGGATTGTTTCTTGTCTTGGCCATACGCTTATCGCTTTTTGTTCAGTATACCACTTATGGTTCAAAGCGTTTCAAGTGATACAATGTACAGAAGTTACATATGAAAAATAACGCTTCAATTTTCTACGCAATCTTACTCATCATTGGGGATTTTTTGGCGCTTATTGCGGCATTCACTAGCGCCTATATTCTTCGAGTAAAGTTTGATACAAGACCTCTATTAGAGCAGATTCCGGCCCTAACTTTCTTGTATGCATTTTTAGCTATATTGCCTATTTGGATCCTAATAAACGCCCTACTCGGTCTTTATAACCAATCTGTATATGAAAAACGTTTTTCAGAAATCGGTCGACTTGGGGTCAGCTCATTCTTGGGCATATTAGTATTCATTGGTTATGATTTTGTATCCAGCGAGTCACTTTTCCCCGCTAGATTGGTGCCGGTATATGGTCTACTGCTCGGCTTTGGCTTTTTGGTAGTCTTTCGTACATTAGCACGGATATTGCGACGTGTTTTATTCAGATATAATTTTGGTGTCAGCAATATAATTCTCATTGGCGACAACGACACGACTTCAGAGATTGCCCATGTAATCGGGGATAGCGGATATAGTGGCCAGCGGATTATCGCAACCATCGGCAGGCGAGTTCACAAAATACCTTGTTACAAAAGTTTTGAAGAAGCAATTAGTAAACTTAGCCGAACACCTCACGGGGTCGTACAAACAGAACTGTATAACAATCAAGAGAAGAATAATTCGATACTCACTTATTGTCAGCAACACCATATTTCATACAGATTCGTCCCCGGCAACAGCGACATGTTTGTTGGCAAAATTGCCGTAGAACTGTTCGCAGAATTACCTGTTGTGGCCGTTCATCAAACCCCACTTATTGGCTGGGGCAAAGTGGTCAAGCGTCTTTTTGACCTCTTTGCTGCATTGTTATTAGTTATAGTCACCTCGCCAATTATTATAGTCATAGCAATCCTTCTAAAATTATCAGATTTTAGAGCTCCAGTATTTTTCAGACAAGTTAGACTGACTAGGTTTAACCGTGAATTTCGTGTCTTTAAATTCAGAACGCATCGTGGCGATATTAGCGGTCTTACCGACAAAGAGGCCTTTGAAAAAATTGGCAAACCAGGGCTTTACGACAAATACAAAGCTAATGGCTATGTGCTCGAAAACGACCCTAGAGTAAGCAAAATCGGACGATTTCTTCGAAAAACAAGCATAGACGAACTACCCCAGTTATTTAATGTCATCATCGGAGACCTAAGTCTTGTAGGGCCAAGAACTTTAATAGCAGCGGAGCTAAACACATACAAAAGAAAGCATGCAATTTTAAGTGTCAAAGCAGGAATTACAGGACTGGCACAAATCTCTGGTCGAGAGGACATTAGCTTCGAAGAGCGAAGACGATTGGACGTGTATTATGTTCAGAACTGGAGCTTCTGGCTCGACATGACAATACTAATTCGAACTTTCCGAGCAGTTATTACTGGTTCCGGAGCAAAGTAGTGAGTGATGCAGACCTAAATGGAAAGAAAATAGCGCTAGTCTGTGATTGGCTAACAGGCATTGGCGGTGCCGA
>CAZPWF010000050.1:0-2526 GCA_964590725.1 uncultured Candidatus Saccharibacteria bacterium
TTGGTGCGGGTGAGGAGACTCAAACTCCTGGCCTCTTCCTTGGCAAGGAAGCGCTCTATCAACTGAGCTACACCCGCTCGTCGTAACACAGTAACTTGTTTGGCAAAATAAGACGTAACTTATATTTTGCCATCTATGTCTACTGGTTACTCCTATTCCGATCAAATAATCCTCTCTTTGATCGGGGAGTAGAAACTTCGATATGAAATCTCAACTCCATTGTATGTTCGCTTCCTTGGCCTGGCAAGTCAGGTCACGTTCCGCGACCCCGAAACTTCATGACTGCCAACAAGTTGTCATCAGAAGATTTCCTTGCAAAATGCCTCTGGCATTTCTCACTCTATCAACTGAGCTACACCCGCGAACAGAGATAAATTATATGGTTTCAAGACCAACTTTGCAAGTAAATACTAAGTTAATTAGTAATAATATTGATCTATTGGGTATAATGTATTTACGTAATGATAAACCAATTTGAAAACAACCCCAGATCTCTACTGGAATTAAGAAAACAGTTACCCAGAATGAGCGAGCTTGAAGTTCTAGCTTTTGAGCCTGAACAACTTGAAACCATGCCTTTAAATGAGGCGTATGCTATGGGCGTTGATGACGAGATGGATCAATTTAGTGCCGAGAAAATTCTGGGTATTTCCTCTGGATCAATTATTAGCGTACGCGCAACTGATGAAGGTGAAGAGACGATTATTACTCTTCTTGATGAAGTCGAGACTAACGATATGATATTAGAACCCATCGGAAGCCATACAGACATCAATAATGGTAATGGAAAACACCGGACTACTGTGGGGCCACTGTTTTCTAGAAAATGGAGAACAGATAACTTACCTTCTTCAACCTCGCCGAAAAGTGATAGTTCAAACCAAAGTCCGGCCAATAACACTGACTACACTGGCACATCAACTGTATACGAGACTCCCGACCTAGCATTTACTGAACCTGAGAAACAAGACACTGAGCTATCAGTTCAGGAGCTAAATGATATGTTCGTCAAAGAAGAATCTTCGCCAAATAATTCAAAAACGAGTGGTAATATCATTAAAAAACCTAGCAAAATTAGACAGTTACTTCGTAAGAGTAAGTTTTGGTTTGATGATGGTTATCATGATATCCCTGGACGCTCAGTAGGGCGACTTGCCATTGCTACCGATCGTGTTACCTATTCTCACCCAATTGCTAAACAACATCGTACACCGCGAAGCGAACGTTATAAATCGCCAGAGAAAAAAGCAATTTCAAAAAGGATGCTTGGGGCAGTGGCCGTTGGTGCTTTTGCGGTATTGTCTGTTGGGGCGGCCTTTGGACTGAACATTAGTTCTCAAGAATCTTCTTCTGAGGTTAATAGCAACCCGATAGTAAACATAGGCAACGAAAACCCATCGACTACAACCCAGACAACGCAATTAAACCAAGTCAATCAGCATACCTACACTCAAGCAGAAATTCAAGCATTCGAACAGATGGCTAGCCATCCTGTTGAGTTCGCTAATCTTGTAAGCTGGGTAGAGGCTCACCCCGGTGAAGATTTTGATGCTGCATACCAGGCTGCATTCGGCGAATTAGCTTCTTAGTCTTAGTGTAGAAATAGTAATTTGTAAGCTTCTAAAAAGCCCCATATTGCCAAAATAACAAATGCTACCGACCCCAAGAAAGCTATAATCGGATTTTTTACTGCTTTGATAGTACGAGAAGGTGAAATATATAAAAAGATGTTTAGGATCATATGACCTAGAAATACTCCAATGCCGAAACTAAAAACATTAACAACATTAAAAAGTGGCACATAGCCCGCAAAATCATCTAAACCCAATATAAACGGCACAGCAAAAGACATAGCAAGCAATCCCCAAATGGTAGTTTTAGTGACTATTTTCATCGAATGTGATGGGATAATTCTTGATAAAAATGGTCCGGTAACTTTATTCGCAAACACAAGACAATTCTCAAGTTTCTGACCTAAGTATCTAAACCATGACGGATATCGATTGCTGGTGAAGTCTATATGTTCCAGGCTGTCCTCGGCTAATTTCAAAAGCACCAAACCCGCTAAGAGCACCATAGCCGCTAAGAGCCAATTGATCTCTTTAAAGAACACCCAGATTAATAGGATTAACATCGTTCCAAGCCCATTACCTAGAGCAGAGCCAACCTCTATACCCACCCTACCCTTCAAGCCAGTATTTTTATCCATAAGCCTGCCAATAAATATCGCAAAATCTATAGCTGTTTTTAAATAAACTGTTAAGCCGATTAATATACTAGCTGGGCGAATAGTCGTAGATATGTCTTCTGACGTAAAATGATTCAAAGCAGTGACTTGAGTCCAAAGCGCAAAAGTTAGAAAACAAAAAACAACCACCGTCAGTATTAGAGGCAACCCTTGATTGATAATCGCGCTTTTTATTACTGATCTTGATTTCATCTGTTAGCAAGTATACAATATCTTAGCTGATGTGGCTCTTTAGCTCAGTTGGTAGAGCAGAGGCTTGAAGAGCCTTGTGTCCCCAG
>CAZPWF010000051.1:0-2431 GCA_964590725.1 uncultured Candidatus Saccharibacteria bacterium
TATCTTCATGGCCTTAATATTCCAGTCAATTATGATAAACGCGAGAACATTCTCGATCAAACAATCATCCAACAAATAATCGAAATATCTCGTTTATTGCTCGCAATAAACAATGGCGATAGCGCACTAGCCAATAGTTTATGGCCAAAAATATTGAGTTATCCATTTTGGGGCATATCTGTCCAAAAACTTTGGAAATTAAGCTGGAAAATAAATGATGAACGCAAGACAAATTGGAGTGAAGAATTACTAAAAGATACAGAGCTAGCACCTGTAGCAGAGTTTCTGCTAACACTGGCCCTACAGGTCGATTCTGCTAGAGCAGAAGAAATCCTTGATCAGATAATGGGTACGAATACTAACGAAACAGAAAATACCAAAACTTCTCCAATGTATGGGTATTATTTTGGAAATAGTGACATTATTGAATCAAACGACATGTACCAGACGATGACTTATCTTAGTGTAATCCGCGCTCGCCTTCGAGAACATCAACTTGCTAAGCCAGAAACAATTACGCTAAGTGAATTTGTTAATTTTATAGATTTGTACTCTGAAACTGGCCAGCCGATGCTTAACACTAGCCCGCACATAGAAAATACTGACGCTGTTAATTTGATGACAGTCTATAAGGCTAAAGGTTTAGAGTTCTCTCACGTATACCTAACTGATTGTCTTGAAAATGTTTGGGGAGATACGTCTAGAAGCAATAGCAACCGCCTCACGCTTACACCTAATCTAGCTCCGATTAGATACGCTGGACAGAGCAGGGATGAGCGGCTAAGACTTTTATTCGTGGCCATGACTCGTGCAAAATATGGATTACATTTTTCTAGTTACACCCAGACAACTACAGGCAAGAATACGACACCCTTAGGGTATTTATTGGGCCTAGGCATTCAACAGCACGAGACGACACCAAATAACGCTATAAACCAATCGGTAATTATTGAGAACACTTGGCATGAACAACATACAAATCAAATCAATAACTCGTCAATACGCGCCCTACTTACCGACAGACTAAGTGCTTATCAATTGAGCCCAACCCATCTTAATAAATTTATTGATGTAGAGCACGGAGGGCCTGAGAAATTCTTCTATAACTCTATACTCCGTTTCCCAAGTGCTCCAACATCTTCGGGTCAATTTGGAAACGCTATACATGAAACCCTAGAATGGATGCAGCTAAAATTCAACACTACTAACAAAACACCAGCACCTAAGAAAGCAATCGAATATTTCAAACAAAAACTGCAGAGCAAGTATCTTTCATCGCAAGAATTTTTATTACTAGAAAATCGAGGTATCAAGGCACTGGATGCCTTTCTTCAGCAGCGAATTAACTTCTTTAATACCAACAGTGTCGCCGAGCTTAACTTTAAACATGAAGGTGTAATAATTGGCGACAGTGTACATCTTGGTGGCAAAATCGATCGATTAGAGATCGACAAGAAAAATAAAAGTATTGCAGTTGTTGATTACAAGACAGGGACACCCCATAGTAAATGGGATCGTAGCGTTAAGTTACATAAATACCGTCAACAGCTTTATTGTTATAAATTGCTTGTAGAAAGCTCAACTAGATACAAAGGCTACACTGTTACTTCAGGGCGACTAGAGTTCATCGAACCTGATAGCCAAAATAAAATACATACTTTGGATCTTACTTTTACAGATACAGAATTGAATAGAACTATAGCCCTATTAGAATCCACGTGGAAACACATACAAGATCTAGATTTTCCCAACATCTCATCATACCCATCAACAATTGCTGGCTGTATTCAGTTCGAAGATGACCTAATTAAAAAGTACCAGCCGTAACAGACCGGTACTTTTATGCAGCATATCGTAATTACTTTTTCTTAGACTTGGCTACAGTTTTTGGTTTTTTGGTACTGAACACAGATTCGTAAAGATTCATACCTACAACTGCACCCAGTAACGGGCCAAGTACATAGCTAAGACTATAGGAATGAATTCCTAGAGCAACTGCCGGATTAACAATTCCATTAGAAGCCATAGAAGAAACAATTATACCTATGAAAAGCGATATACCTATCACGGCTGCAGATTTAGCGTTTTCGAATCCTTGATTTACGGCAGCAGCAATACCAAAGGTAAACACTAATGCACCAAACGCCTCGGCTAGCATAATACGCCAATCAAAGTTTTTACCAGCAATATTAGGGAGCTGTTGGTTTAGAAAATATTCACCAACCTTCCAGGCACACAATCCACCTAGTAACTGAGCAGCAATGTAAGTTATCGCACGTGTTGTTTCAATTTTTTTAACACTCCAAAGACCGAAAGTCACTGCCGGGTTAATGTGCGACCCAGATATTCCGCCAATTACCATCACCATAGTTGTCAATACTAACCCCGCTGTCATTGCGCCAAAATAGGGAATACCTATTTTTGTTATCAT
>CAZPWF010000052.1:0-2368 GCA_964590725.1 uncultured Candidatus Saccharibacteria bacterium
CCCCCGACCCTCTCGGTGTAAACGAGATGCTCTAGCCAACTGAGCTAATCACCCATGAACTACCGAAAAATAATACTCTTTTAGGGGTAAAAAAGCAATGGTGCGGACGAGAGGACTTGAACCTCCACAGGATTGCTCCCACCAGCCCCTCAAGCTGGCGCGTCTACCGATTCCGCCACGTCCGCTCGTCGACGTGTAAAAATATGGTTTCCGTAGTTATTAGCAAAATACATTTCCTGATAACACTACTACCATATTAAGCCGTCTCCTCTCAATTTTACGAATCCTCTCATAAAATTGGAAATACTAACTATTTTAGCTCATACAGCATACCTCTTATAGAGGTAAAACTCAAGCTCGTCGTAATTTGCGACGTTTAGCTCGCAATTGTCGCCTAACCTTTCGGTCATATCTTTCAGCAAAAGGCAATAAACCTCGAAATGCAACTATCGCCCAGATTACATTTATTATGATCCCAATATAGGCTTTATGGTGCATATAATATACGATCACTAATAATGCCCCTACTAAGTTATCCAATTCATAAATAAACGACTTGTTTTTCCACTTGCCTATACTGGTTCGATAAAAACCAAGAAGAACTAAAACGGCCCCGACAAAACCTATCAGATTATAGACTGCTTCTGGCAATATTAACTCCTCGGTAGATGATCATAAAAATGCTCAAGGGCATATTCTTGTCTAACGAGCGGCTTAATGTCATCGAGCGTCACCCCAACCTTAACGCCTGGGTTAAGCGTCCCGTACGGATCGAAAATTAGCTTCACTTTTTCAAACAGCGTATATACTTCCGGACCATATACAGAGGAAAGATACGGTGCTCGAATACGACCATCATTATGTCCATAACTAGTACTGCCACCGAAACTTATAACCAATGCGTAGTAGTCATCCAGTAATTTAAACGCTTTTTGTCGATCACCAACCTGGCTGAGATCAAGTAGAGGGCGAATGTGAACGTTACCCATACCAGCATGACCCCAAACCACCGGCTCCATGCCTTGTTTAGAAAGTAGCAGATATGCTGTTTTGAGAAACTCACTAAATTTGTCTAATGGCACGACAGCGTCTTCAATTAGTGGGAGCGCCTTCGCTCCCTTTTCGCCGTGAGTAATTAGTGCTGATGCGCTCTGCCGTATACGCCATAATGCATCACGCTTTTCAGCATCATGTTCAATCTTGTACTCAAGATTATGTTTATGAACAAGTTTACTTAGTTTACGTCGCATTCTTTTTTGAATTCGCTCGGTTGTATTATCGAACTCAACAAGCAAGACAGCCTTTGGGAACGGTGACTGAAGCAACGATTTAAGCTGATTAGGGTTATGCTCGTGAACAAAGTTAAGCAATTGCTGATTAACCATTTCTATGGCACTTGGTGTTTGTGGCAAGGCTTTTATTTCCTTGATCAAATCCGATAACAGATTGAGATCTTGCACCTGGATGGCGGCGACCGTGGTGTTCGGATTATAGGATTCTGTTTTAAGGGCTGCTTCGGTAATAAGTCCTAGTGTTCCCTGTCCTCCAACGATCAAAGGTGTCAAATCAAATGAGCCATCTTTGCGCTTCACATCGGCCAAAGCATAACCAGCTGAGCTGTCAGTTTTGGGAATATTTTTGATTATACTGTTGTGCTCTTCTATTAGAGTGTCGAGGTTTCTGTAAATTTCACCTTCAAACGTTGCAAGCCCCAATTTCTTACCTAACTCACGTTTGTTAATTCTTTTCGTCTCGATTACTTCGCCGTTCGCCAATACAACTCGGAGACCGCCAACGTATTTAGACATAGAACCGTACTTAACTGATTTTTCGCCACTACTATTATTTGCTATTGCGCCGCCAACTGTACTGTATTCAATTGATGAAGGGTATGGAGGTAGAAAACGATTATGAGTTAGGAGTGTTTGCTGTAATTTACCAAAGTTAATCCCCGGTTCTACAATCACATCACCTGTCTTGCCATCCAATTCAAGAATTCGATTCATGTGTGCCGGATATACCATAACTATGCCACTACCAAGCGCTGCTCCACTCTGGTCGGTCCCAGATCCTCTTGCAGTAATAGGTATGACACGACCACGCTCTGCCAGCTGCCAGGTAAAACGAGCTGTTTTGCGTACATCATTCTCGTTTCGAGGATAAACAACAAGTGCTGGCGCCAAAGTAAAGATACTACTATCAGTAGCAAAATACTTTCGGGCATCGCTACTTGTCATCACTTCGCCAACTAGATGTTCTTGTAGATAATGCGCAACTTTATTCATAAAATAACTAAATGTCCCCTATTAATAAGCTTTAGCGTCTAGCAAATATGATACCACAACCTATTAAACATACTGAATGCAAA
>CAZPWF010000053.1:0-2339 GCA_964590725.1 uncultured Candidatus Saccharibacteria bacterium
TAGTGTTTAATGTAGTAAATATTGCTATGAAAAAACAAAAAACGTTACCAGTTAGCTCGTTTCGCCCATCAATCTTAAGACTTACAAGGGTACACTTTTTTTACGTGCTGGCCTACGCCGCATTTGTAATTGAATACGATGCCTGGAAGATCATTACGCCTCACGCTTTACTCCAAAGATGGACCGTAGCAACCATCATGCTTGTAGTCACAACTATCTGTTGGTATGCGGCACGTAATAGAGTCGCTAACGATTCGTACTATAAATCTATAGCTTTTGCACTTATTGCTTTGGACATTTATGTGGCAGGTTTTAGTGTGTTTTCTCAGAGAGGAATGGCAAGCAGGGCAGTTGCATTGTTTGCAATACCCATAATAATCGCCGCACTCGTAAGCCGAACAGCTATTTTTGCTACCGCAGCGCTTTGTGTCGCTGCATATTCGTTTGGTGCTGTCAGGTATTTCGCTCTAAACCCAAGCGAAGGATATAAAGTCGAACTGTACGGTGACTTAACATTTTATAGTGCAACTTTTTTCATCATAGCTGCACTACTTTGGGTAGTCATTTCTAGATCTAAGCCAACTGATTAATAAAAAACTACCGCAATAACTGCGGCAGTTTTTTATTATTGATACGAACTATTTTTTGTCTGACTTTTCAGCTGGTTTCTTGTCGTTAGTAGTAGCAGATACTGCGGCTTTTTTAGCGGGCAAGAATACGCTCCTGATTTGGAAAAGTAAGTATAGGCCTATGACTGAACCGATTGCATAACCGATAAAACTGCCGATACCGCCCCTTACATCACTAAAAATAGATACGAATCCGTATACGATGTTTATCAGTAATGCGATAAATAAGATATTCCAGCCACTTTTCTTCTTGTCTTTAACGCCAGGGAAGGCTGCAAGCCACAAAACGCCCTCAACAACCAATACGATAATACTAATCCAAACAATCGCGGATAGACGGCTCGATTGTGCCGCATATGCGCCACCACCGTATGCCTTTGAAATACTATTTGCATAATCAACCCACTGATCAACTACTTTCGCAGCCGTATAAAGTCCATAGGCTGTCCACAATATTAGAATACCAAACACTAAGTTTAGCCAAGGTAATATATTGACGATTGTTTTTCTTGCATCGTCTGGAATCTGGAAAGGTGCTTTATCTACAAACACTTCATTTAGTTTTTCTTCTAACTCATTCATTGCCGCCATGACAAACCTCCATTTGTTTATGCTAATAGCATACTGCTATTTATATCTATTCATCAAGCACTTATTGAAATCAAATACGTTGTACAATACATAGACAATGATAAAGAATGACTACCTAGCGCACTATGGGGCTCTGAATAGTCAGCAGAAACAAGCTGTTGATGCTATTGATGGACCCCTGTTAGTAATTGCCGGTCCAGGCACCGGCAAGACAGAGCTTTTAAGCGTCCGTGTTGCTCACATTTTACAATCAACTGATACGCTATCTCAAAATATCCTGTGTTTAACTTTTTCCGAATCTGGCGCCAATGCCATGCGGGAGCGATTAGCAAAAATGATTGGCAACGGTGCTTACGAAGTCACTATCAGTACTTATCATGCATTTGGTAGTGACCTCATTAGACGTTTCCCAGAATACTTTCTTGATTTGCGCCTAGAAAACCCAATTGATGATATCGGAAGATACGAAATAATATCTTCTATTGTTGACGGGCTACCTTATGACAGCCCACTAAAACAATCTCAATATCATCTTGGTGATTTAATAAGCACTATTAGTGAAGTTAAACGATCACTTTTAACTCAAGAAGATTTGGCTATAATCCATGCCGAGAATGAAGCATTTATCAATAATGCCAGCAACATGAGTAAAATAGCATTTTCAAACTTTACAACCATGCCAAGAAAATGCGATGAAGCAACTGTATATTTTGAAAAGCTTCTTGAAAAAATAAAACCACTCTCATCAAAAAAGCCCTTCCACGAACACTATATGAGCCTCGCTAACCTAGCCACTCTTGAGCTAGAAAATGCTCTGCTGCAGTCAGATAAAACTCAAAAAACTACCCCTTTAACCAAGTGGAAAAACGCGTGGTTAGTTAAAAATAGTGAAAACGAATTTGTATTTAACTTCTCTCAACATAACGCACGAATCAAGGCCCTGGGCAATGTCATCGCTCAGTATGAGAATATTCTTAACAAAAAAGGGTTATACGATTACGATGACATGATATTGCATGCACTACATGCTCTCAAACAGAACAAGGACTTAAAATACACACTGCAAGAGCAATACCTATACATACTATTAGACGAGTTCCAGGATACTAACCCCGCACA
>CAZPWF010000054.1:0-2210 GCA_964590725.1 uncultured Candidatus Saccharibacteria bacterium
TTCCTCTCCCTTATATATAAGGAATAAGAGGGTAAAAGAAAAATATAAAATACCGTATTATCAATCTAAATCAGAATTATTCATTTCCTACCGGTAGGTAATCAAGGAAGTGCTGAATACATCTTCTTACTGGTCTGATTTTCTTTGGGCTTAATAGTATTTTCGACAGCTCCAGTATACTTTTTTGCGTATAATTTTCTCGATGACTCTATCACTTCATCAACTCTGTTTTGACTGTATTCGATCTTTGCAGGTATTGTTACTCCAGAGAATGGCTCTTCTGGATTGAGTGCTCCAAGCCTCATATAGAAGTGATATGACGGTAAACTGGCGATTTCACCTTGTTCTATATATGGTCTAAATTGGGGCAAGATCATTCGTTCGTCTTCGGGATTAGCAGTTCTAAAGCAAATGACTGTACCAGTATTGGCCAGGGTTACGTTAACTAGCGAATTATCTTCAATTTGTGAGGTAGTCTGATGAGCCAATATTGCGTTAAGCCTATATTTCCTGGCTTCTGACAGGATCTGGGCAAACGCAGGAGTCGCAAAGTTTTGGAATTCATCAACATATAAATAGAAGTCTTTTCGCTCATCCTGCTTCATTCTGGCACGTTTTAGAGCCGCCAATTGAATTTTAGCCATAATAAGCACACCGAAAACACTGGAATTATCCTCACCAACTTTTCCTTTAGAGAGGTTGCAAAGGAGAATTTTCCCCTCGTTCATTATCTGATCAAAGCTAATAGTAGATTTACCTTGCTCAAGAATTCGTTTTGCAGTTGGTGAAAACAAGAAACGACCAATCTTATTAGTAATTGGAGAAATCATTTTGACTTTCTGGTAATCGCCAGCCTTGGCAAATTCATACTTCCAGAAATCTTTTAGATTCTCATCAGTAAGGTTTTTAGTGACTGATTTTCTATAACTTGTGTTAATCAGCAGTTTATAAATGGTAAACAAGGTAGCATCTGGTACAGTAAAAGCCGTATGAATGGTATTGCGAAGAATATATTCCATCCTCGGCCCTGAATATTTATCTGTGTAGATTTTTTGAAAGACCGAAATAATACTTTCAGCAATAAACTCTTTTTCACGGATGGCTTGTTCCTCGGGCAGCCCCGGGGTTAATTCAAGTAAATTAATCCCCATTGGGTAACCGATATCATCTGGATTAAAGTAGACAACATCGGCAATTCGCTCTTTGGGAATAACTGAAATAATTTGATCAGTCAGATCGCCATGAGGATCGATAACTGCCAGACCCTTGTTATTATCAACATCCTGTTTAATCATGGATAAAAGCATGGTTGATTTGCCCGTACCAGTAGCTCCAAGGATATAAACATGACGACGACGTTCATCTTCAGTTAATCCAATTGATGTATCAGCTCCACCATAGGTGTTTTTTGCAAAATAGATATCGAGATCAGTGTTCTTTTTAAGTGATAATGGCGCGGGTAGCTCTTTGCTGTGAAGTTTAGCTAGGTTTTCCGTCTTTGTTGTACTGGTAAATGGGAAGTGATACAGATCTGATACTTCGGTAGCAGAAAGAATGAGATTGGATAACGCGTTGATGAGCCGACGAGAGTAAAGCCAAAGAAGTAGATTATTAATGACTTTAAGTTTAAGGAATCGCTTGGGTTTAAGTGACTGATATCCACCATTTGTAAAAGGTGATAAAGCTGCGATAAATCCCTTTTCTATCTTGTGCTGGCTAGTATATGAGTTAGTGACTGTCAGAAACCTGATTGAGGTAGTAAAAAGCGGTTGGTCGATTTTTTGTTTAATTTGAGTTTCGATGATATCTCGATAAGTGCTGTCGGGAATTTTTGAGTTTAGTTTGATAATCGGTAATATTAGCCCCTCTCGACCACCAGTAAGCACCCAAACCATTAGACCGACTGGTAAAAGTAATATTTGTAAAACCAGATAAATTATTGAGGTCAAAACAGATCCGACCGGACTAGATGGCTTGAGTTCGGATAACGCATCCTTGTTATTTAAGAATATCGAGCGCAGCCTACTTATTACCTGATGAATACTCGAGCTTATCGGTGAAACGATGATTTGTACTGCAACAAGTTCATCTTCAGTTAACTTTGTCATAGTACCAGTCACATAAGCGATTGGATCATATTCTCTGAGATTGTCTTGTTTCTTAAGTGGAAACGCGAAGTTATTAGATGCCTTAATTTCGATGACGTGACC
>CAZPWF010000055.1:0-2093 GCA_964590725.1 uncultured Candidatus Saccharibacteria bacterium
AAGAGTCGATATATTCCTGCGTAAAATTCAGATTCTTAACAAACGATTCGACGGTTTCCTCGAGCTCCTTTGAAGTAACTCTAAAATAGTGACCGCGCTTGTTACAGTGATATGCCGGATAGTATTTCCCAAGGTGACCTCGCGAAGCACTACCAAATAAGGGCTTATTACAATGAGGGCACATGATTACTCGCTTGTAGGGAAACTTTGGATTATTGATCAACTTTTTAGTCTGCCATTCTGGGAGTTGTTTCTTCCACAATTTAATTTCTTCACCATTTTGAACAAGTGTAAATTTCCCTCGATTGGCGAGGTTATACATCTCAACCGATATTAGACCGTCGAATTTTGATTTAACTACCTCTCCTTGCGTCCATTTTTCGATATTGGCTCCGGCATAGATTGGATTTTGTATAAATCGCCAATATTGTTTTATTTGAAGCGGCTTACCACCATGTTCACCAACAACTTTAGTACGGTCGTTGGGATTTCGGACATAACGCTTACGTGTTCGATAACCCATTTCATTAATTTGATCGACAATTTCTTGGTCAGACAAAGTACCTCGACTACGAAGCTCGAACATTTTCTTAATCCAGAGGGATTCTTCTGGATGGGGTTTTAAAATAACTCGCTTCCCGTGGGGGGTCTCAACTTTTTCATTCACATAGCCAAATGGTGCCTGTCTTACTCTATAGCCCATGCGGACATAGCGAATCTCGGCACCAATCATACGGGTCATAATGTCTCGCATTTCATCTTTGGCACGTTCTGCTTCTAGAATTTCAGATTTTTTAGTTGGGCTATATACACTCCAGTTATAAGAGATGCCAAGATGCTCAAGGGTATTTACGTCTTGGTTGCCAATAATTCCATAAATATCGATTAGTCTAACGTCATGTTTTTCCAACTGCATTTTGAGGTGATCATATAGATACGATCCGCCTCTCGTAAAACGATCAATGGATTTGATAATAAATAATTGAATGCCGTTCTTGGGATTTTTACAGTAATCAATCGCTTCTTGTACGGGTTGCTCTTCTTTGGAGGCTGACTCCATGAAGATAAAAAACTTTTTGACTTTAATGCCTCGATTTAGAGCGAATCTCTCTATTTGCTCCTTTTGTGCTTCAGGCGAATCACCTTGCAATCCTTGCTTTAGCGAAGATATTCGGATTGCTGCAACCGCTTGTTGTTGGACAGGCTCAGTATTCATGGCTCTTTAACTTGTTTAACTAGTTGCTGCTCTAAAATTCGATCAATTATTAAGTTAGCAATGATTTTTAGACGTTCCTCAACCGATAATTGTGAACCTATTTGGGGTATATTTTTACTTTCTTGTGGTTGTACTCTTATTCGCTTCATATCAGGTATTTATTACAGACTATCACTATAGTGATAGTATAGCAAGTACACATACGCTGTCAAGTCTATTTACTCAAGTGCCTTTGCGAAAATCTCAAGTCAGGAGTATCATTCAGACATCATCAATAACGGTTAGTATTTGATGATAAAAACTGCCCACATATGGGTAGTTATGTTGGAAAATAATTTAATCTATCAAGTTATACGAAAAGAGCTTGCTTCACTATTAAATTACTTGTCTCCGTATATTGCTCTATTGAGTTTCCAATTTGAATTAGCAAAGCCTTGGATTATTCTCGTTCTATTTGTTTCCTTTCTAACCTGGTTGGCTTTCTGGATAATTAAAATGTATGTCACTTGGCTTGAGTCAAAAAGACTGGTCACGATTTTTGAAGTATTGCCTCCCACCTCTACTGAACAAAGCTCCTATACAACAACTCAACTATTTAGCTCGGTATATGGTTTACTCTGTCAAAGAAATTGGATTTATCGACTGCTCGATGTCTCAAAATCTTATGCCTTTGAAATTGTTTCCTCTAAAGATAAAGGCATTCGATATATTTTGCGCGTACCCGATGAGGACGCCCCAATCGTTAAGAAAAACCTGATCTCATACCTGCCAGGCATTCAGGTTAAAGAGGTTGCTGACTATATCGACCAAAACTTAACAAGGGGTCACGTCATCGAAATTAAGGCATCTAATAACTTCGCGTTTCCACTTAAGAAAC
>CAZPWF010000056.1:0-2093 GCA_964590725.1 uncultured Candidatus Saccharibacteria bacterium
AAGAGTCGATATATTCCTGCGTAAAATTCAGATTCTTAACAAACGATTCGACGGTCTCCTCGAGCTCTTTTGAAGTAACTCTAAAATAGTGACCACGCTTGTTGCAGTGATATGCCGGATAGTATTTCCCAAGGTGTCCGCGTGAAGCACTACCAAATAAAGGCCTATTACAATGAGGACACATGATTACCCGTTTATATGGGAATTTTGGGTTATTGATCAACTTTTTAGTTTGCCATTCAGGGAGTTGTTTCTTCCAGAGTTTAATTTCTTCACCATTTTGAACAAGTGTAAATTTCCCCCGATTGGCTAGGTTATACATTTCTATCGAGATTAAACCATCAAATTTTGATTTAACTACCTCTCCTTGAGTCCATTTTTCAATATTGGCTCCGGCATATATTGGATTTTGTATAAATCGCCAGTATTGTTTTATTTGAAGCGGCTTGCCTCCACGTTCACCCACAACTTTAGTGCGGTCGTTGGGATTTCGGACATAACGCTTACGCGTTCGATAGCCCATTTCATTAATTTGATCGACAATCTCTTGGTCAGACAAAGTACCTCGACTACGAAGCTCGAACATTTTCTTAATCCAGAGGGATTCTTCTGGATGGGGTTTTAAAATAACTCGCTTCCCGTGGGGGGTCTCAACTTTTTCATTCACATAGCCAAATGGTGCCTGTCTTACTCTATAGCCCATGCGGACATAGCGAATCTCGGCACCAATCATACGGGTCATAATGTCTCGCATTTCATCTTTGGCACGTTCTGCTTCTAGAATTTCAGATTTTTTAGTTGGGCTATATACACTCCAGTTATAAGAGATGCCAAGATGCTCAAGGGTATTTACGTCTTGGTTGCCAATAATTCCATAAATATCGATTAGTCTAACGTCATGTTTTTCCAACTGCATTTTGAGGTGATCATACAGATATGATCCGCCTCTGGTGAAACGATCAATGGATTTGATAATAAATAATTGAATACCGTTCTTGGGGTTTTTACAGTAATCAATTGCTTCTTGAACAGGTTGCTCTTCTTTGGAGGCTGACTCCATGAAGATAAAGAACTTTTTAACTTTAATGCCTCGATTTAGAGCAAAACGCTCAATTTGCTCTTTCTGTGCTTCAGGCGAATCACCCTGCAATCCTTGTTTTAGTGAAGATATTCGGATTGCTGCTACCGCTTGTTGTTGGACAGGCTCAGTATTCATGGCTCTTTTACTTGTTTAACTAATTGCTGGTCTAAAATTTGATCAACTATTAAGTTGGCAATGATTTTTAGACGCTCTTCAACCGATAATTGTGAACCTATTTGGGGGATATTTTTGCTTTCTTGTGGTTGTACTCGTATTCGTTTCATATCAGGTATTTATTACAGACTATCACTATAGTGATAGTATAGCAAGTACACATACGGTGTCAAGCCTATTTACTCAAGTGCCTTTGCGAAAATCTCAGGTCAGGAGTATCATTCAGACATCATCAAAAACGGTTAGTATTCGATGATAAAAACTGCCCACATATGGGTAGTTATGTTGGAAAATAATTTAATCTTTCAAGTTATACGAAAAGAGCTTGCTTCACTGTTAAATCTCTTGTCTCCGTATATTGCTCTATTGAGCTTCCAACTTGAATTAGCAAAGCCTTGGATTACCCTAGTTCTATTGATTTCTTTTCTGACCTGGTTGGCTTTCTGGCTAGTTAAAATATATATCACATGTTCAGAGTCCAAAAAACCAGTAACAATTTTTGAAGTATTACCGCCTACATCTACAGAACAAAGCTCCTATACAACAACTCAACTATTTAGCTCGGTATATGGTTTACTTCGTCAAAGAAACTGGATTTATCGACTACTTGATGTTTCAAAATCTTATGCCTTTGAAATTGTATCCTCTAAGGATAAAGGTATTCGATATATTTTGCGCGTTCCCGAGGATGACGCCTCAATCGTTAAGAAAAACCTGATCTCATACCTGCCAGGCATACAGGTTAAAGAGGCTGCTGACTATATCGACCTAAGTTCAACAAGAGGTCACGTCATCGAAATTAAGGCATCTAATAACTTCGCGTTTCCACTTAAGAAAC
>CAZPWF010000057.1:0-2087 GCA_964590725.1 uncultured Candidatus Saccharibacteria bacterium
TTGTACCTTATGGTAAGAATTGGTACTTTTGTCTGACTCAAGGGGTAAATCTGACCTTTGGTCAGAGAACCCGGTATGGGTATTTACCTGCTGAGTCTGGCTCAGCTTGGCGGTCTAGAACTTAAAGTTTAAATTCATCCACAATAGTCTTTGCCGATTGATCCGGTGTTAATTCGGAGGTATTAATTTTTAGCGAATCGACAAACGGAATGGAGTAAATCCTCATGTCCTCGGTAATTCTTTCCATAATATCTGGGTCTGTTAATTTCTTAAACTTTTTGCGAGACTCGTTATCGACTCTGCCTATCAAGTCTTTTCTATCTGCAGTAAGCTCTACAAACAGCACAGTCCCAGCGTTATTTTCGATAGTCTTTATAAAATCTCGAACATTAGCATCGTCATCACTGCCCTCATATACATAAGTAAAAATAAGATCGGTATTATTCTTCGAGCAATAGTCTAAAACGTCGAACCTAATCCGATCTACGAGCGCATAGTTTTCTCGTAGCTTATCTCCATAGATATCTTTTACCAAATCTCGTGAAAGATGGTTATGAAATAGTGGAATATTGGCAAGTTCAGATAACTTTTCGGCAATAGTTAACTTCCCAGAAGCAGGAGGGCCATAAAGGAATATGAGTTTCATATTTACCATTGTAACAAAAAAGAAAATCCAGTAGCGTGAATGCTTACTGGATGGTTCTTCAACTTTATAGTTTGATAATCTTGGCTCAGCTTCACGGTCTTGAACCAAAACACCTAGAGTTTAACATTTTGCCATACTAGCCCATTTTCATCTTCATAAGCATCGCCGTCTACTTTAAATCCAAGCTTTGCGTTTACTGCCGATATACCTTTGTTGGACAATAAATGGCGCGAATATACATTAGTAGCGCCTAGCTCATGGATAGCATAGTGTATAGCGGACTGCATCGCCGAGGTGCCGATGCCCTTACCTCGATAATCTGGATTACCGATAATAATATGTACGCTCGGCGACTTTACGCCATGGTTTTCAAAAAGCTCAATCCATACGGCGCCAATTGTTACACCATTAACGACTATCATACGTGTGATTTGTCTACCATCCTTTTCAAGATCAATAAACTCTTGAATTGTCGCCTTTTCACCATCAAGAGTTGCTTCTTCTATCTCATCTTCTGCGTTACCCATGCTCAATAGCGTCTGTCTGCCTTCTGCTCGACTGAACCAACCAAGCGCAAAAGGTGCGTCACGCTCAACGTCAGGTTTTAATAGAAGAACATCATGTCGATTTGATTTCATGGTAGTCATTATAACAGGGAAGACTGGTCTGGAACTTTGCTCGATAAGATTACAAGAGGGCGTGCCGGTCTAGAACCACTGCTACTACACCCTACCGGTCTCGGACCAAATTAACAGAGGCAACTATACGCTTTTACAGCTACAGCTCCGAGTACGTGCTGATCACTAGCAATTAGGGTCTGAGAAGATTATTTTAACAGAGGTAAAAAAGACCGGTCCCTAGGACTGGTCTTGAACTATTGAGGATTATTTCTTGGCTCAGCTTACAGGTCGCGAACTTATCACTTGTTGTTTAAGCGTGTCAGCCACCATATGCATAAAAGTATCTTTTGCGCTGATTGATTTACTTATAAACTCATCCCGATCAAGCCACTCGTAGCTAGAATGCTCCCAGCTCATTGCAATCATCGGTCGCTTATTTAACTTAGTAACAAATAGAGCGTAATACGTACCGCGTGCCGAATAATCTGCTCCTGAATAAATCTCTTTTGTTGATTTTGCATCGATATCTAAGCCCGCTTCTTCTTTAACTTCACGGAGCATAGTCTCTAGCATAGTTTCATCATCCTCCAATGTCCCGCCAGGCAGATCAGGATCTACTCCGAAGGTTGGATGATCGCTTCTGTGCATTAATAGATATTTATCGTCCGAGTCGATAATAACTAACTTAGCTACTTTCTTCATAGTCTGATTATAACAAAAAGTCCAGCGTGAATGCTTACTGGACTTTCTGTCACATATATACTCTTGGCTCCGGCAGCTGGGCTCGAACCAGCGACCTATTGGTTAACAGCCAACCGCTC
>CAZPWF010000058.1:0-2017 GCA_964590725.1 uncultured Candidatus Saccharibacteria bacterium
TGAAAGTACCATGTCACTGAGCGTATGCGAAGGGACGTGGGTGTCTATATTTTTTGCAATTACAATAACTTGATACTAAGCAGTCGATGAGTGAGATATGCCGAATCAATCGTAAAACAGAAAATGAAACCACTATTATTACTGACAAACTAAGATGACCTGTGAAATTGCAACATCGATTTTCTTTTTTAAATCGCCTGCATAAAATAGATCTTGAAGACTTTCGAGTCTTTAGTTACACTCGCTTGAGTAAAGAAGTTTTTGAGTGATCAACCATGACAAACCAAATAAATATCTATGTCGTCCGACATGGTCAATCGCAGTTTAACCTTAAAAAGACAATTGGTGGAACACTGGAGCCAAATCCTCTAACTCCACAAGGAAAGCAGCAAGCCAAGGCACTTGCCACAAAGCTTGCAGGTATTAATCTGGATAAGATTTACTCGTCAACACTAACGCGCGCAGTATCGACTGCACAGATTATTGCCGAAGGTAGGGGTATTGATGTAATCACAGATGCCCTGCTGAACGAGCGATATTGGGGTTCTCTGCAAGGATTGACATTTGACCAAGCTCGTAAAGTATGTCCTGATGCATTTATTGCAGAAGACACTGTTGACGGTGATGAGGCTATGAAATTCAAGTATGTGCATGATATGGAATGCCTCTCGGACACGGTAGTTCGCTTCCAACGTTTTCTTGACCAAGTGGTTAAGACGCAGATAGGCAAAACCATCCTTATTGTTTGTCATTTTGACATTATGATAGGATACTTAGTCAAACTGGGGTATGGTGACTACCAACGGTTGATGAATGCAGAATTTGACCATGCCGGTTATTATCGACTGGTAAGTGACGGGAATATATTTGAGGTTAAAGAAGTTGTTGGTCTCAATATTAAGAAGTAGTACTTTGTAAGGTAAGGGTAGCAGAAAACACAGCTTGCACTTGTTTTTTAAGGGATGATGAACACAGGTATGATTAGTTGTTTTGTAGTCTAAATTACTTCCACATTAACTTCACTATTTCGCTCCAAATATTGTTAACGGCTGATTAAATAATGATCCAATACAATATTGACTTGTAGACTAATTATTCTCTGCTTAACGGCTGCATTTATCCATGTACTTATAAACAGATTTGCGTTAAACAGAGGTGATAATCGCTTAGTTCTAAGTTAGAATATCGTTCTTTGAAAGAATCAAAGTAATATTCGTAGTTTATATATGAATACAACTAGTCAGAAAAGGCTATTCGCTCTTTTAGATCAAATATTGCCTCAAAAACCTACCTTTTCGGCCGCCCTAGAGCAAGTATATTCAAGCGAAAATAAAATATTGTCACCCAAATTAAAAAAGTACGAATTTAATATATCTTCTGGGGTATCAGATTTGGCAACATATCAAGGATATTTAAAACAAGTGATTATAGACTTAAAAAATCATGCGTACTATCGCACATACTCATCACCAGCAGGCAATGCTGATCTTCGCAATGCAATTGCAGTATATGAAAATTTAAAACTTCATGCGGCAGGAATATATAGTCAAAAAGATATATGCATTACTGAAGGTGCAACTGGAGGAATTTCTGCGGTGTTTGAATGGATTAAAAATGACTATCCAAATAGTGATGTTGTCATTCCAATCCCCGCTTACTATCTATTTAAGTTATTGGCAAAAAAATATGGCTTAGGTCTTATTGAGAGTATGGGTAGAGCACATGATGATGCTTCATTCATTTCGGCAGATTCAATACTGCGAAGCATTACCAAACGAACCAAACTAATCATCAGTACTCAACCAAATAATCCGACCGGAGAATTTTATTCACCAGATGACATATTGAAGATTCTTAAAGAAGCAAAAAAATGCGATATATATGTGCTTTTTGACGAGTTGTTTATCGACTTAATGTTTGACCCCATTAACCGCAATCAATTTTCAGACAGCTTTGCTCAGAGTCTAATGCGAAAGCAGAGTTCCCCATCACGTTTGATTGTGTAACTTTCAAACGG
>CAZPWF010000059.1:0-1971 GCA_964590725.1 uncultured Candidatus Saccharibacteria bacterium
TAGTCAAGATATGGATCGCCAACAAATCTGTAATCTGAGTTTATGTGTACCAATATCGGTCGAACATTGCCGAATGTAAACGTTCTTCTTTCAATGTATGCGTTCTTTTCCCAATAGTCTTGTATAGACAATACAAGCTTGCATCGAGACAGCTCACGAGATGATATAGGTCCCATCTCCATTTGCCCTCGCAACATTTTGTATTTCTTAGATAGCTTGTCGAGTAGATCCTTTCTGTAACCAGTAACTTCACTACCAAGAAATCCCACCTCATAATCCAAACTTGCCGGTTGTCTGTAGTATCCCCACGTATCCACAGCTTCCAAAAGCAATACGCGCTTATTCTGTGGGTATTCTTCTGCAAAAGAAGGTGTATTGTAGAAAACTACATCACATCGATCAAAATACTGCTTGTCTATATGCTCTAGAGGCAATATGTCCCACCATCCGGTCTTCTTACCTTTCAGAAATAGATCCATTCCCTGTCCACCATCTGCAACTATCGGAGCTGCATTAAAGACAAAATCTGCATCTGATAGATTTATCTCATCTCGTCTGTACACGTCAAAATACTCTCTCAGTGCCTCTTGTAGTTGGAAGGCTGGGCTCCACGGCTGACGATACGAAAATGGAGTCATCGCATAGTCATAATTAAACAACAAAGAAGGTTTCACAGAGATCATAGAGTACGGGTGTAATTGATTAAATCATCGTCGTCTAGTATGATTACGTTATGGAAAAAACATGCGAAATATGTAGGAATGGATTTGCTAAACAATCTGGAAGGCGTAAATATTGCCAAGAATGCCAAGATTCTGGTGCTGCTCGTAAGTATACCCTGCACAAATACAATACTTCCTCTAAAAACAAAATTACCCAAAGGAAATGGTATTACAAAGATATTGGAAGAACGAAGCGAAGTAAAAATACATACAATAGATCGATAAAGGGAAAGGCTAGTAAAATGAAATATTATTTCAAAAATAGGAAGAAAATTATAAAGGAGATGCTTACGACAAGAAGAAGTGAGACTCTGTCTCGCACTAATGCACACGATAAAGCAAAGAGACAGAAAGTGCCTCGCGTCTGCGTACTCTGTTTTTCTAAAGACAAAATCGTGGTGCACCATATCAACAGAAATCCGTTTGATAATAACTTAGATAATCTTGTGTACCTATGCTCATCTTGTCATGGAAAAGAACATGAAGCTATCAACTCTGGGAGATCAAATCTCCCCCTTGTCAGGCAGTCTCCCATTTCGATCAAAAAAATCATAGAGAGTCCTTGGCTCATAGCCCCAAATTGATATAAATCTTTGTTTGTTTTCCTCATAAAACTCGTTCCTATCAGGAAAAGCATCCAAAGTTGTTCCACCTTTCGTAGTGACCTGTACATCAGGTACTGAGTGCATTGGAATGCGCAGTTTCATTAAGGTTGCTATAAAATGGTCATCATCAAAATAAGATATTCTGTACCCCTCATCCATTCCCCCAGTCTTCTCATATACCCATCGAGGCATGCACCACGTAAATCCCCAGAATGGCTGCGACTTCCCATTAACTACCGGAGAGGTAACGGCGGTTTCATCGCACAATCGTTTTAGTGATCCTCCATCCCAGACTAGGTCGTCATTCATCACTACGATGAAATCGCCACGCGCTACCGCACACCCTTTGTTGATCGGCTTTGCATAGCCCTCACGCCAATTGCTCACGACAATGATCTCATCTGCACCAATAAACGAATTCACACAGGTTTTGAGGATCTCCCTTTTTTCGGGATAGCTTTCCATGTAGGGAATGATTACGGATGTTTTCATATTCTTTTTCTTAATAGTCTAGCCGGATTGCCGACTATAACTGATTTCTCTGGAAATGATTTTGTAACAACACTTCCCGCGCCAACGATTGAATAGTCTCCGATCTCTACGCCACTGAGAATGACTGAGTTTGCTCCTATCATGCAGTATTT
>CAZPWF010000060.1:0-1932 GCA_964590725.1 uncultured Candidatus Saccharibacteria bacterium
GTTATAGACTTTGTCCTTGTTTTCTTTAAGCTCTTTGTCATCTCTGATCCCTTCGATTTCTTCGAGTATCTCATCCCAAGACCACTCCTTTTTGCTGGCCATTTCATTTTTGAGCATTAGTTCAAGCAGTTTTGCTCTAAAACTATCCTTCTTGAATTTTACCTTTTTACTCTCAATATTCAGCTCGCCTTTTTTTGGATCATATCCTACTTTGACGGTGATATTCCTTTGCTCAACACCTATTGAAGGGCCATTGGGCTTTTCGCTTCTTTCATTTGTCTGATTGCGATTAATGTACTCATTTTTGATTTTTTCGTAAAAATCATCAAATGTGCTCAGTACAAGAGATGCGCTTACCCTTGTATCCCAACCTGATTCATTGTTATCAAAACTCACTATTGCCCCTTTTTCTTTAAGATACATGATGCTTTGGATCCTGTTGTCACAGTACTGGTCCCGCAAGCCTATCGTATCGGCAGGAAATAGCATCCGGAACCTTATTACGGGAGGAGCTAAATCAAAATACACTGTTGTTTTACCCGTAAGTTGTACCTGTTCGTTGATGTCCAAGACAACATCGTAGATTCTCAGCAAATTGATGTAGTCAATATGCTTGAGGTCAGTCTTCTGTCGCATTAGGTAACTCTCGTACCATCGGTCGAATGTCTCGCTCAGTTCTACGATAATATCATCAACACCTTCATAGTCGTCATTGTCGTTGGGAGCGATAATTTGTTCTGTTTCCATTGTCTCGGCTCGTTGTATGGCATCAAATATCGTGACAGCACCCTCATCATCTTGGAGTTTGAGCAGAACCTTACATACATCGCCTATGCGTACTTTTGTAAAGCTTCTGTCATTGAAGGTCACTTTTGTGTTATGCCCTGTTCTGGTCAAATCTCGCTCATCTTTAAGCTTCGAGACCACCTTTTGTAGTTTTTCTTCGTATGTCATAGGTCATTACATCTTCAAATACTAACGCTTGCTTATCGTATTTTATCAGTTTTTGATAATATATAAGTATAGATTTATGTCTAGAAAAATAATCATTTCGGGTAAAAAACTAAAGAATTTATCTGACCCAAGTCTGGCTCATAGTCACGAGAAGGGAGCTGTTGTTGAATTTGCCTTAACGGCAGTCGACCCAAAGTGGGGCAGGTATCTATATCTACAATATAGAAGATATGGACATATCCTTAGAGAAGGAGCCAGATACCATAAAGTCGCACTAAAATCCCTACAGAAATGTAGAAAACTTCCAGTTAATGATAAATCTGGTTTTAGAAATGTCCCAGACGAATTGAAGGTGAAGTTTGAAATTCAAATGATTCAGTTTCTAACACTTACCAAACTGGGGTTAGAGTATTTGGTGACGGAATACGAGTTAGGAGTTAAGCAGATCAAAACAAAACGCAAAGAGGAGTTCTCAATGCCAGAGAATAGCCAAGAGTTAGCTGAAAGGTTAAGAAGTCTAGCAAATGCTATAGGGGTTACGATGACCCTACCACAAGAAATTCATACAGTTGTTGACCGAAGGCATATTGTGGAACACCCTACTATTGATCGATTATGGAACGGGACAGATACAGGGTGGAAAGTAGTGAATTTAAGTTGGGCTTTGTCTGGTGAGTTTGAAGGGATGTTGGACCCGATTGTTACCTATGTTAATGAGCTTGTTGAGAAAGTCGAAAAGTATATTGCTGATAATCCAATACCAGGGGAACTAAAAATATCTCATCGAGGCTTAAAGGCAGGAGAGCAGTATAAGAAGCCTACTAAGCATAAGTAGGCTCGATTTCAAAAGTTTCAAACACGGTTTGGATATTTTGTAAACTAGATCCAAACTCTATTTCTCGGTTCCTGAATGCGTCAACTAGGGGGAGCATAGGTTGGTTGATATAGCCACAATTCAAATATGCAACAAAGAAATGA
>CAZPWF010000061.1:0-1892 GCA_964590725.1 uncultured Candidatus Saccharibacteria bacterium
AAAACCAACGACCTAAAAGTTTAGAACGAGTGTTGCAAGAAACGGGAGCTTGACACCTTACATGACACTACGTCGAGTACGGCTACTTTCACCTATTCTGAGAAAGCTTATTAAGAAAGGTGTAAAAATTCGTATTAACACTCGCTATCCTGGCCACCATGATACGCTGCTACGAATTCAGGCCTGGCAAGCGACTAACGAGCTCAAGCAGATCGGCGTGAAAGTCTATTTTCTGTATGACTATCATCACCGAAAAAATAGCTGTCTTGGACGGTATGATTCTATATGAAGGCAGTCTAAACATATTGTCGCAAAATAATAGTCGTGAAGTTATGCGCAGAATTGAGTCAGTCGAACTTACTCAACAGATGATACGTTTTTTACACCTAAAGCCGTGGTACTGGTCTATAATGTAGGCAGCTATGAGTAAAGACTACGAACATACTGAAGAAGCAATCGAGAAAATGATTGCCTATATTAAGACGATTGACCCTGATAATGCCACACCTGAAATGGCAATTAAGATGCTTGAGAATGAATATGCCAAAAGTCACCTACTCTCTCACGAACAGCCAGAGGTTCTTGAAGCGATCTACAACGACATGAAATCCAAGGGTGACATTACACCTTAAACATCCATTTTCTTTTATTCGTACACTAATAAAACGGTGACCACCATGTGCCCCGAACATCCTGACAGACTGCACTCTCGAGGCCAAGCTCATCACAAGGACTATGGTAAGCTACACGTGTTATTAGTGTTCCCATGATAAGAACGACTATCACTCCCATAACAAAGTGTACTGGAAAAGCAATGAGCGCAGACTTTACACGACGATTATATAGAGTGTAAATACTTGATACCACTAGCGTCACAATAAGAGTAGCAACCATTACTTTATAGACTATAAAGTCGTCCCCAGTAGAACTATCTCCTCTATAGTAGAGTTTAGTTGAATGGTAATGTATAGCTGTCAATACACCACTAACTAAAACTATTAAAAGACTAAGGTAGAGCTGTTTACGAACGGCAATCCTCTAGTAATAATAGCAAAAGTAGCTTTGGAGCTAGCTACCCCTAATTACTGCAGCTTGTTTTGAAGTAGACCGCTGATCACGGTACGCTTGCTCGAGCGCATCATTAAGCACGCGACTAGCAGCGCGTGATGGTTTTGGTGAAGCTACATCAAGTAGTTCTACCTTTTTTGGCTTGATAATTTTTCGTAGTGCCTTGTTCATATAATTTATGATATCACGTTTCTGAGTTCAGAACCTGAGAGAAAATCGGGTAGCTCCTTAAAGAGATTATCGACGTTCTCTACGCGTCGTCCCTCTTTGTTGTGCTTATCCTTCACAATTAGACTTATTGTAACATCTTTATAGTCGCTACACAAGGTTTGGAGATTATCTTTAAGTTTTAAGTATGATTCAATGAAGCCTTCTTTGCTTATGGCACGATGCTCAACAAGCTCTCTGTCTTGAGTAAATTGCCAAGCAATGACAGGATCTTGATGAATGTAGTAAATCTTAACAGTATAGTTATGTCTTATAGCTCTCTCAAGATTTTGGATTGCTCTATCTTGTGAGAAAGTACCATCGAAGACAAAATCTATCTTATGCTTAACTACCTCGTCGTATATGCGAGCCAAAATAGCTGATGCACCACCACGAAATTTATCTGCTATTTCTGGCTTATAGCCCTCTATAAGCTCAGCTATCTCATCCATATCGATTCTCACGGGCTTATCTACAATTTCGGCTAGCAAATTCTTGGTGAACTCAGTTTTGCCAGCCCCGGGCAGGCCGGCGGTAAAAATCCCAGCTGGATTATCTTTTGATTGTCAACCTCTGCTTTTCCCGGACACCTTGTCTAGACCCTTGGGGTGCATGAG
>CAZPWF010000062.1:0-1723 GCA_964590725.1 uncultured Candidatus Saccharibacteria bacterium
ATACTAACCCCGCTGTCATTGCGCCAAAATAGGGAATACCTATTTTTGTTATCATTGCTAGCACAGCAGAAGCCAGCACGAATGTGCCAAAAAATTCAGCCAATAGCATAGCTGTCTTATCTCTACTTAACATATTTACCCTCCGTTAATTATGATCTCAGCATAATACTCTTAATCAATAGTTGCAACTAACTAAGATTAATTTGGTGCAATTCTTTGTTCGGAACTGCCTGCGCTACAGCAGCAATCAAAAATTCACGTGCAGTTTCCATGCGTTTTTTCATTATAACCGCTTCTGGACCTCTAGCAAGCGCGTTCTCTATGTCGTCAGCATACCAGTCATCAAATACAAAGCTATCCTCGCCACCAGATAAGTTATGTAAACTTGTCTGGTCTACCGTGTAACCTCGTTTGTCTTGGCGAATAAATGTACGACCTTCGTGCGGCACATTAGCAAGTGTTTCAATAGCTTCGTCAGCCTCGTCACCGTATACTTCAGCAAGGGTATCTTCTTTATGATTTACATAGCGACCACTGCCATCAACCTGCCTAGCAAAATCTAAAACTTCGTTAGCAATAGTTTCGTCATAAGCATCCCCTTGATTAATTTCAGCATAGGCTTTCAAACCAGCAGCATTTTCAGGATTAGCGACAATTGAAACAATTGGACCAAAACTAGCATTGGCAGCACAGTGATCATGTCCGCCCGAAGCGATACCCTTACTGTTAATATCTCTCTTGATTTCACCTAAGCTTGATTCAGGATCTCTATTTGAATCCCCAAAGTAACCTGAAAATTCGGCAACATAAAGCCCATAAATGTCTGGGCCACCAGCTACAGAAGGTAACGGCTTAACAACACCTTCCTGTGCTCTCGTACCAACTCTCTCACGCTCATCAATGCAGGTACCGCGAGAATCCTTAGTAACCGGCACTAAACTTTGACGAGCTAACTCTGCTTGCTGTTGCACTTCGTCTAGTGTCATTGTTTCAATCCCGTCGATAAGTTTGATCGGCGTTTCTACAATACTGATATTTGTCATCATAGGATCAAGTACATCTCCTGATTTTAATTCACTCATATTTATTCTCTCTTAGTTATTGTTCAAACAAAGTCTAATAATACTCTGTTACTAATAAATTACAATACCCCATATATGTGTGATTTTTATCACATTGAAACGCTAGATGTAATGTAAGATAATGTTTATGTAACAGGAGGCAGTCATGAGCACACCATCAATGGACGAATCTTTCGAACTATTACATCATGATGCACCTGAGTCAGTTGTTAATTTTGTACTTGAAAATCTACACGAGCAAGATAGTGCCGTAGAGTATACAAAACCTCAGTGGGATGAATTTACCGAGATTAAACCGAATTTGCTAAGATATATTTCTCAAGCTGCTTTCGAGCTTGCACCACACGACCTCGAATTAAGGCAAAGGGTCACACAAAAACTACTAGGTCTATACTCTGTGATTAGGGAAGCAAGGGTTGTTGAGGTTCTTGAAAATGACTATATTCAAGAACTAGAACCAAACAGCAACGAACCAGCCCCGGCTGCCAGTTTAAACGAATTAATTAGCACAGATGCGGCGTCAACCACAAGAAAGAGATTCTTTCGTCGAGATAACGGAGAAAAACAACCAAGAGCACGAGGGGTACACAGAAGTATTGCGGCAACAATCCTATTTTTTGGGCTTTCCGGTCGCGTAAAAG
>CAZPWF010000063.1:0-1671 GCA_964590725.1 uncultured Candidatus Saccharibacteria bacterium
GTTTTGTTGATTCCCATACCTTTGTTTCGTCTTCAAAATACTTATCAACAACTTTCGCTTCGCCGCCGATAGCTTTTAGGCCTGTCAGATAAAAAAACACCGTGTCATTAGCTTGAACCTCGCTCGCGGCTTTACGCCAACGGTGTTTCATACCGGCAATATCAAAACCTCTTGCTCTACTGATTTCAAAATTCTCTGGGGAACTTACGAGCAACCAATGTGTCATAGCACAAGTGTAGCAGATGTCGAATCCCAATGGATTAATGTCCGACTTATTTTATTGGGTGGTCATATTTTTTAGCCAAAGCCTTAAGATCGGGTATTCCAAACTCAGTAGCTGATGCTCTAAATTTCTTTGCTTGTTCAGGCAAACTTTCTAGTAAACGATCGTAAAATACTTCATAAGAATTAAAATTGGGATCTTTGGAATGGAATCGATCTGCATAACACAAAATCCTGCCTTCAACGGTTGTCGGCTCATAATCGCGCAGTGGTAAGCTCATGTTCGTAGACAAAATATCGGCTTTTGTTAACCCCATTAAGACATGAGTTTGAATTATCTCTGCGATATTTTTATCGAAACCTTCTTCTTCGACTATCTTTGCACCTAGCATTGCATGCTGCACGTAATACGATCTATAGTTTTCTCGAACCTCCCATGCCGCTAAGAACGGGTAAGAACCAATATCGTGAAGTAAGGCAGCCGTTTCAAGTAATTCAATATCTATTGCCTCCTTCGTGTTCGTGGCGCACCACAGAGCTATTTCAGTTACAACCTTACAATGATCTAGGACAACCTTTAAATCTTCATCGTTTGGAGCATATTTTCTGTGGAGAGCGGTAATTTTATCGAGAAGTTGTTGTGTCATGCCTGATAGTATACAGATTTTTATATAATTATTCCGCCACCTAAACAATGCGCACCATCATAAAACACAGCAGATTGACCAGCAGTAACCGCACGCACTTCATCTTCAAGCAACACAGTACCCGTCTTGAAATCAAATTCACAATTTATGAGCGGGGCTCGATAGCGAGTCCTGACCTGAAGTTTAGCCACTAGTGGCGCATCGTTAATCCAATGAATATCTGTTAAATTCAGTTGCTTGTGCCAAAGTTTTTTATCATCAAGGTCCGTCGTGACATACACTTCGTTCTTTTCCATATCCTTACCAATAACATAATAAGGAAAACCACCGCCAACATTTAATCCATGGCGTTGGCCAATAGTATAAAATATAGCTCCGTCATGTTCACCAACCACATCACCGCTGCGGTCGATGATTAAACCTGGCTTTACTTCAACATATTGCTCCAAAAACTCCCGAATCCCTACTTTGCCAACGAAGCAAATACCTTGACTGTCCTTTTTACCTGCAGTGACTAACCCTAGTTCATTGGCCTTGGCCCGCACTTCATCTTTGGTTACGTACTCACCTATTGGCATAAGGCTTTTGTTGAGAGCCATTTCGGTCACCCGGTATAAAAAGTACGTCTGGTCTTTATCTTTGTTCTTGGCGGTAAGCAATTTACCATCTTTGATACGAGCGTAGTGACCTGTAGCAATCATATCGGCACCGTCTTCAAGTGCTGTGTCTAGGAATAATTTGAACTTCACTTCTTGATTACACATAATATCTGGGTTTGGTGTTCGGCCAGCCATATACTCTG
>CAZPWF010000064.1:0-1619 GCA_964590725.1 uncultured Candidatus Saccharibacteria bacterium
AGTGGCCGGGTCACACTCGCAAACAGTGGTCCTATGATGAATGAAATTGCCTCTGATGGTGACTTTCAGGACCAAATACATGACCACAGTGTTCGTGAAGCCGCAAAGCTACTTGAGAATGGCATGGCTAACCCAAATATAATGTCCGATACTATACATACCGCCGACCTAAACGAAGGTGATACAGTAGTAAAAAGATTTACAAATAAACAAGGACCAGTCCTGCATAGATACGACACCACATCAGATAAACGAGAAGCTGATTTATTAGAGATTACGCCAACTACCTCAGAATAATAAGTTGACCTATTTACGATAAAGTAATCCCAAAATACCCCGTTATGTTTACCTAATAACATTTCTAACAAGACGATCCGCTTGAAGATCTTCAGATCGTTCGTCAATCTTTGACTTTATTTTTGTTTTGTGTTATTATTATGGTCATGAACCGAAATAATGGCTTAAAGATAATGTCCCCCAGGGGAGCTGAGGGTCGTTTATATCGAAACGACGGACCAATAAACCCTGTTCAGGATGTTGAGGCAGCGCGGTCTATGGCAAATGCAGAAGAAAAGACTAGAAATAGACGCAACATGATAATTGATAAGATTAATGATCATGGAGATATTTCTCTACTGACTAATGGAACAGCAATGCTAAAAAGTCTTGAGACACCTCTAAACGAAGAAATAAATAATGCAGCAGAAAGAGTGCGGTCAAACATTGCCGGACAAAGTATTGATCGCGCACTAACTCTATTTAAGCTTGTAGAAATAGTTCCCGTCACACAAAATAAATAAGCTTACTTCAAAATAAAATAAATGTCAGAACTATCTACAGCTAACTCAAATCAAGATCACGAAGCATTTTCGCGACTTCAAGAGTTTTCTAGTGAACCGATAGCTACTGCAGAAGAATTAGCTAAACAACAACGTATGCAAGAAATGGAAGAATGGGCTAATGGTATTGGCGCCCATACTGAACGACTCGTAACCAGACACCGCGAAATAAGTGAAAAGATCGGTAGTTCAGCACAAAACGGAAAGGTTGAAATAGATGATGCCAAGCGAGCCTTGGCCAATGTTTCAAACTGGAGAACGGGTGTTGATGTTTCTGCGAACGGCGATATCCAGGTACATGACCACTATCCCTATAGTGGCGACACCCCAGCAGGAGGCTGGCGCACATATCGATCACCAAAGAATATTCGCGGCTAAGTAATAGCTGTCTACGACAACAGCCGTGATCTACCACGTCCAGGCACTATATCTGAAGGTGTTTTTCATCTTTGCTTATGCTTGCAAGACATGAAAATCTAGACAATACTTAAACTATGGAAAAACCAACCTCAGAAATTATGCTATGCCTTCCACCAATAGCTAAAGAAAGTATGGCCTGGTTAGGAGCTAGTGCCCTTTGCGTTGCAGCGGCGATCGCCGAGCAACACCTAACAAACCGAGAACCTACAGTTTTACCCCGTTTAGCCAAAATTAGTGGCGCTGTGGGATTATTACGAGCTAGTCATGCAATAAGCGAACAATTTGGTAACCCTAACGCCGAACCATCAGCAAGCATCAACCAATTAATTGCAACTCAAACTATCAAGCAGCATTTAGGCA
>CAZPWF010000065.1:0-1597 GCA_964590725.1 uncultured Candidatus Saccharibacteria bacterium
CTTTGACCGTTTTCAGCCTCAAGACACCTATTCTTCCAGATCAGAGCAAAAATCAGACTATTTTAAAGGCTTTACACGACTGTTTAATGAAACCCAAGTATTTGATGATCCAAAGTCACAAGAAGCCTACAAAATCTTTGAGCAAAAGATTATTGACGGCAGTCTCCAGATAAAACTGACCAATACAGACGAGCACGGAAAAATTTATTTGGTTCATAATGCGCCAGAATTTAACCAAGGAGGCGACTTCCCCGGGACTAGATTTTTAGGATCAAGCAATCTAACTTACAACGGTCTTATAGAGCAAGGGGAACTCAACGACTCTTCTAGAGATAAACAGGTGTTTTTGGATGGCTGTGCCAAATTTGAATCAATGTGGAAGGATGCCCAGAACATCGATATTGCTACTCCTGAGAATAACGACGAGTTTAAAGATGTGGTCAAAAAACTTTGGATCAATGCCGTAGTCCAACCCTATCTAATGTATATCCGTGTTCTTCACGAGCTTTTTGGCAAAGATCGCAACACAGACATTGAGTCACCTGGAAAAATAACTGATGAGTCGTTTGTTGATCTAGAATACCAGCTTGATGCTATCAGGATGGGAATTGATCGAATCAATCAATATGGTGGCGTTATTATTGCCGACGTTGTAGGTTTGGGTAAAAGTATCATTGCATCTGCCATTGCCTACAACATGGCTCAAAAAGATCATTTACATGTTGTTATCATCAGTCCACCACATTTAATAACTCAGTGGGAAGAATATCAGGCACACTTTAGGCTGCCTGGGACTAAAATCTTTAGTTCTGGAAAAATTGATGAGGCATACCAATGGTGCACCAATCAAATCACTGGCCCAATCCTTCTAATCCTTGACGAGGCTCATCGTTATCGCAATGAGCTTACAGATGACTACACTCTACTGCATTCTCTCTCAAGAAGTAATGCAAATAATAAGGTTGTTGTTTTGACAGCTACACCATTTAATAACGACCCAAAGGATGTTTTTGCTTTAGTTAAATTATTCCAAACCCCAGGTCAATCAACTATCCGCTCCGTAGACAATTTGTCACTGCGCTTCAGAGAGTTAATTGATCGTTATAAAAAACTTCGATCTAGTCTACGAAGTAATAAGTTAACACCAGATGAAATAACTGCTGAAACAAAGGAGATTGCTCAGGAGCTCCGAAGGCTTATTGAACCTGTTATCGTCCGCAGATCCAGATTAGACCTCCAAACCATTTCAAGATATCGCAATAATCTCATCAAACAAGGAATTTCTTTTGCCAAGGTGGAAGGCCCAGACTTACTTGAATATGAACTTGGAGAATTGTTTGACCTCTACCTCAACACCCTTGAAACCTTAACCAATGAGGATCATGGATTTGAGGGTGCTCGATATAAACCAGTTACCTACATTTTGGATGAGAAAAGAGATGCTTTTAAAGAAAAATATGGCGCATACCTTGATGATGTAGATCTCCAAACTGCACAAAGCAACTTGGCCGCCTTCATGAAACGCTTGCTTGTTCTGCGTTTTGAAAGCTCAAAAGAAGCATTTATGATTACCCTCCAAAACATGATTGACTCTAAT
>CAZPWF010000066.1:0-1514 GCA_964590725.1 uncultured Candidatus Saccharibacteria bacterium
GAGTGGGGAATTGTCTGAGTGATAACGAGTTGTCGGAACATTGTAGTCTTTGATCAATGAAGTCATAAAGAGCTGGAAGTGGCTGCGGGGTTTTTGCCCACTTTTGGACCTGTAGCCAAAAGTGGGTCGAACAGACGGGCGAAGCGCGTCGTCGAAACTGTAGCGAATTGGAGCTTGAAGAAAGAGTTCTACTTGGTTGCTTCTACGGCTTTGACTACTTCGGGTTTAGCTAGAAGGCCTTTTTTCTTGAGAGTGCGGATAGCTTGAGTGCTGAGCTTCATCTGCACTTTTTTACCATCAACTATAATAGTCTTCTTTTGAAGATTAGGCTTCCAAACTTTTTTGGTGTGGCGCTGAGAAAAACTAACATTACTGCCGTATTGCTTGCCTTTGCCTGTAAGATCACACTTCTGCATAATTATTTATCCGTTAATTTCCTTTAGATTCAGTTTGCTATTGTATCTGTTTCACCCCTATAAGTCAACACTATGAATATACAAATTACCCTTCAGTGTTGGTTTTGGTTCGAACAAACCAGTTTTTGATTTTCTAACCATCTTGAATGTTTTTGTAACATTACGCTCGTAAGGCTTATCCTTATCGTGATACTCAAAGCGATTAAATACCTGTACTGTGCCCTTTTTATAATCTACGCTCTTGATTGTGCCCCAGTAATCCTTATCTTCATTATTTGGGTCGACCCAATTGAAGAACTTACCAATCACCTCATCACCAAAGCCAGTGAAATCGCCAAGATTTTCACTATTTATGTAGCCTTGAGCAGCGTTTACTTTCTCACAAAAGCCTTCTAGCCAGTCATGCGTATAGACTAACGTCTCTTCGCGATCATCGTTAAATTCTTCTTGTAAAGAAAATGTGCGCTCTTCAATGCTTGAATTTTTAAGCTCGATAGCTCTATCGAAAAATGCGTCGATATGATTGGATGTTTTGCGATTAGGTAAAATAAAGCCCCAATCAAGAATTCGCACATCTGAACCTATCTTGCGCATACGGTCATCATCAAGACCAAATTGCAGAGCAATATTAGGGTTAGTGCGCGAGGTAACCATAATTACATCTGTCGTCGGATCGTAATTAACTACTTGGTCTCTTAGTGGAATAAATTCGAAACCCTCTTTTTGGCTTAGCCAGTCAAAGCCAACTTGAGAACCAAGCTTTATAACCTTCCGTAGTTTCTCAACATAAGAGCTTGCCTTGATTATGTTTTCTCTATTCTCGGCGTAATTATCCCATTCATTTTCATCAACACCACTAAAGTTATCTAGAAAAGCGCCGACCTCATCGGCATCTCTATACGCGTAAAATGGGTAAGCATCTTCCAAAACACCCCCTGTCTCTAGTTGAGCACGTATCTTGCATAGATCAGCAAATAGCTCAGTAAGTTGATCGTTGACATTCATTTGCGCGCCTGCCCAATGCGGTTTGTCTGGGTCCAAGCCGGCGGCCACCCATTCAGCGTCATCTATCTCGACGTCGTAGTAAAAATGGAGAGC